>JBBQVR010000067.1:0-18306 GCA_038211355.1 Rhodobacterales bacterium | reverse complement strand
GTCAGCGCGGCCCCGCCAAGGACCAGCCCGCGCCGTGTCATGTTGCTGTTCATCATCGCACTGCCCTTTCATGCCTCACGGGGTCTGTGGCCCCTTGACCTGATTTCTACCCTCAAACCCGCGCCCTGTCATTTCTTTCCGCCAAGATCGGCAAGTGGACGCTCAGACCTTGTGCCCTCAACCAAGCAGCGTCCGGTACAGCGTGAAGTCCTCTGCAGCCACCTCATGCAGCAGCGCCTCGGTCGCGGGCAACAGGTCCGTGGCCCCTGCCGGCGAGACGTTGAGCCTTGGCAGGATCACTTCGCAGTCCAGGCGATCCTCCAGAAAGGCGACAAAGCCGTCGATCTCTTCATAGCGGAAAAGCCGGTCTACCCCGACCCCTTGCCGTGGCCGCAGGAACCGGGCCTGGCTGCCGACATCGGCAAAGGCGGGGCGGGGGTCCTGACACCACGCCTGCACGAAGTCATCAAAGCTCATGCCCGCAGTTGCACGCGCGGCCTCGGTTTCCTCGCGCTGGCGAAAGCGGTACCATGACCCCAGCCAATCGCGCGGCTCACGCATCAGGGCGACAAGGGTGAAGGTATCCTTCGACGCAGCCTCCAGATACGGCCCGACAAAGCGGCGGTAGCGGTGGACGGTGGTGTGCTTCAACAACGGTGGCCGCTGGATTGACACCGCCGCCAGCGATTCGAGCGCTGCTGCAATGGCCGTCGAACCCGTCTTTGGCGTGGCCAGAAACGCCAACCTTTGATCCCAGAACACCAGCATTCCTGCCCCTTTTCAACGTCATGCGCGGTTTCACACCGGTTTTCTCCGGTTTCGTCAATCCCCGTAAACTATCCCTTAACCAAAGCAGGCAAAAGCTGGGACGCAGAGAATTTGGTTGAAATGTTCTGCTTTTGGTCTCATAAGACGGGAACACTTGGGGAACATTGGGCAGGATTGCCGCCTGCGGGTGGCTATGAAATAAGGATCATGGATATGGCGGCGGTGGCAAACCTCCTCGACCTCAACGGGAAGCGTGACATGGACAAGGCGAAGGCTCTGGAAAGCGCATTGGCGCAGATTGAACGCCAGTTCGGCAAGGGTTCGATCATGCGGCTGGGCGCGGACAGCCCGGCAATGGATATCGAGGCGACCTCGACCGGATCGCTGGGTCTGGACATTGCCTTGGGGATCGGCGGGTTGCCGCAGGGTCGGATCATTGAGATCTACGGGCCGGAATCCTCGGGCAAGACCACGCTGACGCTGCATGTCGTGGCCGAAGCGCAAAAAAAGGGCGGCGTCTGCGCCTTTGTCGATGCCGAACACGCGCTTGACCCGCAATACGCCAAGAAATTGGGCGTCAATCTGGACGAACTCCTGATCTCGCAGCCCGATACGGGTGAACAGGCTTTGGAGATTGTCGATACGCTGGTGCGGTCGGGTGCGGTCAGCCTTGTGGTGGTCGACTCTGTCGCGGCACTGGTCCCGAAGTCGGAGATTGAAGGTGATATGGGCGATATGCAGATGGGGTCGCAGGCCCGTCTGATGAGCCAGGCCATGCGCAAGCTGACCGCCAGCATTGGCCGCAGCAACTGCATGGTGATCTTCATCAACCAGATCCGGATGAAGATTGGCGTGATGTTCGGCAGCCCCGAAACCACCACCGGCGGCAATGCGCTGAAGTTCTACGCATCCGTGCGCCTTGATATCCGCCGGATTGGATCGATCAAGGAAAAGGATGATGTGGTTGGCAACTCGACCCGCGTGAAGGTGGTCAAGAACAAGGTCGCCCCGCCCTTCAAGCAGGTGGAATTCGACATCATGTATGGCGAAGGCATCTCCAAAACCGGGGAGCTGATTGATATTGGCGTCAAGGCCGGCGTGGTGGAAAAGTCAGGCAGCTGGTATTCCTACGGGGATGAACGGATCGGTCAGGGCCGCGAAAACGCCAAACAGTTCCTGAAGCAGAACCCCGCCGTCGCGATGGAGATTGAAGACAAGATCCGTGGCGCCAACGGGCTGGATTTCAATGTGTCGGGCGGCGAAGAGGCTGATGTCGTCGACATGTGATCCGTAGCCGCAAAGGCAACGACCAAGGCCGGAAGCACCGCTTCCGGCCTTTTTTGCAACCGTATGACCCGCAAGGCGGCCCCTGTGGTGGACAGCCCCCGCGCAGGGGGATAAACGAAGGCGAAACCCCTGTTTTGCCTTCCGGAAGGGCCTGTCATGGCGTCACTGAACGACATCCGCTCCACCTACCTTGAGTTCTTTCGCCGCAACGGCCACCGGGTGGTGGATAGCTCGCCCCTCGTGCCGCGCAACGACCCGACGCTGATGTTCGCAAACTCCGGTATGGTGCAGTTCAAGAACCTGTTCACCGGGGTGGAAACGCGGGATTACAAGCGCGCGACCACGGCACAGAAATGCGTGCGGGCGGGTGGCAAGCACAACGATCTGGATAACGTCGGCTACACGGCTCGGCACCATACCTTCTTTGAAATGCTGGGCAATTTCAGCTTCGGCGACTACTTCAAGGATCAGGCCATCGCCTTCGCCTGGGAGCTTTTGACCAAGGATTTCGGCCTGAACCCCGAAAAGCTGCTGGTCACCATCTACCACACCGATGATGAGGCGGCGGGGATCTGGAAAAAGGTCGCAGGCCTGCCCGACAGCCGGATCATCCGCATCGCCACCGATGACAACTTCTGGCGCATGGGTCCCACCGGCCCCTGCGGCCCCTGCACCGAGATTTTCTATGACCACGGCGACCATATCTGGGGCGGCCCTCCGGGGTCAGCGGATGAGGACGGCGACCGGTTCATCGAGATCTGGAACAACGTCTTCATGCAGAACGAACAGTTCGCCGATGGCCGTCTGGTCCCGCTGGAGATGCAGTCGATCGACACCGGCATGGGGCTGGAGCGGATCGGCGCGCTGTTGCAAGGCAAGCACGACAACTACGACACCGACCTGATGCGCAGCCTGATCGAGGCCTCGGCCCACGCCACCAGTGCTGATCCCGATGGGCCGGGGAAAATCCACCACCGGGTGATCGCGGACCATCTGCGGTCAACCAGCTTCCTGATTGCCGACGGGGTGATGCCGTCGAACGAAGGCCGGGGCTATGTCCTGCGCCGCATCATGCGCCGCGCGATGCGCCATGCACATATGCTGGGCGCGCATGACCCGGTGATGCACCGCCTTGTGCCAGCCTTGGTGCGCGGCATGGGGGCGGCCTACCCCGAGCTTGGCCGCGCGCAATCGTTGATCGAAGAAACCCTGCGGCTGGAGGAGACGCGCTTCAAGCAGACCCTCGACCGGGGGCTGAAGCTTCTGGACGATGAACTTGCCCGCCTGCCCGAAGGCGGCGCCTTGCCGGGGGCAGCGGCGTTCAAGCTATACGACACTTACGGCTTCCCGCTGGACCTGACGCAGGACGCGCTGCGCGAAAAGGGGCGTGCTGTGGACGTGGCCGGCTTTGACCACGCCATGCAGGAACAGAAAACCAAGGCCCGCGCAGCGTGGAGCGGCACCGGCTCGGCTGCGGATGCGAAGATCTGGTATGAGATCGCCGAAGAGCATGGCGTGACCGAATTCCTTGGCTATGACACCGAAACCGCCGAAGGCGTGGTCAATGCGCTGGTCCGCGACGGGGCGGCGGTCGGCTCTGCGACCCTTGGAGAGACCGTGCAGATCGTGGTCAACCAGACGCCGTTCTACGCCGAAAGCGGCGGTCAGGTCGGCGATGCCGGTCTGATCCGCACCGCAACTGGCCTTGCCGAAGTGACGGACGTGAAAAAGGCCGCTGGCGTTTTCATCCATGTTGCCCGCGTGTTGGAAGGTGATCTTCTGAAAGGTCAGCCCGCCAAGCTGGAGGTCAGCCACACCCGCCGCGCCCAGATCCGTGCCAACCACTCGGCGACACACCTTTTGCACGAGGCGCTTCGCCGTGCGCTGGGGGATCATGTGGCGCAACGCGGGTCGCTGAACGCTGCTGACCGGCTGCGCTTTGACTTCAGCCACGGTGCCGCGATCTCGGCCGTCGATCTGGCAACCGTCGAGGCTGAGGTGAACGCCTTCATCCGCCAGAATGCACCGGTGGACACCCGCATCATGACCCCTGACGATGCCCGCGCCATCGGTGCGCAGGCGCTGTTCGGTGAAAAGTACGGCGATGAGGTGCGTGTGGTGTCGATGGGCGTGCTGGAAGGGTCGGCCAAGGGGGCGGATGGCAAGACCTATTCGTTGGAGCTTTGCGGCGGGACCCACGTTGCGCGCACCGGGGATATCGGGGCGATGGTTCTGCTGGGTGATAGCGCCTCCAGCGCTGGGGTCCGGCGGATTGAGGCATTGACGGGTCAGGCGGCGCTGGACCATCTGCGCCAGCAGGACGCCCGGCTGAACGATATTGCAGCGATCATCAAGGCCCCGCCGTCCGAACTTGCAGACCGGATCCGGGCGCTTTTCGATGAACGGAAGGCCCTTGTGAATGAGGTGGCGCAACTGCGGCGCGAGGTTGCCATGGGCGGGACTGCTGCAGGACCGGAAGCCAAGGAAATCAACGGGATCAAGTTCATTGCTCAGGTGCTTTCGGGGGTGTCCGGCAAGGACCTTCCCGCATTGATTGATGAAATGAAGGCCCGGCTCGGCTCTGGCGCTGTTCTTTTGATCGCCGACACTGGGGCAAAGCCCGCCGTTGCCGCAGGTGTGACCGCTGATCTGACAGACAGGCTTTCGGCTGTCACCCTTGTCAAAGCGGCGGCTGAGGCGATGGGCGGCAAGGGCGGCGGCGGCAGGCCTGACCTTGCCCAAGCAGGTGGGGCCGACATTGCGCTGGCCGAGGCTGCGATCAAGGCGGCCGAAGCTGCGATGGAGGTTTGAGCATGCCAGCCGCCCTCTGGATTGCCCATGTTCACGTCACCGACACCGAGGCCTATGCCCGCTATGCCAAAGGTGCGACCGAGGCCATTGCCGCCCACGGCGGCGTCTTTCTTGCGCGCGGTGGCCGCTATGTGCAACTGGAAGGCAACGACCGCCCGCGCAACGTGGTCGCGCGCTTTCCCAGCCTTGAGGCCGCGGTGGGGTGCTACAACTCGCCTGCCTATCAGGCCGCCCTTGCCCATGCAAAAGGCGCAAGCACCCGTGATCTGATGGTGGTTGAGGAAATCGAGTAGGCTTTTCGTTGAAATTACAGGGAAATGGCTGGATTTTGTCTGCCAGGCCCGGCGTTATCTGTTAGACTGAAGAAAAAAGAAGGTCCGGGCAGATGAACCTTTCAAGACAGCACCTTTCGGCGGTGCACTGATGTGCCGCTGGGCCGCGTATACCGGCGCGCCGATCTTCCTTGAGGAGATCATCAGCCGTCCGGGCCACAGCCTGATCCACCAAAGCCATTGCGCCACGCAGTGCCATTCGGCGATCAACGCCGATGGGTTCGGCATTGCCTGGTATGGCGCCAGGGCAGAGCCCGGCCTGTTCCGCGACGTGCTGCCCGCGTGGAGCGACCCCAACCTGCGCAGCCTGACGGCTCAGGTCCAAAGCGGCCTCTTCCTTGCCCATGTCCGCGCCAGTACCGGCACGGCCACCAGCCGCAACAACTGCCACCCCTTTACCCATGGCCGGTGGAGTTTCATGCACAACGGCCAGGTCGGCGGCTATGACGCCTTCCGTCGCGATGCCGACATGATGATCCCCGAAAGCCTTTACACCCACCGCAAGGGCGCTACGGATAGTGAAGCGCTGTTTCTGGTCGCCCTGTCCGAAGGCTTGGACGATGACCCGCGCGGCGCGTTGGAGCGGGCAGCGGCCCGGTTCATCGGTCTTGCGCGCGCCAAAGGGCAGGGGCCGCATCTGCGGATGACGGCGGCGCTATCGGATGGGCAAAGGCTTTACGCGGTACGATATGCGACCGATGATGCTGCCCCGTCGCTGTACCACCGCTGGTCGGACACGCGCGGCGGGCGGGCCGTGGTGTCGGAACCGCTGGAGGCGGGTGAGGGCGGCTGGGACGAAGTGCCGCCCCACAGCTTTTGCACCTTTGACGGGGAAACGGTCACGGTGGAAGATTTCCTGCCCTGCCGCCTTGCCGCCGCCGCCTGAAGGGGCTTGCCAGCGCCCGTTGCCGAACCACCTTTTGGTCATGCGCGCCCTTGTCCTTTTGCTGGCTCTTCTGGGCACCCTTCCGGTGACAGCCGATCCGCTGGCCCTTGCGGGTCAGCCCGGCACTGTCCTCTTGATGCGTCACGCCACAGCCCCCGGCACCGGCGATCCTGCGGGCATGCGGCTGGGCGACTGCACCACGCAGCGCACCCTGTCATACGCCGGACGTCAGGAGGCGCGGGCCATCGGCGCGCGACTGGCGCAAGCCGGGTTGGTCTTTGACCAGATCCTGGCGTCAGAATGGTGCCGCACGACCGAGACCGCCATCTTGATGGATCTTGGCCCGGTCACGCCGTTTCCGCAGGCCAATTCGTTTTTCTCAAACCGCGCCAAAGCGGGCGGGCAGACAGCAGACGTGCTGAACCACCTTGCCAGCCTGCCGCCGGAAGCGCGCGTGCTGATCGTGACCCATCAGGTCAACATCACCGCGCTGACCGGCATCGTTCCCCGGTCGGGTGAGATTATCGTAACCCGGCGCGACGGCGATGGTCTGACCGTGCTGGACAGATTGCCACCCGGCTGAACGGCCGGGCGGCAAGCCAAAGGTCTCAGTCCTTGCGCGCTAGTCCTTGCGGCTTTGGCGCTTGCGTTCGTTCGGGTCCAGCAGGCGCTTGCGCAGACGGATGATCTTGGGCGTGACCTCGACCAGTTCATCATCGTCGATATAGGCAATCGCCTCTTCCAGGCTCATCTTGATATGCGGCGTCAGGCGGACCGCTTCATCCGTGCCAGAAGCGCGGACGTTGGTCAGCTTCTTGCCCTTCAGCGGGTTCACCTCAAGGTCATTCTCGCGGGAATGTTCGCCGATCAGCATGCCGACATAGACCTGTTCCTGCGGGCCGAGGAACATGCGGCCGCGATCTTCCAGGTTCCACAGGGCATAGGCGACGGAAATGCCCGCTTCTGTAGAGATCAGAACGCCCTGACGGCGGCCCTGGATCGGGCCCTTGTGCGGCACCCAGCCGTGGAAGATGCGGTTAAGCACACCTGTGCCGCGCGTGTCGGTCAGGAACTGGCCCTGATAGCCGATCAGCCCGCGTGAGGGCACATGCGCGATGATCCGGGTCTTGCCCACGCCGGCAGGCTTCATCTCGACCAGATCGCCCTTACGCTCACCGGTCAGCTTGTCGATCACGGCGCCAGAGTAGTCATCATCCACGTCGATGGTGACTTCCTCGATCGGTTCATTCCGCACGCCGTCAACGTCTTGAAAGATCACCCGCGGGCGCGAGATTGACAGCTCAAACCCCTCACGCCGCATGTTTTCGATCAGCACGCCCATCTGAAGTTCACCACGACAGGAAACCTCAAACGCCTCACCGCCGGGGGTGTCGGCGATCTTGATGGCGACGTTGACCTCGGCCTCTTTCATCAGACGGTCGCGGATCACGCGGGACTGGACCTTGCTGCCGTCACGGCCTGCAAGGGGGCTGTCGTTGATGCCGAAAGTCACGGTGATGGTCGGCGGGTCGATCGGCTGCGAGGGCAGGGCGGTATCCACCTCCATCGCGCAAAGGGTGTCGGCGACGGTGGCCTTGGTCATGCCGGCAAGGGTGACGATGTCGCCGGCGGTGGCTTCGTCAATCGTGGTCTGGGTCAGGCCGCGGAAGGCAAGGATCTTGGTCACGCGGAACTGCTCCAGCTTTTCGCCGGTGCGCGACAGGGACTTCAACGTGGTGCCGGTGACGATGCGGCCGGATTCGACGCGGCCCGTCAGGATGCGCCCAAGGTAGGGGTCCGCCGACAGCGTGGTCGCCAGCATCGAAAACGGCTCATCCGTGCGCGACAACACTTTCGGCGCGGGGACGTGGCGCACGATCAGATCGAACAGGGCCGACAGGTCCTTGCGCGGGCCATCAAGCTCCATGTCCGCCCAGCCGGACCGGCCCGAGGCGTAGACATGCGGGAAATCCAGTTGGTCATCATCGGCGCCAAGGTTGGCGAACAGGTCAAACACCTCATTCAAGGCGCGGTCGGGTTCGGCGTCGGCCTTGTCGACCTTGTTCAGCACCACGATCGGGCGCAGACCAAGGGCAAGCGCCTTGGCCAGCACGAACTTGGTCTGCGGCATCGGGCCTTCGGCGGCGTCAACCAGCAGGCACACGCCGTCGACCATGGACAAGATCCGCTCTACCTCGCCACCGAAATCGGCGTGGCCGGGGGTATCGACGATGTTGATGCGGTCGCCGTTCCATTCAACGCTGGTACACTTGGCAAGAATGGTGATCCCGCGTTCGCGTTCGATGTCGTTGCTGTCCATCGCCCGTTCGGAAACGGCCTGATTGTCGCGGAATGCCCCCGACTGCTTCAAAAGTTCGTCCACAAGGGTGGTCTTGCCGTGGTCGACGTGGGCGATGATGGCGATGTTGCGAAGTTCCATGGGGTCCAGTCCGGATAGGGTTGGCGCGGCCTTACAGGGTTTTCTGCCCGCTGGCCAGAGGGGGTGCGGCGGCTGCGTCAGGTCGCGACATAGCGGTCGCGGCGGTGGTTGATGGCGATCACCAGATTGACCACCAGCGCACCCGATGCGCTGATGATGACCAGCCGCGTGTCGATCACCGCAAAGGCCACCGCGAACAGGACCGCGTCAAAGCCCAGTTGCACCCAGCCCGCGCGCCAACCCAGCCGGTCTTGCAGCATCAGCGCCAGGATGCCGATGCCGCCAAGGCTGGCCCCATGCCGAAACAGCGCCAGCAGTGCCGAGCCGGACAGAAACCCGAACAGCACCGCACCGACCCAGGGGTTCAGGGTGGCAAAGCTGATCTGCCCCGGCAACCACAGGCTAAGCGCGGACAGCAGCGCCACGGCAACAAAGGTCTTGAGAGTGAACTGCCACCCCATGCGCAGGTAGCCCAGCACATAGAACGGCAGGTTGATGGCAAAGAACACCGGGCCAAAGCCCCAGCCCGTGGTGTAGGAAATCAGGATGGCCAGGCCTGCGGTCTGGCCGGTGACAAGGCCCAGATGGGTCAGGATCACGATGCCAAAGGCGGCCATCGTGGCACCGTATGCGATGCCTTGGGCATCTTCGATCAGCGTATGTCTGGCAGGGTCGGTCATGCGCGGAGGGCTAGACCAAGCGGGCAGCGGGGACCAGCCCCTTAGACGGCGACATAACGGTCGCGTCGGTGGTTGATCGCAAGGAACAGGGAAAACACCGCCGCGCCAAGGAAGCTGTAGGCCAGAGTGTCCAAGGGCACGATAAAGGCCGCCAGTCCGAAGATCGCCACGTCAGACAGCAATTGCGCGCTGCCAGCGCGAAATCCGGTGCGATCCTGAAGCTCAATCCACAGGATCGACAGCCCGCCAAAGCTGCCACCGTGCCGGATCGCGGCAAGGGCGGCGATGCCGAACAGCAGACCGAACAGGATGGCGGCAAAGGCAGGCTCGATCCGGCCAAGGTCAACCCAAGCCGGCAGAAGGGCCACCAGCAGCGACAGTGCCGCCGTGGTGACCAGCGTCTTGAGCGCAAAGCGCGCGCCAAGCCGCCGCCAGGCAAGGCCAAGGAAGGGCAGGGTGACCGCGAAATACACCGCCGGAAAGGGCAGGCCGGTCACATAGGCCAAAAGCACGGCGATGCCGGTGGTCTGGCCGGTGACAAAGCCCATATGCGTCAGGATATGCATGCCAAAAGCCGCCATCGTGACCCCAAAGGCGATGCCTTGCGCGTCTTCCACAGGACTATGGCGGTTCGGGTCGGTCATGCGGGCCTCAGGGCTTAGACGATAGATAGGGCATATATGCTGACATAATATAATTCAATTACTATGACCTTTATGAAGGCGCGATCCCGCAAGCATCAGCTATCCCTTGCCAGAGCAATGCGGTTTGGCGAATGTGCGCCTTGTGGTTGAATGATGGCCCCAAATTTCAAGGACGACACCGGATGGACGAACCGCGCGTGGCCCTCTTGGTGGATGGCGAGAACCTTTCGGTCGAAACGGCGGGGTTCCTGATTCTGACGGCGGCCAAGACCGGCGTTTTGTGCGTCAAGCGGGTGTTCGGTGCGGTGACCCGCCTTGGGGGTTGGACGACTGCCCCCGGCTTCCGGGTGGTGCATGTCCCGCCAAAGAAGGATGCGGCTGATCTTGCTTTGTCGCTGGACGCGCTTGAACTGGCGCTGACGGGTCAGGTTGACGAGATCGTCATTGCCACCTCGGACCGCGACATGGCCCTGGTAGCCCTGCGGTTGGCCGAATTGGGTATGCCGGTTACAGGCGTGGGTGAAGAGAAAGCTCCGGTGGAGTTTCGCAAGGCCTGCCGCAAGTTCGTGCTTCTTCCGGTAAAGGTTAAGCCCGGTGATGTCGCAGCCCCATTTGAGCAACGGATGCGCGGTTTCATTGCAGAAGAAGGCAAGGCGAATGACGGCTGGGTAACATTTTCCGCGCTTGGGCAGCAGCGGGCCAAGGCCATGGGGATATCCAAGGCCGAGGCCGGGATCGGCAAGTCGGCAGCCTGGAGCGACTGGTTCAGAAAGCAGCCGCAACTCTACGAAATGGAAGAGCGCGGAACACAGTCCCGCGCCCGTCTGAAGCCCGCGCCCGTCTGAAGCCCGCGCCCGTCTGAAGCTGGTGAAGCAGGCTTAGCCCTTCAGCGCCTTGTTCAGATATTCATCGACCTTTTCCAGATACCCCATCGTGGTCAGCCATTTCTGGTCGGGGCCCACCAAGAGCGCCAGGTCCTTGGTCATCCAGCCATCTTCGACCGCGTCGACGGTGACCTTTTCCAGCGTGGAGGCAAAGCGCATCAGGGCCTCGTTCCCGTCCAGCTTGGCGCGGTGCTTCAGACCGCCCGTCCAGGCGTAGATCGAGGCGATGGAGTTGGTTGAGGTCGCCTTGCCCTTCTGATGCTCACGGTAGTGGCGGGTGACGGTGCCATGGGCGGCCTCGGCCTCGACGATCTTGCCATCGGGCGTCAGAAGCACCGAGGTCATCAGACCAAGCGAGCCAAAGCCCTGCGCCACGGTGTCAGACTGCACATCTCCGTCATAGTTCTTGCAGGCCCAGACATAGCCGCCCGACCATTTCATCGCCGATGCTACCATGTCGTCGATCAGGCGGTGTTCGTAGTGAATGCCCATCTTCTTGAACTTTGCCTCGAACTCTTCCTCATAGATGGTCTGGAACAGCTCTTTGAAGCGGCCATCGTAGTATTTCAGGATGGTGTTCTTGGTGGACAAGTAAACCGGCCAGCCAAGGTTAAGCCCATAGTTCAGCGAGGCGCGGGCGAAATCGGCGATGCTGTCGTCAAGGTTATACATGCCCATGTAGACCCCGGCCGATGGCGCGTCATAAACGTCACGCTCGATCACCGTGCCATCGGTACCGACGAATTTCATCGTCAGCTTGCCCGGACCGGGAAAGTGGAAGTCGGTCGCGCGGTACTGGTCGCCAAAGGCGTGGCGGCCGACGACGATGGGCTTGGTCCAGCCCGGCACCAGACGTGGCACGTTGCGGCAGATGATCGGCTGGCGGAAGATCACACCGCCAAGGATGTTGCGGATCGTGCCGTTGGGCGATTTCCACATCTGTTTCAGGCCGAATTCGGCAACCCGGCCTTCATCGGCGGTGATGGTCGCGCATTTGACGCCGACACCGTGCTTCTTGATCGCATGGGCCGCGTCGATGGTGATCTGGTCGTTCGTCTCATCCCGGACCTGGATCGACAGGTCATAGTATTTCAGGTCGATGTCGAGGTAGGGCAGGATCAGCTTTTGCTTGATGAAATCCCAGATGATCCGGGTCATCTCGTCGCCGTCAAGTTCGACGACGGGGTTGGCTACCTTGATCTTGGACATGGGGCTCTCCGGTCAGGGGATTCGGGTCTGATGCTGCATAGCAGAAAACTGGTTGTGGGGGAAGGTCGGTATGCAATTGTATACCGAAGATCGGTGATTGGCCTAACCGCCGAAAAACGGTCTGGTTTTCTCGCGCACCCACTCCCACAGCCCCGGCGCGCCTTTGGCGATCTTGGACCCGACGCGGGCCTCAAGCTGGTCGTAGGTCACCTTGTAGGTGGTCCAGGTCCCGCCGCCGGACATCAGGTTGGCCATCACCGGCTGCACGCGGTCAAGGGATTTGGCAAAGATCGCGTCCGGGGTTTGGGCGGCCTCAAACTCATCCCACAGCGCGCGGAAGCTGTCGCCAATGTCGGGGGGCAGAAGGCCGAAGATGCGGTCGGCGGCGCGGGCCTCGGCGGCCAAGGTCGCGGCACTGGCGTGAGCAAGGCCGTTGGCCGAGTGGATCGGCACGTCGCCCACGTCAATCTCCACCAGATCGTGGACCAACAGCATCCGGATCACGCGGTTGATGTCCACGCCCGGTGCGGCCTGATCGGCCAGCACCAGCGCGTAAAGCGCAAGGTGCCAGGAGTGTTCGCCAGAGTTTTCGGGACGTGAGCCGTCAACCAGGGTCGTGGCGCGCAGGACGGACTTCAGGCGGTCCGCCTCATTCAGAAACGCAAACTGCGCCTCCAGTCGTGCAGTCAATGCCCTGTGCTGCCAAGATCGAGTGGCACCTCAGGCTCTTCCTCTTCGATCAGGCCCCGCTTGGCGGCGAGGGCCTTTTCCATGAAGGCCCGCCCGCGCCGTTCGGCAAGGCGGACGCGGATCGCGGTGATATAGGCCTCTTGGAAAGTGGGCGAGGCGGCCATCAGCACGGTTGACACCTTTTCATAGAAACGGTCGTCGCCAAGCTCGGTCTCGGCGGCAAGCACGTCTTCGGCCAACTGGTCGGCCAGATCCTGCAGAACGGGCATTTAGCGCGAAACCTCCGTCATCCTCCGGCGCACATAGTCTGAAACCGTCTGGATCATCGGTTTCATATGCGCCTCTTCGTCCTTGAAGAAGTGATCGGCACCCTCAACCTCGGTATGGGTGATGGTGATGCCCTTCTGTTCGTGCAGTTTGTTCACCAGGGTCCGGGTGTCCTTGGGCGGCGCCACCTTGTCGGCGGTGCCGTTGATGATCAGGCCCGAGGAGGGGCAGGGGGCAAGGAAGCTGAAGTCATAGAGGTTCGCGGGCGGCGCGACACTGATGAAGCCGGTGATCTCGGGCCGGCGCATCAGAAGCTGCATGCCGATCCAAGCGCCGAAGGAAAACCCTGCGACCCAGCAATGCTTGGCGTTCTGGTTCATCGCCTGCAGATAATCCAGCGCGCTGGCAGCATCGGACAATTCGCCAATGCCCTGGTCATATTCGCCCTGGCTGCGGCCGACGCCACGGAAGTTGAACCGCAGGACCGTGAAGCCAAGGTTGTAGAAGGCGTAATGCAGGTTATACACCACCTTGTTGTTCATCGTCCCGCCGTAAGCGGGGTGCGGATGCAACACGATGGCGATCGGCGCGTCACGTTCCTTTTGCGGGTGGTAGCGGCCTTCCAGGCGTCCGTCAGGACCGGCAAAGATAACCTCGGGCATCGGCCTCATCTCATGGGGGAGCGTGCGCAGTTTATTGACGCTTTCGCTCGACTAAAATAGAACCATTCTAAAGGCGGCAGGTTGCCGCCGTTTACCGGGTCGAATTCAGGTAATGCCGCCAAGGCGCGGCGTCAATCGGATTGCGCCCGGTCAAGCCACCGTTGGAGGGTGCAGGATGAAGCTTTCGACCAAGGGACGCTATGCGATGGTGGCGCTTGCGGACCTGGCACTTGCCGAGGCGACATCCCGGACGGATGCGCATGTGTCGCTGGCCGCGATCTCGAAACGGCAGGATATCAGCTTGCCCTACCTGGAGCAGCTGTTCGTCAAGCTGCGCCGCGCAGGGCTGGTTGAGGCGGTTAGGGGGCCGGGGGGCGGCTACCGTCTGGCGCGGACGCCGGACCAGATCCGCATCAGCGAAGTGATGGAAGCGGTGGATGAGACGGTGGACGCGCTGCACACCGGGGCGGGGGTCAGCGGTGGTGTATCGGGCAGCCGGGCGCAAAGCCTGACCAACCGGCTGTGGGAAAGCCTGTCGGCCAATGTCTATGTGTTCCTGCATCAGGTAAGGTTGTCGGATGTGGTGAAGAACGATCTGACGCCTTGCCCGGCGGTGCCGCATCTGTTCCGCGTGGTGGATGAGGAATGAGATCGCTGCGCTCTGGGCAGGCCCCGGAGGGTTTCACACCCTCCGGACCACCCGTGGGATATTTTTGCAAATGTGAAAGGGCTGTGCGGTGAGCCGGCTGTACCTCGACTGGAATGCGACCACGCCGCTGCGGGCCGAGGCAAAGGCCGCGATGCTGGCGGCGATGGAGGTGGTGGGGAATCCGTCGTCCGTGCATGCCGAGGGGCGGGCCGCGAAGGCGATGATGGAGCGGGCGCGCGCGCAAGTGGCGGCGGCTTTGGGGGCGGAGGGGGCGGATGTCGTCTTTACCTCAGGTGCCACCGAGGCGGCGGCGCTGGCCTGTGCGGGGCGGGGGCTGTCTTGCGCGGGCGTGGAGCATGAGGCGGTCAGCGCCTGGTGTGATGGGGTGCTGCCGGTGGATGCTTTCGGGGCGGTTGCCGTAGCTGATCCGGGGCGCAGCGCGGTCCAGCTGGCGAATTCCGAGACGGGGGTGATGCAGGCGCTGCCCATGGGGCTTGCGGTCAGTGATCTGACGCAAGCCTTTGGCAAGGTGCCTTTCGCCTTCAACTGGCTGGGCTGCGACATGGGGCTGGTCAGTGCGCACAAGCTGGGCGGGCCGAAGGGCATCGGTGCGCTGGTGGTGCGGCAGGGCGTCGACGTGCCGGCCAACTTGCGCGGTGGCGGGCAGGAAATGGGGCGGCGGGCAGGGACGGAAAACCTGATCGGCATCGCCGGGTTTGCGGCGGCAGCCGCGGCTGCGGCGCGGGATCTGGCCAATGGCGTCTGGGATGAAGTGGCCGAATTTAGAAATATTCTAGAATTAGAGTTGTCGGCTGCGGCGAAAGAAACTATTTCAGTCGGGAATGGTGTCGCACGCTTGCCGAACACGCTGTGCCTGATCGCACCTGGCTGGAAGGGTGAGACGCAGGTGATGGCGATGGATCTGGCGGGGTTTGCGGTGTCGGCAGGGTCCGCGTGCTCCAGCGGCAAGGTGCGCGCCAGTCGTGTGCTGATGGCGATGGGGTTGGACGAGGCGCTGGCAGGACAGGCAATCCGGGTGTCGATCGGCCCGGGGGTGACGAAGGATGACGTGGGGCGGTTCGCCAAGGCGTGGACCGCTGCCTATGCAAGGGCCCGCACGCGGGCCGCATGAGAGAAGGATGAAGGCGATGACAGCCATGCTGAAAACTGCCGAGGCCACCGAGGTGCGTGATGGCGTTGACCGCGAAACGGTGGAAACCGTCGCGGCGATGGCGGGCAAGTACAAGCACGGCTGGGAAACCGAGATCGAGATGGACTATGCCCCGAAGGGCGTGTCCGAAGATATCGTGCGGCTGATCTCGTCCAAGAACGAAGAACCCGAATGGATGCTGGAGTGGCGCCTGACGGCCTACCGGCGCTGGGTCAAGATGGAAGAGCCGACCTGGGCAATGGTCAGCTACCCGAAGATCGACTACCAGGACCAGTATTACTACGCCAAACCCAAAAGCATGGCGGTCAAGCCGAAGTCGCTGGATGAGGTGGACCCCAAGCTGCTCGCGACCTATGCCAAGCTGGGGATTCCGCTTAAGGAACAGATGCTTCTGGCCGGCGTTGAAGGTGACGCTGAACCTCGCCGCGTGGCTGTGGACGCGGTCTTTGACTCTGTATCCCTTGGCACGACTTTCAAGGCGGAACTGGCCAAAGCGGGGGTGATTTTCTGCTCGATCAGTGAGGCCGTGCGCGAGCATCCCGATCTGGTGAAGCAGTATCTCGGCACCGTTGTGCCGCAGTCGGACAACTTCTTTGCCACGCTGAACAGCGCCGTTTTCAGCGACGGGTCGTTCGTCTACATCCCCAAGGGCGTGCGCTGCCCGATGGAGCTTTCGACCTATTTCCGCATCAATGCCGAAAACACCGGCCAGTTCGAACGCACCCTGATCATCGCCGACGAAGGATCTTACGTCAGCTATCTGGAAGGCTGCACCGCGCCCAAGCGTGACACCCACCAGTTGCATGCGGCGGTGGTGGAACTGGTCATCCTGAAGGATGCCGAGATCAAGTATTCCACCGTCCAGAACTGGTATCCGGGCGATGAGGAAGGCCGTGGCGGCATCTACAACTTCGTCACCAAGCGCGCCGACTGCCGGGGCGACCGGGCCAAGGTGATGTGGACGCAAGTTGAAACCGGGTCGGCGATTACCTGGAAATATCCGTCCTGCATCCTGCGGGGGGACGATTCCCAAGGCGAGTTCTACTCTATCGCCATCGCCAACAACGCCCAGCAGGCCGACACCGGGACCAAGATGATCCACCTTGGCAAGCGCACCAAGTCGCGCATCGTGTCAAAGGGCATTTCGGCAGGTCGGGCACAGAACACCTACCGGGGCCTCGTCAGCATGCACCCCAAGGCCAAGGACAGCCGCAACTACACCCAGTGCGACAGCCTGCTGATCGGCGACAAGTGCGGGGCGCATACCGTGCCCTACATCGAGGTGCGCAACAATTCTTCCCGCGTAGAGCATGAAGCGACGACCTCCAAGGTTGACGACGACCAGCTGTTCTATTGCCGGTCGCGCGGGATGGATGAGGAAGAGGCCGTGGCGCTCGTGGTGAACGGCTTTTGCAAGGAAGTGCTGCAAGCCCTCCCGATGGAATTCGCCATGGAGGCGCAAAGCCTTGTGGCGATCAGTCTGGAAGGAAGCGTGGGGTGACCGAGCCGGTTTCTGTCCTGCTTGACGGGCTTGGCGTGTCTCGCCGGACCCGGATTGTCGATGTTGGCGCAAACCCCTTGGGTGAAGCGCCCTACGCCGGCTTGTTAAGCATGGGCGGCTGTGAGGTGGTCGGGTTTGAGCCGCAGCCTTCGGCTTTTGAAAAGCTGGCGAAAATCAAAGCTGAAAATGAAATCTATCTGCCGTTTGCCGTTGGTGACGGTTCGCGCAAGGAGTTGAAGATCTACCGCAGCTCCGGGTTCACCTCAGTCTATGAACCCTATCTGCCGGGCATGGACTATCTGGGCGGCAAAGATTGGGGGCAAGTGACAGGCCGGATCGGACTGGACACCGTGGCGCTGGATCAGGCTGTCGAGGTTGGCACTTTCGACCTGCTAAAGATTGATATCCAGGGTGGCGAGGTCGATGTTTTCCTGGGCGGCGAACAGGCTTTGAAGCAGGCAATGGTGGTGATCGTTGAGCTGCGCTACATGCGGCTTTATGAGGGTGAGCCAATGCTGGGCGGCGTTGATGACGAACTGCGCCGTCAGGGGTTCTATCTGCACAAGTTTCTGTTCAACAAGGGTGTGTCACTGCCCAACTCGCAGGCCGCGCGGTTGCGGCGCCGTCGCATGCGTGACCAGTTGATTGACGGGGACGGTGTTTACCTGCGCGACATGGGGCAACTTGCCAGCTATGGCGACGAGCAGGTGAAACACCTTTGCATAACTGCCTCGGCGGTGTTTGGCAGTCACACCCTTGTGCTGCACTGCCTGGATGATCTGGTGCGGCGCGGTGCGACATCGCCCGACATGCCTGCCCGCTATGTCGACGCCTTGCCCAGCGAACTGCGCTGGTCTTGAGGGAGGAACCAAGCATGACAAGCCCGTCTCTAGACCAGGCCCCGGACTTCGAATTGACCATGCCTGAGGAGGAACGCGCATATCTTGCGCAGCAATACCAGGCGGGACGGGTGATCCTGGAATATGGCAGTGGCGGGTCCACCGTGCTGGCTGCAAAGTCGGGTGTGCGCGTGCTCAGTGTCGAAAGCGACAAGGCCTGGGCAGAGCGGCTGTCGCTGCATCTGGCCGGGATCTCGGCCACGGCGGTGGTGCATCATGTGGACATCGGCCAGACCATGGAATGGGGTCGTCCAAGCAGCAATGCGGGTGCCAGACGCTATCACCGCTATGCGCTGTCGGTGTGGGACCGTCCTGACCTTGGCGTTCCCGACCTTGTGCTGGTTGACGGGCGATTCCGGGCGTCCTGCGTTGCGGCAGTGATGCTGCGCGCCACGCGCCCGACGACGGTGCTGTTCGATGACTACGTCCCGCGCAAGTACTACCACGGGATCGAAAGTCTGATCCGCATCGAAGAAACCATCGGCCGCATGGTCCGGTTTACCGTGACCCCAGGCCCGATCCCACC
>JBBQVR010000066.1:0-18733 GCA_038211355.1 Rhodobacterales bacterium | reverse complement strand
GGGCGGTGGTTGCGGCGGCGGTGATGATTCTGGCCGCGAATTTCATCCTGACCGAGGCATTCTTTTCCGCATGATCACGCTGTCTCAGGTCACGAAATCCTTTGGCACCAATGCCGTGCTGCGCGGCGTCGATCTGCATGTGCCCAAGGGGCAAAGCATGGTGGTGATCGGCGGGTCGGGGACCGGCAAGTCCGTGCTGATCAAATGCGTGCTGGGCCTTGTCACGCCCGACAGCGGCACGATCACGGTCGATGGGCAGGATGTGACGCAGGTGCCGCGCGATGCGTTCCTTGCGCGGTTCGGGATGCTGTTTCAGGGGGGGGCACTGTTTGACAGCCTGCCTGTCTGGCAAAATGTGGCCTTTCGCCTGCTGCGCGGCAGGCTTGCCCGGCCAAAGGCAGAGGCGCGCGCAGTGGCGCTGGCCAAACTGCGCCGGGTGGGTCTGGGCCCGGATGTAGCCGACCTTTATCCTGCAGAGCTTTCGGGGGGCATGCAAAAACGCGTGGGGCTGGCCCGCGCGATTGCGGCCGATCCCGCGATCATCTTTTTCGCCGAACCCACCACCGGGCTTGACCCGATCATGGCCGGCGTCATCAACGACCTGATCCGCGAGATCGTGACCGAGATGGGCGCAACCGCGATGACCATCACCCACGACATGTCCTCGGTCCGCGCAATTGCGGACACCGTTGCAATGCTGCACGGCGGGGTGATCCGCTGGACCGGACCAGTGGGCGAAATGGATGCAACATCCGATCCTTACGTCCAGCAATTCATCCACGGCCGGGCGGATGGGCCCATCGAAAGCGTTCGCTGAACTTGTCCTGACCTGTGCCTTCCTGTCTGCAAGAATATCCCACGGGAGGTCTGGAGGGTGTGAAACCCTCCAGTTCTCCGGCCAGCCAAAGGGTCGCCGATGCGTTACCTGAACCTTGCCCTCTTGATCCTTTACCCCATTGCCTGGTTCGCGCCCCTGCTGCGCGCCGCGATCCTGCCGATCTTCGGGATGGACGAAATCTCGGTCATCACTGGTCTGCAATCACTGTGGGGGACTGACGCCGCCCTGGCACTTCTGGTCACGTTCCTTGCGATTTTCGCGCCTTATACCAAGACCATCGGGCTGGCGCTCTTGCACTGGAACCTCCTCAGCCCGCGCACCCTTCCGGTGCTTGGCATCCTTGGCAAGCTGGCCATGGCCGATGTGTTCCTGATCGCGCTTTACATCGTGATCGTCAAAGGGGCCGGCATGGTCACGATCGAGGTCGCCTGGGGGCTTTACCTCTTTACCGGCTGCATCCTGGCCTCAATCCTGGTTGCGTACCGGACGGGCAAGGCCGACCCGCGTCCCTAGAACTTCAGCGACAGTTGCAGCCCGCCCGAAAGGGTCTGCGCCGCCCCGCCAAGCCCCCCAAGATCGACCGAGGTGGCAAGGCCCAGCCCTGGTGCAAGAGTAACCGATCCGCCCACTTCTACCCGGCCGGTCCAGCCGTCTTCGGATAAAAACCCATCCGCCAGCACCGCGCCGGTATCTTGCGTCAGATAGTCAGCATGCAGCCCGGCAAAGACAACTCCGGCAGGCCGCTGATAGGTCAGCCGCGCCCCAAGCGAGGTTTGAGCGAAATCCACCCTATGCGTCCCGGCCGCGGCAAGCGTGCCGCCAGTGCCGGTGATCGTCTCGCGCCCGGTGACAAGGCCAAACGTCGGTGTCAGCGTCAGCGCAGGTGCCAGCGGCTGGTCAAATCCGCCCTCGGCCGTGACAGCCAGAAGTCTGGTTTCCCCCGCACCCGCCCCGCTGATCGAGGTTTGGTCATAATCCCCCTGCCCGTAGATCAGGCTGGCATGGCCGTGCCACTGACCCGGATTCCAGGCAACATAGGGTTGCAGATAGGTCAGCGCGCCCTCTTGCCGGGTGGTTGCGTCAGCAGCGTTCAGGCTGGCATGGCCCAGCGACAGACCCGCCACCATGTTCGCCCCCACGGCAATATCTGCGCCGACCTGAAACCCGGTGCCGGTCATTCCACCCGGGCCAAGGTCTGCGGTGCTGTCAAAGCCGGTCGCTTGCGCCCAACTGTGGACGTTGTCCACAAGGCCCGGGCCCACCGGCCCCCGCACGGCGGATTTCGACGACGCCGCCACCCCGTCCCCAATCAAAACGGCGCGGCGCAGGGCAAGGCTGGCCGTCCCCATGTCGCGCGCCACCCGCTGGGCGTCCAGCACGACCAGCCGGTCCATCCCGCTGCTGGCGGCCACAAGGCTGGCAAGCTCTTGCGCCGCATCCGGGCCAAAGGTCAGCCGCACCGCGCCGATCAGATCAAAGGCAAAGCCAAGTTCGGGGTCACAGAAGGCCTGGCACACCAGGATCAGCGTCAGTTTTTCCCCGGGTTGCAGGTCAACCTGGAAATTCAGCACCGTCTCGTCAGGCAAGACAAACTGTTCACTTGCCAGCTCTTCAACCACCTCGCCAAGGTGGATCGGCAGCGCCATGTCGGCCTGCGTGCGAAAGAGGCTGAAGCGGTATGAAAACGCTGGCAGTTGGGAAAAGGACAACGAAAGCCCACCGCCAACCCCCATCTTAAGCTGGAACAGAACGCCTTGCCCGATGGCAAAATCACTTCCCGGAAAGGCGAAGAAATCCTGTGTATCGGCAAGCGTTCCGGTCACTGTCTGCCCGGACGCCACCGATCCAAGCAGGACCGACCCAAGCAGCAAACCCGCTGTGCGGCCACGCAGTTTACTGGCCATTTGGCCCCTGCTGTCCTTTCCGCTGCTTGCGCCACTGCCCACGCCGCACCCCTGTCTTTTGTGCCCGCGCCCCGATCTCTGCCGTTTTAAGGCTTCATTCATTAATTTTTGATTAACCCCTTTCACTTTGATTAACCCCCTTCACCTTGATTGCCCCTTGCGCGTCTGCCCTTCGCCCCCCTACCCGGCCCGCCTTGCCGCCCCCTAGCCATCGTCCGGTGCCTCGGCTATCACCGGGCGATGGCCAAACCTGCGAACAGCTTTACCTGTACCGCCTGCGGTGCGACCCATCGCAAATGGGCGGGCAAATGTGATGCCTGTGGCGGCTGGAACACCATCATCGAAGAGGCCCCGCTGTCGACCGGGCCTAAATCGCTTGGCGCAAAGGGCCGGACCATCCCCCTGTCCGACCTTGCCACCGAAGAGGCTGCCCCGCCTCGCGCCTCGTCCGGGATTGATGAGCTGGACCGCGTCTTGGGCGGGGGGCTGGTCCCCGCCTCGGCCATTCTGGTCGGGGGTGATCCGGGGATCGGGAAATCGACGCTCCTGCTGCAAGCGGCTGCAAGTTTCGCCCGCAAGGGGCTGAAGTGCCTTTATATCTCGGGCGAAGAGGCGGCCGCGCAAGTGCGGATGCGGGCGCAGCGGCTGAACCTGACCGATGCCTCGGTACAGCTGGGGGCCGAAACCAACCTGCGCGACATCCTGACCACGCTGGACGCTGAACGCCCCGCCCTTGCGGTGATCGATTCGATCCAGACCATGTGGCTTGATTCGGTTGAGGCCGCGCCCGGGTCAGTCAGTCAGGTCCGCGCCGCCGCACATGAGCTGGTGACCTTTGCCAAACGCCGGGGCGTGGCGATCATCCTTGTCGGCCATGTCACCAAGGACGGCCAGATCGCCGGCCCCCGCGTGGTAGAGCATATGGTGGACACCGTCCTTTACTTTGAGGGTGAGCGTGGCCACCAGTTCCGCATCCTGCGCGCGGTTAAAAACCGCTTTGGCCCGGCGGATGAAATTGGCGTCTTCGAGATGACAGGCGGTGGTCTGGCACAGGTTCCGAACCCATCGGCCCTGTTTCTGGCCAACCGCGACCAGCCAGCCCCCGGTTCAGCCGTTTTTGCAGGCATCGAAGGCACAAGGCCCGTCCTGACCGAGATTCAGGCCCTCGTCGCCCCGTCCACCCTTGCCAGCCCGCGCCGCACGGTGGTTGGGCTGGATTCAGGCCGCGTCTCGACCATTCTTGCGGTGCTTGAGGCGCGCTGCGGCATCCCTTTCACGGGCCTTGACGTTTTTCTCAACGTCGCCGGGGGCTTGCGGGTCAGTGAGCCCGCGTCCGATCTTGCCGTGGCTGGCGCGCTGCTCTCGGCCCGCGAAGATGTGGCAATTCCGCCAGACATGGTGCTTTTCGGGGAAATCAGCCTCTCCGGGGCACTTCGCCCTGTGGGTCAGACGGAAAACAGGTTGAAAGAAGCCTCGAAACTTGGTTTCTCACAGGCTACGGTGCCGTCCCATTCGAAAATCGAAGGGGCGTCAGGCATGCGGGTGCGGCAAATGCCGGACCTTACGGCTTTCGTAGGCGAAATGTTCGGGGCGGGATAAACCCTCGGCGAGTATGGGAATGGGGACGTAGACGATGGAAGACCTGACCGCGATTGATGGTGTGGCGGCGATCATCATCCTGATCTCCTCGATCCTGGCGTTCTCACGCGGGCTGGTGCGTGAGTTGTTGGCGATCCTGGGCTGGATCGGCGCGGCCATCGCGGCCTATTACTTTGCCCCCGGCGTGCAACCCCTGGTCAAGGAACTCCCCGTGGTGGGTGAGTTTCTGTCCGACAGCTGCGAGCTGTCCGTCGTCGCCGCCTTTGCCGGTGTCTTCGTGATCGGTCTGATCGTGGCTGCCCTTTTCACGCCGCTCTTTTCCGGCGCGGTGCAAAGGTCGGCCCTTGGCGGGATCGACCAGGCGTTAGGGTTCCTGTTCGGGGCTGCACGCGGGGTATTGCTGATTGCAGTGGCTTTCATCGTCTATGACCGCGTCCTGTCCGACCAGGCGATCCCGATGATCGACGATTCGCGCACCGCGCTGGTCTTTGCGAATTTTCAGGCGAACATTGACCAGAACATCCCCTCGGATGCGCCGGGCTGGATCGTTGACCGCTACAATGACCTGACCAACGTCTGTGCACTTGGCGGTGCCCCCGTCACGCCAGAGGTTGCCCCCGGCCTGACCCCCGCGCCCGCCCCTGCCGCCCCCGCCACCAACGGCTGATCCGGGGTCGTTTCAGGCGTGACACTCGCGCGCGGCTGCCGTAAACCACCGGCAACGCGCTGCGAAGGATTCTGACGCATGGCCACGTTCCGTTCCCACCCCTTCGATGATGACAAGCTGAAGGAGGAGTGTGGCATCTTCGGTGTCACCGGCGTGGCCGATGCATCGAACTTTGTCGCCCTTGGCCTGCATGCGCTGCAGCACCGGGGCCAAGAGGCGGGCGGGATCGTCAGCTACCACCCCGACCAGGGCTTCAACTCGGCCCGGCGCTTTGGCTATGTGCGCGACAACTTCACCAAGGCCGACGTGATGGACACCCTGCCCGGCCAGCTTGCCATCGGCCACGTCCGCTATTCCACCGCCGGGTCGAAGGGTGCCACCGCGATCCGCGACGTGCAGCCCTTTTTTGGTGAGTTTTCGATGGGCGGCTGCGCGATTGCCCATAACGGCAACATCACCAACGCGGTCGCCTTGCGGCGTGAGCTGATTGAGCGTGGCAGCATCTTCCAGTCATCTTCAGACAGCGAATGCATCATCCACCTGATGGCACGGTCGATCCAGAAGACCCTCGCCGAACGGATCAAGGACGCGCTGCGCCGGGTTGAGGGGGCGTTTTCAGTGGTCGCGATGACCCGCACCAAGTTGATCGGCGTGCGTGACCCCTTGGGCGTGCGCCCGCTGGTCCTTGGCCGCATCTCGGACCACGGCTGGGCGCTGTCGTCCGAGACCTGTGCGCTGGATATCATCGGCGCTGAGTTTGTGCGGGAAATCGAGCCCGGTGAGATGGTGGTGATCGAGGGCAACAAGGTCGAATCGACCCGCCCCTTCACCCCGGCCAAGTCGCGCTTCTGCATTTTCGAGAACGTCTATTTCAGCCGCCCTGACAGCATCATTGGCGGCCGTTCGGTCTATGAAACCCGCCGCCAGATCGGCGTTGAACTCGCGCGTGAGGCCCCGGTCGATGCCGACCTTGTCTGCCCGGTGCCGGACAGCGGCACTCCTGCGGCGATCGGCTATGCCTTCGAATCCGGCATCCCCTTCGGCATGGGAATCATCCGCAACCAGTACATGGGCCGCACCTTCATCGAGCCGACCGAAAGCATCCGCAACATGGGTGTGCGGCTAAAGCTGAACGTCAACCGCGCGCTGATCAAGGGCAAGCGGGTGATCCTGGTCGACGACTCTGTTGTGCGCGGCACCACCAGCCGCAAGATCAAGGACATGATCATTGACGCCGGTGCCGCCGAGGTTCACTTCCGCATCGCCTCGCCCCCGACCGCTTGGCCATGTTTCTACGGCGTCGACACGCCCGAACGGTCCAAACTTCTGGCTGCGACGATGAGCGAGGATGAGATGCGCGACTGGATCGGCGTGAATTCCCTCAAGTTCGTGTCAATGGATGGCCTTTACCGCGCCGCGGGCGAGGCCGCAGGCCGCAACAATGCAAACCCCCAGTATTGCGACGCATGCTTCTCTGGCGACTATCCGGTGGTCCCGTCGGACAAGATCGAGGAAGGCTTTGAGATGAAAGCGGCGGAATGAGTCATGAGGTAGACGCCTACCTCGCCGCCCTGCCCGCCGACCAAAGTGCGGCACTGACCACCTTGCGTGCCCGGCTTCATGCCCTTCTTCCCGACCATATCGAATGCCTGAGCTACTCCATGCCAGGGCTTCGCCAGCCGAGGCCGAAGGGCAAGATGGTCGGGGGCTACGCGGCCTTTGCCAGACACCTCGGCCTCTACCCCCATTCGGGAACCGTTATCCCCCAGATCGACTGCACCCCGTTCAAAACCTCGAGATCCGGCGTCCTTTTCACCCCCGACACCCCACTGCCCGACGCGCTTCTTGACCAGATCATCCGCACCCGGCAGGCCGAACTTGCCGCAGGCTACGGCAAACGCTGACCGCCTCTTGCCATTTGCTCTTTTCAAAAATACTCCCGCCGGAGGCTTCGACAGCTCCGCAAGGACCATCGCATGACACAGAAGATTGCCCTCGTCACCGGCGCCTCGCGCGGCCTTGGATCTGCCATCGCCGAACAGCTCGCCCTGCGCGGCTGGCATGTGGTGGCCGTCGCCCGCACTGTCGGCGGGCTGGAAGAGCTTGATGACCGGGTGAAGACGGCGGGTCTGCCCGGCGCGGGCAGCCTGACCCTCGCCCCGATGGACGTGACCAACGACGATGCGATGCGCCACCTCTGCCGCAGCATCCATGACCGCTGGGGTGGGCTTGGCCTTTGGGTCCATGCCGCGGTCCACGCAGCCCCGATTGGCCCTGCCGGGTCTCTGGACCAGAAGGACTGGGAGAAATCCATCGCCACCAACGTCCGCGCGACGGGGATGCTGATCCCGATGGTTGAACCGCTTTTGCTTGCCCATACTGGCACGGCGCTGTTTCTGGACGATCCCCGTGCCGGAAAACCGTTCTTCGGGGCCTATGGTGCGACCAAGGCCGCGCAGACAGCCCTTGCCCAAAGCTGGCAGGCCGAGACGGCCAAGCATGGCCCCCGCATCGTCATCGCCACACCCGCAGGCATGCCAACCGCCACTCGCGCAAGGTTCTTTCCCGGCGAGGATCGGGCCAAGCTGGCCGATGTCAAAGGTGAGGCCGCGCGGATTCTAAGTAGCCTTTGAGGCCGGGCTTTGAATCGGGGCTTTGAATCGGGGCTTTGATGCCGTGCCCAAAATCCTTCAAAGGATTTTGCAAATCTTTTCGAAAAGATTTGGGCCGCCCTAACGGTCAAGTGCGGCGTTGATTGCCGGCCAAAGCACTTCGACCGGCTCAACCCCGACCGACAGGCGGATAAAGCCCTCAGGCACCGCATCGCCCCAGCGCGCCCGGCGTTCGCCTGCGGAATGGGTGCCTCCAAAGCTGGTCGACTGCTCGATCAGCGGGCAGCGGGCAAGGAAGGCTTCGGCTGCGGTCGCGTCGGGCAGCTCAAACCCGATCAGAAACCCGCCATTGGCCATCTGCCCCCCCACGGCCCAATGCGACGCGTCACCAGGCAGCCCCGGATACCGCAGCCCCCGCACCGACGGGTGGGCCGCCAGCCGTTCGGCGACAAGGGCGGCACTGCGGCACATCCGCTCCAGCCGGACCTCAAGCGTCTCAATCCCGCGGTGCACAAGGAACGCCTCGAACGGGCCGGGAATCGCACCCGACATCCGCCGCCAGTCGCGCACCCGGGCCATATGTCCGGCATCACGGCCAGCAACATGGCCGAACAGCACGTCGGAGTGTCCTGCCGGGGCCTTGGTATCGGCAGCCACCACCAGATCACAACCAAGGTCCAGCGGGCGCTGCAAAAGCGGGGTCATCGTCGTGTTATCGGCAATCACGACCGCCCCCGCCGCATGCGCACGGGCGGCAATGGCCTTGATGTCCACCACGTCAAGGCCAGGGTTCGACGGCGTCTCAAGATAGACCACGGCAGCCCCGGTGAAATCCGCCGTGGCATAGGCGGCGGTCGGGATTGCCTGCACGTCGATCCCAAGGGGCTTGAGAAACCCATCCGACAGCACGCGCGTGACATAGTAGCCATCCGAGGGGATCACCAACCGGTCGCCCGCCTTCAGCGTCGCAAAAAGGGCGGCGGCGATGGCGGCCATGCCGGACGGGAACGAGGTCACCTCGGCATCCTCAAGGATCGCCAGCTGCGCCTCGACCGCGTCCCAGGTCGGGTTGCCGTTGCGGCCGTAGATCGTGCTGCCGGTCTGGACCGTCGGCAGATGAAAGGTGGCCGAAGGCACAATCGGCGGCACGATCGGATCACCCTGCCCCAGCCCAGGCTTTCGGTGGTGTAGAAGGCGGGCGATGCGGGCGTCGGTCTCGGCGGTCATGCGGGCACCTTTGGGTGGATGTCAGGACGCGACACTGTCTTGACCCACAACAAAATCAGGGCCTTGGCGACCTGTGTCTGACCCTGCTTAGCGTTTTGCCATCCGCCTCTCAACCCTTCACTCCAGCCGGGCCGGGAAACCTTCGGCGCGCAGGTCGGTGTGCAGAAGGTCCTCCAACAGCTTGGCGATCATCGGCGACTGCGCCTCGCCGCCATAAGCGGCCTTGGCAGCGATGTAGGTCTGGTTGGTCATTGAGGCGAGGTCGAGAGGCACCCCAAACTCCTTGCCGAACCCCAGTGCAAAGCCAAGGTCCTTCAACGCAAGGTCGATGTTGAAGGCCACGTCATAGCTGCCGTTCAGGATCAGCGCGCCTTCGGTTTCATGCACGAAGGAATTGCCCGACGAGGCGGCGATGGCATGCCAGGACTGGGCAAGATCAAGCCCGCCGCGTTTGGCCAGCATCAAAGCCTCGGACGTGGCTTTCAGGTGGATGAAGGCCAGCATGTTGGTGATGACCTTGATGATGCTGGAGGACCCGAGCGGCCCCATGTGGAAAATCTTGTCGCCCATCGCCTGCATCGCGCCGTGGTGCAGATGGAAAAGGTCAGCATCCCCCCCGGCCAGCATGGTGATCTTTCCTTGATGCGCCAGATGAACGCCCCCGGTGACGGGCAGCTCCATCATCCGCACCCCGCCTTCGGCAGCGACGGCGGCAAGGCGCAGCACCTCATCCCGGCCAAGGGTGGACATTTCAACCCAACTGGCACCTTTGCGCATGTGGGGCAGGATGTGCCGCAGCACCTTTTCCGATACCGCAGGCGATGGCAGGCAGGTGATGACGTGATCGGCCGAGGCCGCCACCCCTTCGGCGCTGGTGGCAAGCGTGGCCCCGGCTGCCACCAAAGGTGCGGCAAGGGCGGCGTTCAGGTCATAGACCGTGACCTTGAAGCCCGCCTTCAGCAGGCAGCCCGCACAGGCAGCACCAAGGTTGCCAAGGCCGATATATCCGTAGTGCATGATGTTCCCTTATGGCGGGGCGGGTTCTGGCCCCGCCCCTGTTGTTCAGGATCAGGCCTCGCCGTAGCCGACGATGCCCTTGACCTCGCAGAAGTCGTGGATTCCCCAATCGGCGTATTCGCGGCCGTTGCCGGATTGCTTGTAGCCGCCGAAGGGGGCGGAGGTGTCCCAGTCGGGGTAGTTCAGGTTCACCGTCCCCGCGCGCAGTTTGCGGGCGACGGGAATCGCGTCCTCCACCGGGCCGGAGATATAGGCGGCAAGGCCATAGATGGTATCGTTGGCTTGGGAGATGGCATCCTCCACGCTGTCGTAGGGCTGGATCGCCAGCACCGGGCCAAAGATTTCCTCTTTCGAGATGGTCATCGAGTTGACCACGTCACCAAAGACCGTCGGCCGGGTGAACCAGCCCCGGTTGACGCCGACCGGGCGGCCAACGCCGCCAGTAACAAGGGTTGCCCCTTCGTCAATCCCCGCCTGGATCAGCTTTTGCACCTTGTCGAACTGCATCTTCGACACCAGCGGCCCCATGACGGTGTCCTCATCGCGCGGATCACCTATCTTGATCGCCTCGGCGGCTTCCTTGGCGGCGGCCAGTGCCTCAGCATGCTGCGAGCGGTGGACCAGCATCCGGGTCGGCGCGTCGCAAGACTGGCCGGTGTTCGACATGACGGCTGTCACACCTGCGGCGACAGCCTCGGCGATGTTGGCACCGGGCAGGATGATGTTGGGGGATTTCCCGCCCATTTCCTGCGCCACGCGCTTGGCGGTGGCGGCGGCGACGGCAGCGATCTGGGTGCCCGCGCGGGTCGATCCGGTGAAGCTGACCATATCCACCTCAGGGTGCGTGGACATCCGCGCGCCCACGTCGGGCCCGGCCCCGTTCACCAGGTTGAAGACGCCGGGCGGCACACCTGCATCATGGCAGACCTGCGCGAAAAGCGTGCCGGAAAGGGGGGCGATCTCCGACGGTTTCAGCACCATCGTGCAGCCAGCAATCAGCGCGGGGGCCACCTTGCAGGCGATCTGGTTCATCGGCCAGTTCCACGGCGTGATCAGCGAGCAGACGCCGATCCCTTCATAGATGATCCGCGTGGTGCCACGGTTGTATTCCCAGACCATTTCCTCGGCGGCCTTGATCGTGGCCTCCATATGCACCTGGCCGGCCCAGGCCTGCGCCTCACGCGCCCAGGTGATGGGCGCGCCCATCTCGGTGGACATGGCTTGGGCGAAATCTTCGTAGCGCTCGTTATAAACCTCAAGCACGCGCTTCACCACGGCGATGCGCTCGGCGACAGGCCGGTAGGTCCAGCCGTCAAACGCGGCGCGGGCGGCGAGAATCGCCCGGTCAGCATCTTCGGCGCTGCCCATGGCAACTTCGCAGACAATTTCCTCGGTCGCGGGGTTTTCGACACCCATCCGGGCCGTTGAGATGGGGTCGACCCATTGGCCATTGATGTAGAATTTCAGCATGTTGGCGGGGATCATTGAGACCTCACTTGAAGTAGATGTTGAAGCGGGCACGAATGGCGGCGACGATGTCGGCGTCCACACGGCAGCCCGCCTTGGCAAGGATAGAGTTCTTGCGCGCGATGGCCGTGTCAAGCAACAGCGGCTTGCCCGCCTCATTCCATTCCTTCGGCGACATGCGGTTGCCGACGTTGGGATAGATGTATTCGGTCTGCATCAGCTTCAGCGTCTGGTCGCTGCCCAGGTAATGCCCCGGACCGCCAAGGCAGACCTCTTTCATCGCCTGGATACTGGTCGAGTCTGGCGTCACGTCGATGCCCCGCACCAGCCGCATGGTCTGGCCCAGAAGATCATCGCCAAGGACGAGGCTTTCAAGACAGAAGCCAAGCAGCGAGGCGTGCATCCCCACCGCCTCATAGCACATGTTAAGGCCCGCAAGACCGGCAAGGGCGTTGGTGATGCCCTGTTCCCATCCGGCCTGCATATCGGGAAGTTTGCTGTCACTGATCCCAGAGGCCGCCCCCCCCGGCAGGCCGTAAAAGCGGTGCATCTGGGCGCAACCGGCGGTCAGAAGCGCCTGTTCGGCACTGCCCCCGGACATCGCGCCAGTGCGCAGGTCACTGACGAAGGGCCAGGTGCCAAAGATCGCCGGCGCACCGGGTTTGATGGCGTTGACATAGACGACGCCCGCCAGACATTCGGCCACCGCCTGCACGATGGTCAGGGCGATGGGCGCGGGGGCCGTGGCCCCGGCTTGGCCGGCAGAAAGCAGGAGCATGGGCATGCCACGACGGATGCAATCCTCCATCGTGATGCAGCTTTCTTCCGCGAACTTCATCGGCGGGACGACGAAGCAGTTGGAATTGCTGACAAAGGGCCGTTCCAGCCAGTGTTCCTCACCCCCGGCCACGATATGTAGCATCTCAAAGCAATCGGCGACGTGCGAGGGGTCGGAAAAGCTGGTGCCGACGTGCTTCACGGTGCCCGCAAGGCAGCCGTAAAGCGTGTTCAGGTCCATCTCCTTGTTATCCACCACGTCGCGGCAGACCATGGTGCGCTGGTAGAAATGGATGTTGTCCAGGTTATCGACCAGCCGCGCCGCGTCATACAGGTCCTGCGCGGTGGATTCGCGGTAGGTGTTGTTGACCGGGTCCACGATGTGAACGGCAGCCCCTGCTGTGCCGTAGTGGACGTTCGAGCCCGTAAGGTGCAGGTCGTGCCGGGGGTCGCGGGCGTGCAGGGTTATGTCACGCGCGGCGATGTTCAGCATGTCCTCGACCAGCGCGCGGGGAAAGCGGATGCGGCCGTCATCGCCAAGGATCGCGCCCGCGTCGGTCAGCAGCTTCACACCCGAGGGCGGGGCCTGGGACAGCCCGATCTGCTCCAGCGCGTCCAAAGCTGCAGCGTGGATCTGCTGGACCCCCACCTCGGTCAGAGGCTTGTACTGGCCGCCGGGCAAGCCGGGACGGACGGGGCGCATCTCATCGGTCAAGGGGGCCGCGCGCATCGCCACACGGGCGGTTCGGCCACCAGAACGGCGGGCGCGGGCGGGTTCGCAGATGTCGCCCAGGTCGATTGTCTGCTCGGTCATGTGGGTGATCCCTTAAGGAGGATTGAATGGAGGTCGTCGCCACCAGCGGCGGCGGAAAGGGGGGCGACGCAGCCCCGCGCCAGACTGGCAAAGACAGAAGGAAAGGCTGCCTGGGTCACGCGCGCACCCGTTCAGACCTTGGGTCGTACATCGGCACCAGCGACGCGATAGCTTGATGCCGCTGGCCTGCGACCTCAATTTCATAGCGCGCGCCCAGGATGTCGTCATCCGTCTGCCCTGCGGCCGGAACATACCCCAGCCCAATGGCCCCGCCAAGAAAGTGGCCATAGTTGCCGCTGGTCACCGGCCCGACGATTTTCCTATCCCGAACAATGGCTTCATTGTGGAAAAGCAGCGGCTCGGGGTCGGTCAGCCGGAATTGCAGCATCTTGCGGCCAAGCCCGGCCTCTTCCCGGCGCAGCACGGCATCGCGGCCAATGAAGGCGGGTTTCTTGCGGGACACGGTAAAGCCAAGGCCAGCTTCCAGCACATGATCTTCATCCGTGATGTCATGGCCCCAGTGGCGATAGGCCTTTTCGATCCGGCACGAATCCAGCGTATGCAACCCGCACAGTTTCAGGTCGGGAGCAGCCTCCATCAGCGCCTCAAAGACATGGGCGGTCTGGTCGGCGGGGACGTACAGCTCCCACCCCAACTCGCCCACATAGGTCACCCGGTGCGCGCGGGCGAGACCCATGCCGATCTCGATTTCCTTCGCGGTTCCAAAGGGATGTGCTGCATTGCTGAAGTCGTTTGGCGACACTTTCGCCAACACGTCCCGCGCCTGCGGACCCATCAGGCACAGGACGGATTCCGCTGCCGTCACATCGGTGATCACGGCAAATTCGTCGCCCACATGCGCGCGCATCCAGGCAAGGTTGCGCTGCAGGGTCGCCCCCGGCACCACCGCCAGATAGGCGGTTTCCGACAAGCGGGTGATTGTAAGATCCGCCTCTATACCCCCGCGATCATTCAGGAACATGGTGTAGACGATCCGGCCCGTCGCCACGTCCATCTGCGCCGAGGAAATGCGGTTGAGAAACCGCTGCGCATCGCGCCCCTCAATCCTGATCTTGCCAAAGCTGGTCATGTCGAAAAGACCAGCACTTTGCCGCACCGCCATATGTTCGGCGCGCTGGTTGTCAAACCAGTTCTGCCGCTTCCAGCTATACTGATATTCCGCCTCTTGCTCCGGGTTCGCGAACCAGTTGGCACGCTCCCAGCCCGCGACCTCACCAAAGACGGCGCCACGGGCTTTCAAATGGTCGTGGATCGGGGACCGCCGCACGCCACGCGCGGTGGCCATCTGGCGGTAGGGGAAGTGGTCGGCATAGAGCAGGCCAAGCGTCTCGGTCACCCGCTCCTTCAGATAACGGCGGTTCTTCTGGAAGGGCTGGGCGCGGCGGATATCCACCTCCCACAGATCAAAGGGCGGCTCGCCTTCGGTGATCCAGTGGGCAAGGGCCTGGCCAGCGCCACCAGAGCTGACAATTCCGATGGAGTTGTAGCCTGCGGCGATCCAGTAGCCTTTCACCTCGGGCGCTTCGCCAAGGTAATAGCGGTCGTCGGGGGTAAAGCTTTCCGGGCCGTTGAAGAAGGTGTGGATGCCGGCGGTCTCGAACAGGGGCATGCGGTTGGTCGCCATCTCAAGGATGGGCATGAAGTGGTCCCAATCCTCGGGCAAGGTGTCAAACTCGAAATCCTTGCGAATGCCACCCATGCCCCATGGTTTGGCCACAGGCTCAAACGCGCCCAGCATCATTTTGCCCGCGTCAGACTTGTAATAGGCGCATTCGTCGGGGACGCGGAGGACGGGCATGTCACCCAGGCCTGCGACGGGTTCGGTGACAAGGTAGAAGTGTTCGCAGGCATGGAGCGGCAGCGTGACACCGTTCGCTGCTGCAAGGTCGCGGCCCCACATGCCGCCGCAGTTCACGACGACATCGGCGGCGATATGGCCCGGGCCTTCGGCGGTCTCGTAATTCACTCCGGTCACCCGGCCATTGGCGGTGGTAATCTTCGTGACCAGCGTTCCTTCGAAAAGCTTCGCCCCCCGCATCCGCGCGCCCTTGGCGAGGGCCATCGCGATGTTGGCAGGGTCGCATTGCCCATCCAGCGGAAGGGCCACCGCACCAACAACCCCGTCGATGTTCAGGTGCGGATACTTGGCCTTAGCTTCACCCGGAGAGATCTCATGCACCTCGACATCGAAGATGCGCGCAACAGTGGCCTGACGCAGCAACTCCTCATGCCGTTCGCGGGTCAGCGCCACCGAAATGGAGCCGACCTGCTTCATTCCCGTCGCCACCCCGGTTTCCGCCTCAAGCCCGCGGTAGAGATCGGCGGAATACTTTGCCAGCCGCGTCATGTTGGCCGACCCGCGCAATTGCACGATCAACCCCGCCGCGTGCCAGGTGGTGCCACTGGTCAGCTTGCGCCGCTCCAACAGCACCACATCCGTCCAGCCCGCGCGCGCCAGATGATAGGCCACCGAACAGCCCGAGATGCCGCCGCCAATCACCACCGCCCGCGTTGTCTTTGGCACTTCCACCATGGTCTTCCTCTTCCTCAAATATCCCACGGGGGGTCCGGGGGGTGTGAAACCCCCCGGCCGCTGGTCACGCGCGGATGCGCTCGTTCTTGGGGTCCCAGAGCGGTTGGTCCGCCATCACCTTTGCCGGGTGGCGGGTGCCAAAAATCTCCACCTCAACCCCCTGCCCGGCCACATTGAGATCGGCCCGCAGCATGCCAAGGCCAATGCAAGCCCCCACCCGGTGGCCCCAGTAGCCACTGGTCAACTCGCCCACGACCTCGCCCTCATGCCAGATCGTCGCCATATAGGGCGGGTCATGCTCGGCGGCCTCAATCACCAGGGTCGCAAAGCGCTTGGTGACACCGCGCTGGCGTTCCGCCGCCAGCGCCTGCTTGCCCCGGAAGCCAGGCTTGGCCCAGTCGACAAACCGCTCCAGCCCGCCTTGCAGGATGGTGTAATCGGTCGACAGGTCACCCTTCCACGCCCGATACCCCTTCTCAATGCGAAGCGAGTTCAGCGCGAACATCCCGAAAGGCTTCAGCCCCATCGGCCGACCCGCCGCCATGACCGCATCCCAGACCGCAGGCGTATCCGTCAGGTGTGAGTGGATTTCCCACCCCAGCTCTCCCGCAAACGACACCCGCATCAGCTTGACCGGATGGCCCGCGATCTGCGCGCTTTGGTGGGTCAGCCAGCCTTTGGTCAGGTCGGCGTCGGTCCCGGTGGCCTCCAGCACCTCGCGTGCCTTGGGTCCGGTCAGGATGTGGCACGACCAGTCGGCGCTCTCATCCGTCAGGGTCAGGCCGGTGGTCAGATGCCCCTCCAGCCAGCCGCGATCATGCAGTTGTGCTGTGGCGGCGGTGATCAGCAGGATCTCATCCTCGGCGATCCGGGCGACCGACATTTCGGTCACGATCCGGCCCTTGTCATCGGCGAAATAGGCAAGGCCCAGACGGCCGATGTTGGGCAGTTTCCCGGTGATCTGGGCGGAAAGCCAGTCCGCCGCCCCTGCCCCGGTCAGGCGAAACCGGCTGAAACCCGGCAGATCAAGGATGCCGCACGCGTCGCGCACCGCCTCACATTCGGCCTGAACGGCGGCAAACCATGGCCCCTTGCGCGCCCAGGTGCGCTGCGCGGCCTCGGACGTGTCATCGCCAGCCCGTGCATACCACAACGCACGCTCATAGCCGTTATAGGGCCCGAACTGCGCACCCAGCGCGGCCGTGCGGTCATGCACGGCAGACAGCCGCTTCATCCGGCCTTCGGGCCAGCTGTGGTGGGGGAAGTGCATGGCGTACTCGTGGCCATAAACCTCCATCCCCTTCTTCACGCAGTAATCCTGATCCTCCCAGCCGGTAAAGCGGCGCGGATCGCAAGACCACATATCCCATTCGGTCGCGCCCTCGGTCACCCATTCGGCAAGCACCTTGCCCGCACCCCCGGCCTGGCAGATGCCGAAGGTGAAGACGCAAGCCTCAAAGGCGTTCGGCACCCCCGGCATCGGGCCGATCAGGGGGTTGCCGTCGGGGGTATAGGGGATCGGGCCGTTGATCACCTTGGTCAGGTTCGCCTGTGCCAGCAGGGGCACGCGGGCCATGGCGTCATTGATCTGAAACTCCAGCCGTTCCAGATCATCGGGGAAAAGCTGAAAGCTGAAATCTTCCGGCATCGGATCATCGGGCGTCGCCCAATGCGCGCGGCAGGGGTTTTCATAGGGGCCAAGGTTGAAGCCGTTCTTTTCCTGCCGCAAGTAGTAGCTAGAATCCACATCACGCAGCAGCGGCAGCTTGTGGCCAACCTCCTTGGTCCAGGCCTCAAGCTCCGGGATCGTGTCGAACAGCATGTACTGATGGCTCATCACCATCATCGGCACCCGACGGCCAAACATGCGCCCCACCTCGGCTGCATAGTAGCCGCCTGCGTTCACGACATACTCTGCCCGCACCTCGCCCTTTGGCGTGGACAAGATCCATTCCGTCCCCGTCCAGCGCGCGGCCGTGACCGGGCAAAACCGTTCCACCCGCGCGCCCATCGCCCGCGCCCCCTTGGCAAGGGCCTGCGTCAGCTGGGCGGGGTCAATGTCGCCATCATAGGGGTCATACAGCGCGCCGGTCAGGTCATGCGTTTCGACAAAGGGATAGCGGCTGCGGATCTCGTCGGGCGACAGGATATCAAGGTCCATCCCCTGATAGCGCCCCATGCCAGCGACCTTCTTGAACTCCAGAAGCCGCTCGGCACTATGGCCCAGCCGGACCGACCCGGTGACGTTGTAATTCATCGGGTAATCCACCGCCTCGCCCAGGCCCCGGTAAAGCCCCGCCGAATAGCGCTGCATGTTCATGATCGACCAGCTGGAGGAAAACGTCGGCACATTCCCCGCCGCATGCCAGGTGCTGCCAGCGGTCAGCTCGTTCTTTTCCAAAAGCAGGCAGTCCGTCCAGCCCGCCTTCGCCAGGTGATACAGGCATGAGGCCCCGATCGCCCCGCCCCCGATGATCACCACCCGCGCTGACGCAAATTCCGCCATGACAGCCTCCCCATTCCGCGCACCACTATCCCGCGCCCGGCGCGCGCTTTCAATTCGGCCAGAGGCAGGCTATTGATCGGATAAAGCGATCACCAGATTCCGCTTCCCCAAATATCCCACGGGGGTCCGGGGGTGTGAAACCCCCGGCGCCCATCAACCCACGGACCGCCCGACCATGCAGATCGACCTTCTAGACACCTTCCTTGATCTGGCCGAAACCCGCAGCTTTCACCGCACCGCAGACCGGCTGCGGATCACGCAATCCACCGTCTCGGCCCGCGTCACGGCGCTGGAGCAGGCGGTGGGATCGCGCCTTTTCGACCGCTCCCGCGCGGGCACCGATCTTACCCCTGAGGGCAAACGGTTTGAGCCCCACGCCCGCGCGCTCCGCCATGAATGGAACGAGGCGAAGCGGCGCATCCAGATCCCGCAAGGGGCGGCACAGCTTTTGCGCCTAGGCATCCAGAACGACCTTGCCGCCCTTTATCTTGGCGACTGGGTGGCCGAGTTTCGCGCCGCCCTGCCCCAAACCGCCTTCTACATCGAGCCGGATTATTCCAACCAGATGTGCGCCGATCTTCTGACCGGCATCCTGGACTTTGCGGTGATGTTCAGTCCCAAGCCCCACCCCGACCTGCATTTTGACAGCGTGGGCAAGGTGACCTACCGCATGATCTCGACCGAGACGCAGCACCTGGCCGAGGTTCGCGCTGACCGCTTCGTCTTTGCGCATTTCTCGCCCGCGTTTGAG
>JBBQVR010000065.1:0-18739 GCA_038211355.1 Rhodobacterales bacterium | reverse complement strand
TCGCGGTTCACGTCGATCCCCAGACGGCGCAGGGTATGGATGGTGACCCCGTGGTTCGTGGCCCCGCCGGGATCATCGGGATCGTTCACAAAGCCACCCTCGCGGGCAACGATTTCTTCGGCAATGTTGCGGACAGTTTGCATCGGCACCCCCATTTGCGGGGCAAGCCTGCCGATCCGGCGTTAACACCGCCCTGCGGAAGCGCGCGGTCAGCTTTCGGGCAGGGCGCCGGGGTCCGTGCTTGGGTCCTTGTAGACGCCCTGCTCTTTCAGCGCGTCCATCACTTCCTTCGGCATATAGGTCTCATCATGCTTGGCCAGCACTTCGGTGGCGACGAAGGTATCCCCCTCCATCTGCCCCAGCGCCACCATCCCCTGCCCCTCGCTGAACAGGTCCGGCAGCACCCCGGTGTAGGTGACAGGCACGGTCGCGTTGGTGTCGGTCACCGCAAAAGCCACCGTTGCCCCCGTCCCCCGCTGGATAGAGCCTTCGACCACCAGCCCGCCAATGCGGAACATCTCACCTTCTGCGGGGGGGTCGGTCATCACCTGGCTTGGGCTGCGAAAGAAGTTGATCCCGTCGCGCATCGCATAGCCGATCAGCGCGGTCGAGGCGACCAGCGCCACAGCAGCCAGCGCAAGGATCTGCACCCGCCGCTGCTTCTTCAGGCCCTTCATGCCGCGAAATTCTTGCTTGCCGCTCATCTGCCGCCGTCCTTTTGCCCTTCGGGCCAATACCACGCCTAAAGTGGGGATGCCTTGACCCTGGTCAAGAGCCGCAGGTGCCGCAGGTCACGGGAACATCGGCGCCAGCATCAACCCTGCGGTTTCCGGCAGCCCCAGCATGAGGTTGGCGTTCTGGATCGCCTGACCGGATGAGCCCTTGGTCAGATTGTCCAGCACGGCGACCACCACGGCCCGGCCGGCAATCCGGTCGCCGACCACGCCGATATGGCAAAAGTTGCTGCCGGCAATATCGCGGGTCGAGGGCAGCGCGCCAAAGGGCAGAACCTTCAGGAAGGGTTCGGATTTATACGCGTCTTCAAGGGTTTGATGCACAATCTTCGCGTCACCCCTGACGTAAACCGTCGCCAGAATCCCCCGGTTCATTGGCAAAAGATGCGGCGTGAACTGCACCCGCACCGGGCGGCCGGCGATCTTGGAAAACTCCTGATCGAACTCACCCAGATGCCGGTGCTTGCCCCCGGCAGAATAGGCGTGGGTGCCGCCCGACAACTCGGCATGCAAAAGGTTCTCTTTCAAGGACCTCCCGGCCCCCGAAACCCCGGCCTTGAGGTCGATCAGAATCTCGTCAAGGTCGATCACCCCGGCGGCGATCAGCGGCCGCAGCGCAAACTGCCCGGTCGCGGCATTGCAGCCCGTTCCCGCAACCAGCCGTGCGGCGCGGATGTCGTCGCGGTAAAACTCGGTCAACCCATAGACCGCCTCAGCCTGCAAGGCGGGCTGACTATGGGGCTGGCCGTACCATTTTTCGTATTCAGCCGCATCGCGCAGCCGGAAATCCGCCGACAGGTCCACGATCTTCAAGCCGCGCGGCAGACGGGCCACCACCTCTTGCGTCGTTGCATGAGGAAGGGCGCAGAAGCACAAGTCAACATTGGAAAAATCGATCTCGTTGATCTTGACCAGCGGCGGCAGGTCCAGATGGCGCAGAAAGGGAAACACCTCGGCCATCGCCATGCCGGCCTTGCGATCCGCCGACAGCGCCACGATTTGCATATCGGGATGCGTGGCGATCAGGCGCACAAGCTCTGCCCCGGTGTAGCCCGAGGCGCCAAGGATGGCGATGCGATGGGTCATGGCAGGCTCCCGTTCAGAAACGCGCCCTCTTTGCGCCCGGACTCTGCCTATTGCAAGACCGCTCTGCCCGTCGCTTCCTTTCTGGTCAAATATCCTCCGGGGATTCGGGCGGGGATGCGGGGGTGGAAAACCCCCGCTGACCCGAGCCGGTTGCGCGCCCTTCGCGCGCAAAAGGCGAGGCAAAAGGCTTGCGCGGCACGCGCTCAATTTCACGGCGCTTGCAGCAGACGCAACGGTCAGGGCACCGGGGTCCAGACCACATCGTCAATCCGCGGCGCACCGGTTGCCAGCATCACCACCCGGTCAAAGCCCAAGGCAATGCCGGCAGCGGGCGGCATAAGGGCAAGGGCGGCCAGAAAATCCTCATCCAGCGGGTAGCGCAGCCCGTAGACGCGCGCCTTTTCAGCCATCTCAGCCTCAAACCGGCGGCGTTGTTCGGCGGGGTCGGTCAATTCGCCAAAACCGTTGGCCAGTTCCACCCCACAGGCATAGACCTCAAACCGTTCGGCGATGCGGGCATCGCCGGGCACCTTGCGGGCCAAGGCCGCCTCGGCGCTGGGATAGTGGTCAAGGATCGTGATCCGCCCCTGCCCCAGATGCGGTTCTACCTTTTCCGACAGCACCCGGCTAAGCATGTCCGACCAGGTGTCATCCGCCGCGCGGCGCAGGCCGATGCGGTCAAGCTCAGACCCAAGGCGGGCCGCATCCGTCGTGCCATCTGCGGCAATGCTCGCCAGCAGGTCCACCCCGGCATGGGCAAGAAAGGCCTCGGCCACCGACAGCCGCTCAGGCTCGGCAAAGGGGTCGCAGGTCCGGTCGCGGAACCGCAACAGGGGCGCGCGCGCCTCAACCGCTGCCAGCCGCAGGAAGGTGATCGTGTCGGCCATCAGCGCCTCATACCCCTGCCCCACGCGGTACCATTCCAGCATGGTAAACTCCGGGCTGTGCAGCGCGCCGCGTTCGCGGTTGCGCCAGACGTGCGAGAAGGCATGGATGCGGGTCTCCCCCGCCGCCAGCAGCTTTTTCATCGCAAACTCGGGCGAGGTGTGCAGATACATCGGCCGCGCGACCCCGTCATTGCCGATCGCTTGGGTTGCAAAGCCGTGCAGATGCGCCTCGTTCCCTGGGCTGATCGCAAGGGCCGCCGGGTCCACCTCGGTGAAGCCGTCGCCCGCCAACCAGCCCCTTATCGCCGCCTGTATCCGGTTGCGCGCGAGCAAAATCGGCCTGCGGTCGGCGTGGGTGGCGGGGGTCCACCAGGGACGGTCGGGCGCGGTGGTGGGTTTCATCTGGAAATTCCGGTCAGGATGGGATAACTCGCGCCATCCCCGCAAAGGGACCACGCCCGTTTAGGGACCAAGCCCGTCATTCACAAGGACCGCACTTTGAAAGTCATCGCCTCCTCGCTCCGCAAGGGCAATGTCGTCGATCTGGACGGCCGCCTGTACGTTGTCCTCAAGTCCGAGAACTTTCACCCCGGCAAGGGCACGCCGACCACCAGCGTCGACATGCGGCGGATTTCAGATGGCGTGAAGGTCGCCGAACGCTGGCGCACGACCGAGATGGTCGAAAAGGCCACCGTGGATGAGCGGGAGTATGATTTCCTTTATGAAGACGGCGAAGGCTTTCACTTCATGGAGCCGCAAAGCTATGAGCAGATCACCGTTGACCCCGACGTGGTCGGCGACGGCAAGGTGTTCCTGACCGACGGGATGAAGGTCTATCTCAAGACCTTTGAAGGCGTGTGCATCGCCATCGAATTTCCCCAGCGCGTGATCGTTGAGATCACCGAGACGGAACCCGTGGTGAAGGGGCAGACGGCCTCATCGTCCTACAAGCCGGCGATCTGTTCCAACGGCCTGCGGGTCATGGTGCCGCCGCATATCGGGCCGGGCACGAGAATTGAGATCAACACCGAAGACAATTCCTATGTCGGGCGCTCCAAGGACTGATCCGTTCACGACGGAAAATCTCGGATTTCAAGCCTGACCAATGGCTTGCAGGGCGATGTATAGATGACTTAAGGGCGCTCCGAAAGGTGCGCCCCTTTGCTTTCCGGGATGGGGATTCCGGGCTCAGGCCGCCTCAAACGTGATCCGGCGGCGCAGGAACTGGGTGGCCTTGTTCGACACATTGGCCGGATCGCCCGTGGTCAGGAACTTTGACTGCGTGCCGGTGCCGCGAAATTGCGGGCGGCGGGTCAGGTAGTCACCCAGCGAGTCTGCCACAAGGTTGGCCTGGGAATAGACCTTGACCCCGTCCCCGAGTGCATCCTGAAACACCTTGTCCATCAATGGGTAATGGGTGCAGCCCAGGATCGCCGCCTCAGGGTGGGGCATCCGGCGTTTCAACGCCTCGACATGGCTGCGCACCAGTGCTTCGGCCAGGATCTCATCGCCCTGTTCGATGGCATCGACCACGCCGCCACAGGGCTGGGCCTCCACGTCCACCCCGATGGCGCGGTAGGCAAGCTCACGCTGAAACGCACGGCTGGCGACGGTAGCGGGGGTGGCGAAAAGGGCGACGTGTTTCACCGCAACCTCACGCGGGGGAGAGTTGTCGCCCCACTGCCGTTCGGTCAGCGCCTCGATCAGGGGGACAAAGACGCCCAGCACGCGCTTGTCGGCCGGCACCCAGGTTTCCTGCATCCGCTTCAAGGCGGCGGCGCTGGCGGTGTTGCAGGCCAGGATCACCAGATCACAGCCCTCGGCCCACAACCGTTCAGTGGCCGCGCAGGTCAGGTTAAAGATGTCATCGGCGGTGCGCACACCGTAGGGGGCATGCGCATTGTCGCCCAGATAGACAAAAGGCACCTCTGGCAGCCGCTTTGTTACCGCATCAAGAACAGTCAGACCGCCAAGACCCGAATCGAAGATGCCAACCGCCATGCCTGATCCCTTTACCTGCCCGCGAAACGGGCCGCCGCACTGTGTGATTGACCATAGGACGCCGCGCCCGCCCGCGAAAGCGGCAATGCGCCACCGGCTTTCGCACGGTCAAGGGGTGTAATCGCGTTCTGGTTTCCTTATCTGACGCACAGCATGCTAAGGTGCCGCGTGCCGTTGAGGGGGTTGCCATGGACTGGGACAAGCTGAGGATCTTTCACGCGGTGGCGGAAAAGGGCAGCCTCACCCATGCGGGCGACGTGTTGCACCTGTCGCAATCGGCAGTCAGCCGCCAGATCCGCGCGCTTGAGGAAAGCCTGGCCGTGACCCTCTTTCACCGTCACGCGCGCGGCCTGATCCTGACCGAACAGGGCGAGCTGCTGTATGACGCGACCCAAGCGATGGTCAAACGGCTCGATGCCACCGCCGCGCGCATCCGCGACAGCGAGGATGAGGTGTTCGGCGAACTGCGCGTCACCACGACCATGGGCTTTGGCACGCTGTGGCTGGCCCCGCGCCTGGCGCGGCTTTATGCAAAGTACCCCGCCCTGAAGATTGACCTGATGCTGGAAGAGCGGGTGCTTGACCTGCCGATGCGTGAGGCGGACGTGGCGATCCGCATGAAAGAACCCAGCCAGGCCGACCTGATCCGCAAGCGGCTGATGAACATCCAGATGCGGCTTTACGCAACGCCGGAATACCTTGCCGCGCATGGCACACCCGAAGTGCTGGATGACCTTAGCGCGCACCGCCTGATCAGCCAGCATGCAGGCACGCCGCAAGTGGCTGCGGGGGCAGTTCTGGTGCAGGAGCTGATGTCGCATGACATTCCATCAACGCTGACGGTGAACAATTACTTTGGTGTCTTGCAGGCGGTGTTGAACCATCTGGGCGTGGGCGTGCTGCCCGATTACCTGACCGAGGATTTCCCCAATCTTGTCCGCGTCTTGCCTGATGTGCAAAGCGCCGAGGTGCCGGTGTTTCTGGCCTACCCCGAAGAGCTGCGCCATTCCAAGCGCGTCGCTGCCTTCCGCGATTTCGTCACGGAAGAGATCATGGCCTTCCGCCGTCGCCAGCAGGACGACGCCGCCTGACCCACAGGGCTTGCGGGTGCAGCAGGGTCGCCATGCGACAAATGCATATCGGCAATGCTGAATAAGCGGGCAAACCGCCCTTGTTTGCGCCACCATCCGCCGCTATTTCGGGATCATGCAGCGGCAATGAGCGTGCTCTTGTTGCTTCATACCTCCCTGTTGGACTTGGCCGAGCGTAATGCTCGGCCTTTTTTTTTGGCTCAGGGGATCAGATTTGCCCGGCGGCGGGTCAGGAAGGCCGCGTCAGCCGGCGATGCGGCAAGATCAATCGCGCGGGTGTAGGCGGTGATCGCGGCAGGCATCTGGCCCGCCCGGCCAAAATATTCCGCGCAGGCCGCGTGGTAGGGTTGGTAGTCTGCCAGGGGTTCGGCAAGGGCCTGCAGGGCGCCAAGGGCCATAGGCAGATGCCCCGCCTCGGCCAAGGCGACAGCCTGGTTCAGGTGGATGATCGGCGTTGGCTCATACCGGTAAAGACCCGCGTAAAGTGCGGCAATCTGGGGCCAGTCGGGCGGGGACTGGTTTTGACAGGCGGCAATGGCGGCCTTGATCTGGAACGGCCCGGGCGCCCTGCGGGCCAGGGCTGCGTCAAGGATGGCAAGCCCCTCAGCCAGCATCGGCCCGTCCCAGAGCGCGCGGTCCTGATCGGTGAGGGCCACGCTTTCACCGCGTTGCAGACGCGCATCGCGGCGGGCGTGGGTCAGAAGAAGAAGCGCAAGGCAGCCCTCAACCTCGGCCTCGGCGGGTTGCAGAAGGGCCAGCATCCGGGCCAGAAAGATCGCCTCGGCGCAGAGGTCCCGGTCAAGGGACGGGCCGACCGTATAGCCTGCGTTGAAGATCAGGTAGACCACGGTCAGCACCGAATTCAGCCGGTCGGGCAGGTCTTCGGGGTCGGGCACCTTGAAGGGGATGCCTGCGGCGCTGATCTTGGCCTTGGCGCGGGACAGGCGCTGGCCCATCGTGGGTTCGGCATCCAGAAAAGCGCGGGCAATCTCTCCGGTCGTCAGGCCACCAAGGGTGCGGAGCGTCAGGGCCACGCGCGACTTGGGGTCAAGGGCCGGGTGGCAGCAGGTGAAGATCAGGCGCAGGCGCTGGTCAGGGATCATCTCGGCTTCGCTTTCATCCGCTTCGTCGGCGACAAGATGAGCAAGATCGGCGGCTTTGCGGGTTTCCCGCGCCCCGCCGCGCAGCCGGTCAATCGCCTTGCGCAGCGCCACTTTCAGCAACCACCCTTGCGGTGAGGCAGGCAGACCCACCCTGCCCCAGTGGGAAAGCGCGGAAATCGCGGCCTCTTGCAGGGCCTCTTCGGCCAGCTGAAAATCCCGCAGGCGCGAGATAAGCGCAGCAATAAGCCGCCCCCGATCATTGCGCATCACGGCCTCAAGGGCTTTGGTGACGGCGATGGCTTCGGGGGCGGCCATGGGTTCTGTGTCCTTCAGGCGTCAGTTGCCAGCCGGGTTGTAATCCATCAGGGGGCGAACCTCGATGGTACCATACAGGGCCGACGGGATGAGGGCGGCATATTTCAGCGCGACGTCCAGGTTCGGCACGTCGATCACGTGGTAGCCGCCGAGATGTTCCTTGGTGGTCGCAAAGGGGCCGTCCATCGTTTCCACCTTGCCATCGCGGATCCGCAGGGAGGTGGCGGTCTCAACCCCCTGCAGCCCCTCGCCGCTGCGCATGACGCCGTCTTCGACCATCCTTGCGCTGGCGGCGGCATAGCCGGCCATCATCTCTTTGAATGCGGGGGTGCCGTATTGCGGTTCCACTTCGGGGGCGCCGTAAATCAGAAGCATGTACTGCATGATGTGTGTCCTTGGGTTGATCGTTTGGGGGTGGAGGGTTCAGAGGCCGAGAATGTTCACGCCAAGGCAGACCATGAGGTTCACCGTGGCAAGGATGTTGGTGCCGTTGCCGACATAACGCAGCGGGTGGGCGGCGTTGTCGACGGCCCCAAGGCCGAAGGGATGCGCGATCCGCCCGATCAGAAGGAGAGCGCCAGAGATGTGGAGGTAAAGCGCAGGTGCGCCCATGCCTTCGGCAAGGATCATCAGGATCAGGACGAAGCAGGTCCATTCGACGAAGTTCCCGTGCTGGCGCACGCGGCGGAGAAGCTCGGTATTGCCACCGTCGCCGTAAGAGATCTTGGTTGCGGCCCGCACCCCGCTGATGCGGAACCACAGGATCAGGAAGATGGCAGCAAGCGGCAGGGCATAAAGCGGGGTCACGGTGAACAACATTCTCAGGTTTCCTTTTGCGGTTTTGGGTTTCGTAAACCAAGGACGCTTGCACTTTGCCAATTTCGACAGAGCAGGCAAAATAATTGCAGAAAAATTATTGCGGCTGTCGCGGGTGCTTCCCCTGCCCGGCCCCATGGCCTATGAGGCTGGCCAAATGTTGTGGAGGCTTGCCGATGTCCGAACCCGCAATCACGCCAGAACTGGTCACTGCCCATGGGCTGAAACCGGATGAGTATGAGCAGCTTTTGGGCATCATCGGGCGGGAGCCTTCGTTCACCGAGCTCGGCATCTTTAGCGCGATGTGGAATGAGCATTGTTCCTACAAGTCATCGAAGAAGTGGCTGCGGACGCTGCCGACCAGCGGTCCGCAGGTGATTTGCGGCCCGGGTGAGAATGCAGGCGTCGTGGATATCGGCGACGGGCAGGCCGTGATCTTCAAGATGGAGAGCCACAACCACCCCAGTTACATCGAGCCCTATCAGGGCGCGGCGACGGGCGTCGGTGGCATCCTGCGCGACGTCTTCACCATGGGCGCGCGGCCCATCGCTGCGATGAACGCGCTGTCGTTTGGTCTGCCCAGCCACCCCAAGACCAAACGTTTGGTGCAGGGCGTGGTCGAAGGTGTCGGCGGCTACGGCAACGCGTTCGGCGTGCCGACCGTGGGCGGCGAGGTGCGGTTTCACGCCAGCTACAATGGCAACTGCTTGGTGAACGCCTTTGCGGCGGGCTTGGCCGATGCGGACAAGATATTCTACTCGGTCGCCAGCGGTGTGGGCATGCCGGTGGTTTATCTTGGGGCCAAGACCGGGCGCGACGGCGTGGGCGGGGCCACAATGGCATCGGCCGAGTTTGACGACACGATCGAGGAAAAGCGCCCCACGGTGCAGGTTGGCGACCCGTTCACCGAAAAGCGCCTGCTTGAGGCCTGTCTTGAGCTGATGGCATCCGGTGCGGTGATCTCTATCCAGGATATGGGCGCGGCTGGCCTGACCTGTTCGGCGGTCGAGATGGGTGACAAGGGCGGGCTTGGCATCAAGCTGCAACTGGATGACGTGCCGCAGCGCGAAACCGGCATGACCGCCTATGAGATGATGCTGTCGGAATCTCAAGAACGCATGCTGATGGTGCTGAAGCCCGAGATGGAGGCAAAGGCGCGGGCGATCTTCGTGAAATGGGACCTCGATTTCGCCATCGTCGGTGAGACGATCCCCGAAGACCGATTCCTGATCCTGCATGGCAACGAAGTGAAGGCCGACTTGCCGCTGTCCAAGCTGGCCTCAAGCGCCCCGGAATATGACCGCCCTTGGGTCGAAACCCCAGCGGCAGCGCCATTGGGTGCGGTGCCGGCGATTTCAGCGCTGGACGGGCTGCGGGCGCTGATCGGCTCGCCGTCTTATGCCCACAAGGCCTGGGTCTATGAGCAATATGACAGTCAGGTCGGCGCAGATACGGTTGTGGCCCCCGGCGCGGGCGCAGGTGTGGTGCGGGTGCATGGCACCGGCAAGGCGCTGGCGTTTACCAGCGACGTGACACCGCGCTATGTGAAGGCCAATCCGTTTGAGGGTGGCAAGCAGGCGGTGGCGGAAGCCTACCGCAACCTTTGCGCCGTGGGCGCGCGGCCTTTGGCCACGACCGACAACCTGAATTTCGGCAACCCGGAAAAGCCAGAAATCATGGGGCAACTCGTGGGCGCGATCAAAGGGATCGGGGCGGCTGTCGCGGCCCTTGATATGCCGATCGTGTCGGGCAACGTCAGCCTTTACAATGAAACCGATGGCAAGGGCATCCTGCCGACGCCAACGATCGGGGCGGTGGGCATCCTGCACTCGCTGGACGAGCTGATCGCCGGGCGGCCCGTTGCGGGCGATGCGGCGGTGCTGGTAGGGACGACGCTGGGCCATCTGGGGCAATCGGCCCTGCTGGCCGAGGCGTTCGGTATCGAGGCCGGCGACGCGCCACCCGTGGACCTGATTGCCGAACGCACCCATGGCGAGTTTGTGCGCGCCAGCCGTGCGCTGATCCGCGCCTGCGCGGACCTGAGCGATGGCGGCCTTGCGCTGGCCGCCTTCGAGATGGCCGAGGGTGCGGGCATCGGTCTGCTGCTGGAGGCGGGGGATATCCCCACGCTTTATGGTGAGGATCAGGCCCGCTATCTGTTTGCCGTCGCCCCGGGCGATGTGGCCGCATTGGTGGCCAAAGGTAAGGCGGCGGGGGTGCCGGTGGCGGTGGTCGGGCAGTTCGGCGGGGAAAACCTGGCCTTCGGGGCCGAGGTTGCGGCGATGGCCGACCTGTCCGCGCTGTATCGCCGCGCCTTTGCGGCGGCCTTGGGCGGCTGATGCTGCGCAGGGCCGCGCCAGAGGATGCAACCCTGATCGAGGCGCTCTGGCGCGCGCCGCAGAACACACCCTGGATCCAGCCCCCGGAAGACGGCGAGATTGAAGAGGCGATTGCTGCTGGCCACGCCTTCCTGTGGGATGTCACGGGCCAGACGCTTGGCTTTGCCACGGTGATGACCTGGGTGCCGCGCGTCTTTGGGATCGCAGCCCTTGCCACCTCGCAGCCCGGCGTGGGCAACCCCTTCTTGCGCGCGGTGCTGGCGCAGGTCTTCGGCCCGCTTGAGGCCCACCGCATCGGCTTTGACGTGACGGTGGACAACGCCCGCGCGCTGCAGCTTTACGAACGGCTGGGCTTTCAACGCGAGGGGCACATCCGCGAATGCTGGCACCGCCCGCAAGGCGAATGGGTGGATTGCTATCTGATGGGTCTTCTGCAGCGCGAGTGGCGGCCATGACCCGTCCTACCCCCGCCCTGCGTTCTGCCACGCCAGACGACATCGGCTTTATCCGCAGCCTGACCACGCGGGCCGACTATGCGCCCTTCATCGGCGACAGCGATGCGGCCACGCTGACCGGCTGGATCGCTGGCTCGACCGAACGGGTGGTGATCTGGACCGACGGCGAGGCGACCGGCTTTGCGATCTTCCGCGAACTTGGCAAGCCCGGCGCAATAGTCGAGCTGTTCCGCATCGCGCTGGACCGGGCTGGTGGCGGGCGGGGCGATGCGTTCTTTGCGGCCCTTCTGGACCACGCCTTTACCGACCTTGGCGCGCATCGGGTCTGGCTTGATGCCAGCGGCGAAAACCCCCGTGCGATGAAGGTCTACGAACGCGCCGGCTGCCAGCGCGAAGGCGTGCAGCGGGGCCAGTGGTGGCGGCCCGGCCTTGGGCGGGCGGTGGATCTGCACCTCTTTGGCATCCTGCGGAATGAGTGGCTGGCCCGGCGCGGCTGACCTCTGGGCACTCTGCTGACAACCGAGCCCAAGCGGCCTTGCAGGCCCCTGCCCCTGCGCTTACATTCAGCGCAAGCTACTGGAGGGACCATGCCGATTGACGCCCGCGACATCGAAGCCCTGATCAGGGGCAGCTTTCCCAACGCCAAGATCAGCGTGCAGGGCGATGATGGCGCGCATTTCGCCGCCGAAGTGATCGACGAGTCGTTTCGCGGCCTCAACCGCGTGCAGCAGCAGCGCGCGGTCTATGCGGCGCTGAAGGGCAAGATGGATGGCTCAGCAGGCGAGCTGCATGCCCTGGCGCTGACGACAAAGGCGCCGGACTGACATGACGGGCGCGGGCTTAAGCCAGCTTGGGATGGTGGTGATGGGCCTGATCGGCATCGTCAGCGTCCTGCGCGCCCGCCGCAACCGTGGCAAGGTTGATGAAGACGCAGAAACGCGGCAAGCCCGGAAACTGGAAATGGAGCGGCGGATGGCATCCTATCTGGCCGCCAGAGACGACAGATAACGCGACGACAGACAACCCAAGGAGCGCGCGATGACCGCCGTTGATACGATCAAGGCCACGATTGAGAAGAACGATGTCGTTTTGTTCATGAAGGGCACCAAGATGATGCCGCAATGCGGGTTTTCGTCCCGTGTGGCGGGCGTGCTGAACTTCATGGGCATCGAGTTTGCCGATGTGAACGTGCTGGCTGACCCCGAAGTCCGGCAGGGCATCAAGGATTTCAGCGACTGGCCAACGATCCCGCAGCTGTATGTGAAGGGCGAGTTTGTCGGCGGCTGCGACATCATCACCGAGATGACACTGTCGGGTGAGCTGGACCAGCTTCTGGAAGCCAAGGGCGTGGTCTTTGACAAGGCCGCAGCGGAAAAGATCCGCGAAGCCAACGCCTGAACACCTGACAGGGCGGGCAGTGGTGCCCGCCCCTCTTTGGCAGGTCTGATTGCGCTTGGGCGGCTACTGGGTGTCCGCGCAGGTCAGGATCGGCGTCTCGGCGCCGGCTTCTTTCCAATACAGCGTCGCATCCTTGCCCTTGGTCCACCAGACATAGTTGGCCCCGTCAGATGGCCAGCCATAGCGCACGCCAGAGGCTGCGGTTTCCTGAAACAGGGTGATCTGGCTGCCATCAACCTGCAACACCACCACGGCCTGATCTTCGGCGGTGACGTAGGTCACCGGAACCTCGACAGCGCGGTCACACGCGTAGCGGGTGGTAACAACCTGCGTCTCGGCAGCCGCAGGCAGGGCCGCCAGCACGATCAGCGCGACGGCACGGATCATCCCGCGGTCCGTTCCTCGACCCGGGCGGCCATGGCTTCCGCACGGGCGGCGATTTCGGCAAGGGTTTCCATGACTTGCGGCGGAATGACCGCCACGTCGCGGGTGGCCACGGGGCGGGCCTCAAGTTCCGCCACACGGGCGCGCAGGGTCCGCAGCTCATCTTCCACGGCGGCGGTCTTGTCAGCCAGCATCAGGCCCGCCATCAGCAGCATCTTGGCATCTGGCAGGCGGCCCATCTGGGCGATCAGCGGGGTGGCCTCGGCATCCACAAGTGCTGCGGCCGAGCGCAGGAAATGCTCTTCCCCCGGCTGGCAGGAGACCTGAAAGCCACGGCCGCCAATCATCACTTCAAGATCAGGCATCTTTGGCTCTTTTCAGTTTGGGGTGGTGGTCAGGTGGGGTTCAAGGGCGGCAAGGATCTCATCCATTTCGGCCACCTCGGTCAGGCGCAGGGCGCGCAGAGCGTCAAGTTCGGCCAGCATGGATTTGTTGATCAGCTGGGGTTCGGTGACCCCCGCCATCTGCGCCTGACGCAAGCTGGCCAGTTGGTCGCGCAAGCTGGTGTTGGTGCGACGCATGCGCTGCAGTTCCAGACCCTGCACATCCAGCTGCTGGGTCAGACGGTCGATCTTGTCTTTCAGGTCGCCCTTGGGTTCACGCTCTTTCAGGGCGCGCAGTTTTTCCTGCAGCTGGGCGGTCAGGGCTTTCTCTTCCTCCAGCTGGGCGCGGAGGGCGGCGTCAGCGGGGGTGGGCGCAGCGGCGGAGGGTGTGGCAGCTGGCGGGTTCGCCACCGGCGGCACAGGCTTGGGCGCAGCAGCAAGCTGGTCAAAGCCCTTGCTGATCCGCTCCAGCGCGGCGGTGATCCGCCCTTCAAGTGCGGCAATCTCTTGCATCCTGTCCCCCGTCCCCGTTCCGTCCTTGCCCGGCCCCTGTGGCGCGGTCTTTTGGTATTCTCTTGGCGTTCCCGGATGAGGCGGCGCATGCGAATCGGCCAACCGGGATTGTTGTTGATCTTAGCGTGAAACGGCGGAAAGGGGACAAGCCTTAATTGCCAAGGCCTTGGCCTGCACGCTTGATCTTGCCGGTGCTGGTGGGTAGGACCCATGGCGACATCAGCCCTGCCCCTCCCCAGCCAAAGGACCGTGCCCGTGGACATCCAGACCCTTCGTCAGACGCACCCCGACCACTGGATGCGCGCCACTGCGATCCGCGCGCTGACCCTTGACGCGGTGGCGGCGGCAAACTCGGGCCATTCAGGCATGCCGATGGGGATGGCGGATGTGGCGACGGTGCTGTTTGCCAACCATCTGAAGTTCGACCCCAAGGCCCCGCGCTGGGCTGACCGTGACCGGTTCATCCTGTCGGCGGGGCATGGGTCGATGCTGATCTACAGCCTTCTCTACCTGACCGGGTATGAGGACATGACGATCGATCAGATCAAGGCCTTCCGCCAGTGGGGCTCCATCACTGCCGGGCACCCGGAATATGGCCATGTGGCTGGGGTGGAAACCACCACCGGGCCACTGGGCCAGGGCATCGCCAACGCCGTGGGGTTCGCCATGGCCGAGGAATCCTTGCGCGCCCGTTGGGGGGCCAAGGTGCAGGACCATTACACCTGGGTCATCGCCGGCGACGGTTGCCTGATGGAGGGTGTCAGCCAAGAGGCGATCGGCCTTGCGGGCAAACTGCAACTGTCACGGCTGATCGTCATGTGGGATGACAACGGCATCACCATCGACGGCAAGGTGTCCTTGTCGGATGTGACCGACCAGAAGGCCCGGTTTGCGGCGTCGGGATGGGATGTCTTTGCCTGTGACGGGCATGACCCGGTGGATATCGACCGCGCGCTGACCGCCGCCAAGGCCAGCGATCGCCCGGCACTGGTGGCCTGCAAGACGCATATCGCGCTTGGGCATGCGGCGCAGGACACCTCCAAAGGCCATGGCGCCCTGACCGACAAGGCCCAGATGGAGGCCGCAAAAGCCGGCTATGGCTGGACCGGCGGCCCGTTCGAAGTGCCCGCCGACATCAAGCGCTGGTGGGAATCGTTGGGCTCCAAAGGTGCCAAAGCCCGGGCCGAATGGGAGGCGCGGCTTGCCGCCCTCTCCCCCGCCAGGCAGGCAGAGTTTGCCCGCATCTTCGCGGCCGAAGCCCCGGCAAAGCTGGCCTCGACCATTCGCGCGGTAAAAAAGCAGGCGGTTGCGGATCTGCCAAAGCTGGCCACCCGCGCCTCATCCGAAAAGGTGCTGCAAGCGGTGAACCCCGTTTGCCTGGAAACCATCGGCGGGTCAGCTGACCTGACGGGGTCGAACAACACCAAGACCGCTGACCTTGGCGTCTTCACCCCGGAAGACCGCAAGGGCCGCTACGTCTATTTCGGCATCCGCGAACATGGCATGGCAGCGGCCATGAATGGCATGGCGCTGCATGGCGGCGTGCGGCCCTATGGTGGCACCTTCATGTGCTTTACTGACTACGCCCGGCCATCCATGCGCCTGTCGGCGCTGATGGGCATTCCGGTGGTCTATGTGATGACGCATGACAGCATCGGTCTGGGTGAGGATGGCCCGACCCACCAACCGGTGGAACACCTTGCGATTTCCCGCAGCACGCCCAACACGCTGGTGATCCGCCCCGCCGATATGGTCGAGGTGGCCGAGGCCTGGGAAATCGCGCTGTCCGAAAAGACCCGGCCAACCGTGCTGGCCCTTAGCCGCCAGAACCTGCCTGCCGTGCGGAAAACCCACACCAACACCAACATGGTCGCCAAGGGTGCTTATGTGCTGGAAGAGGCCACGGTCAAGCGTCAGGTGATCCTGATGGCAACCGGCTCTGAGGTGGAAATCGCGCTGAAGGCCCGCGCGATGCTGGAGGCTGAAGGGATCGGCACCCGCGTGGTTTCCATGCCGTCGATGGAGCTGTTCGCCGCCCAGGATGAGGCCTGGCGCCGCCGTGTGCTGCCCGCAGGCCCCGTGCGCGTGGCGATTGAGGCCGGCGTGCGCATGGGCTGGGACCGCTGGCTTCTGGGCGAGCGTGGCCGTGAGGCAAAGGCCGATTTCGTCGGCATGTCCAGCTTTGGCGCCAGCGCGCCCATGGAACGGCTTTACGCCGAGTTCGGGATCACCGCCGAAGCGACCATTGCCAAGGTCAAGGCACTGCTCTGACATCCATCGGGCATGCCAGCCCTTTGAAAACAATGACATGGCCGCCCGGTTTGGGCGGCCTTTTCATTATGGGGTGGATGCAGCGGTTCTTGCCGGCGATGGCCGAGCCGCAGGCGACAGATCTGGCGCGGAGCGGTCCCGGGGCCGGCCTTGCCCCTGGCGGGATCGGCTTGCAGAGATTGGGCCAGGGCTGGCTGATCGCGCCGTTCGGAGCGACGGCGCTGCTGGTCTTTGCCCTGCCGAACCGTCCGCTTTCGCAGCCATGGTCTGTGGTGGTGTGCTTCATCACGCGCAGCGACATTGTGTCCGCCCTAGCAATGCGGCTGGCGCAAGGGTGACGCGGCCTTAGTGGCTGGCAGCCTTCTTGCCGGTGACGGCACCCCAAAGCGGCCCGATCACCCGGGTTGCCAGCGGGATCAGCAGCACCCCCAGGATCAGCCCGAACACCCCGTCCAGCGCCGCCGTCACGGTCCAGGTGACAAAGCCCGTCGCGGTGCCAATGGCGGTGGCCGCAGCTTTGGCGATGTGCTGGATCGTGTCATAGGGCCAGGGCCACAGATGCGTCACCTCAAGCCCGTGCAGCACGATGCTGCCCCCGACCCACAGCATCGCCGCAGTGCCGACCAGCGACAGGACCGCCATCAGCTTTGGCATCGCCAGCACAAGGCCCCGGCCAAGCGCCCTGCCCCCGCTGGTGCGGCCAGTGGCGGCCATGTGCAGGCCCACGTCATCCATCTTCACGATCAGCGCCACAGCCCCATAGACCAGCAGGGTGATGAAGGCCCCGACCACGGCAAGGGTGATCGCCTGCATCCAGAAGCTGGGGCTTTCGATGGTGGCAAGGGCGATGGTCATGATCTCGGCCGACAAGATGAAATCGGTCTTGATCGCGCCCGCGACCTTTTCTTCCTCCAGATGGGCGGGGTCCTTGGTGTCGAAATCGGCATTCACAGCGGCATCGGCATGCGGGGCAAAGGCGTGGACCACCTTTTCAGCCCCCTCAAAGCACAGATATGCGCCGCCCAGCATCAAGAGCGGCGTGATTGCCTGTGGCAGGAAATGATCCAGTGCCAGCAGGGCCGGCAAAAGGATGATCAGCTTGTTCTTCAACGACCCTTGCGCGATGTGCCAGATGATCGGCAATTCCCGTTCCGCCGAAAAGCCGTGGACATATTTCGGCGTGACGGCGGCATCGTCGATCACCACACCCGCCGCCTTGGCCCCCGCCTTGGCCGCCGCCGCTGCGATATCATCGACCGAGGCCGCCGCCACCTTTGCGATGGCCGCCACATCGTCCAATAGTGCCAGAAGTCCGCTCATCCCGATCATCCTTGCAACTGCAGCGCTTATCTAGCGCGCACGGGGCGGCGCGGCAAAGCCCCTCTTCACGCGGTCTTTGCAAATGCCGTATAGACCACAAGTGTTCCCATCGGCGGCAGGCCCCATGACAAACACCATCGCGCTGTATCTTGGGCTGGTCCTTCTGGCCGCCATCGGGCTGGACCTCGTCGCCAATGACGGGGCCGCACTGACGTTTCTGGCGCGCAAGTTCCTGGGGCTGGTGGAATGGGTGGTATTCTGGCGCTGACCGCGTCAAACTGGGGTTGCAATCGCCGGGTATCGGTGGATGTTACCGCTAACAGCGATTAACAGCGATGCGAGTCGCATCCCGACGGAGGAAAAATCATGACGGTCAAAGTCGCTATCAACGGGTTCGGTCGCATCGGCCGCAACGTGCTGCGGGCAATTGTGGAATCAGGGCGCACCGACATTGAGGTCGTGGCGATCAACGATCTGGGTCCGGTGGAAACCAACGCGCACCTTCTGCGCTACGATTCGGTGCATGGACGTTTCCCGGCCACGGTGACCACGGGCGTAGACACAATCGACGTTGGCCGCGGACCGATGCGGGTGACGGCGCTGCGCAACCCGGCCGACCTGCCGTGGGGCGACGTTGATGTCGTGCTGGAATGTACCGGCATCTTCACCTCCAAGGAAAAGTGCGCCGCACATCTTGAGAACGGATCAAAGCGGGTCCTGATCTCGGCCCCCGGCGATGGTGCGGACAAGACCATCGTGTTTGGCATCAATGATCATACCCTGACCAAGGATGATATCGTCGTCTCCAACGCCTCTTGCACCACCAACTGTCTGGTGCCCGTGGCCTCGGTTCTGCATGAGGCGATCGGGATCGAGAAGGGGATGATGACCACCATCCACTCGTACACCGGCGACCAGCCGACGCTGGACACGATGCACAAGGACCTGTACCGCGGCCGCGCGGCGGCGTTGAGCATGATCCCGACCTCGACCGGGGCGGCCAAGGCGGTGGGGCTGGTGCTGCCGGAACTGAAGGGCAAACTTGACGGCATGTCGATCCGCGTGCCGACGCCGAATGTTTCTGTGGTGGACCTCAAGTTCATCGCCAAACGCGCGACCACCGTGGAAGAGATCAACGCCTCAATCCGGGCGGCGGCGGATGGCAAGCTGAAGGGAATCCTAGGCTACACGGACGAAAAGCTGGTGTCGTCGGACTTCAACCACGATCCACATTCCAGCGTGTTCCACATGGACCAGACCAAGGTGATGGATGGCACCTTCGTGTCGATCCTTAGCTGGTATGACAATGAATGGGGCTTCTCAAACCGCATGGCAGATACGGCTGTGGCGATGGGCAAGTTGATCTGAACCTGTTGAAATCGCTGAAAAAGGGCGCCCATTGGGCGCCCTTTTGGCTTGCGTAGCCATGCGCCTGACGCATAGCCGCAGCGCAGCATTGGGCGTTGCTGCCACCAACGGTCTTCCTACATAAGGACCACGCGGGAAGATGTTACCCCCGCACAATGAAGGACGACCAAGATGATTACCGTATTCGACATGCTGAAAACCGCCGCCCGCAATTATGCGGCCTACCGCACAACGCGGGATGAGATTGCCAACCTGCCGCTGGACGTGGCCCTTGA
>JBBQVR010000064.1:0-19165 GCA_038211355.1 Rhodobacterales bacterium | reverse complement strand
GTGAGCGGTTCATGACCGTGCCGTTTTCCATCAGATACATCCAGTCCGTCACATCAAGCACATGTCCCCCCGCCTCGGGTGTCAGGCGGATGCGGTAGCGCAGCATGACGCCCGGCCCTTCGACGCGGCCATAGCCCAGGCCCACCACATCAGCCGCCGTGGCGGTAATGTCACCGGAATTGGCAAGGGCCAGGGTCCAGGCGCGGTGCTGGACGGTGCCACTGTCATAGCGGAACACCTCGGAAAGGGTGCCGATGTTACCCTCCCACTTTCCCTCCATGTCCGCGACAAAGCGCGAGGCGACGCGGCCCATCGGCCCGAAGATCATGCCTTCGCACTGGATCGGACCGGACAGGTGGGTGCGCAGGTCAAACTGCGGCCCGAGGCCAGCATAATCGGCCGGGGATTGCGCCTGGAACGAGGCATAGCGGCTGCGGATCGCCATCAGGGCGATGATGATCAGGGCGCCAAGGATGGCTGAAAGGATCGAGGTCACGAGGCAGTTCCCTTCGCAGGTTCAGAAAGCGGTGTTACGGCGAGAAGCATGATTGCTGTCACCTTCAATACGCAAGGCAGCGCCGCATAGATCAAAGTCAGCGTCCGAAGCGCAGAGTCGCTGTTTTCAGGGCCGGGTTTGAAGCCTGCAAGGTCCAGCGCCGGCAGCAGCGTGGCTGCGGCAAGGGCGAGCGAAAGTTTCGACACGAACGACCACAGACCGAAAGCCGCCGCCTCACGCGTGCCAAGTTGCGACAGGCGTTGGGCGAAAATTGCCGGCAGCAGCGTGAGGTCCGCGCCAAGGGCCGCGCCAGAGGCCGCGCAGATCAGAGCGAAGGCGACGCCGTCGCCCGTGCCAAGGGTGAAGGTCCAGAGGAACGCAAGGATGGCCAGCACCATGGCCGACAAAAGAACCGGGCGCGGGCCGTAATGGCGGGCAAGGGCCGTCCAGACCGGGGTGGAAAGGGCTGCGGCCAGGAAAAAGAGCAGGAGAAGCGGCCCCTCCCATCCGGGCAGGCCAAGCCGGCTTTCGACAAAGAACAGAAAGAGGGTGGAGGTGACGGCAACCGGGGTCGCGTTCAACAGCGCGATCAGAAGCAGGCGCCGGGCCAGACGGTCGGCCAGAACGGGGCGGAACAGCGCAAAGGGGCTGGGCGTGGGTTCGGCCGCATGGCCCTGCCAATGGCTTTGCATGGCAAGGGTGGCAAGGATTGCCAGCAGGGCAAACAGGGCGGCGAAGACGGTAAAGGGGCTGTCGGTCGCGGCAGCAAGGGCCACAGGGGCGACAGCGGCAAGGCAGACGCCAAGGAGGGAGCCACCCTCCCTCCACCCGGCAAGGCGGATATGGCCACCGGCGCCAAGGGTTTCGGCCTTGGCCACCCCTTCGGCGTAAAAGCAGATGGTCAGGAAAGAAAAGGCGCTGAAAAGGCCGCTGAGGCAAAGGGCAAACCACCACAGGGGCGGGATTGGCGGGGTGACAGCGAAAAGGCCTGCCATGGAGGTGACAAGCAGGATCACCGCCAGCGCCACCCCGGTCTTGCGGCGGGGACGGGTGGCTTCGGCCAGCCAGCCAAGGGCCGGGTCCTGCACCACATCGAAAAGCCGCAGTCCGGCAAGGACGAAGCCCATCGAGGCCAGCGAGACGCCGTAGCTGTCAACGTAGAATTTCGGCGCGTGGATGTAGATCGGCAGCCCTGCCGTCGCGATCAGCGCGGCAAAGAGCGACCAGGCGTAAAGGCGCGAGCTCATGGTCTGCCGGCGGGGCGGCGGCAGCGGTCGTCAGATTGAGCGCGTTCCGCGCACGCCTTTTGCCCAACCTCTGCGCGCAAGCGCGCAACCGGCTGGGGCGTGCCTCCGGCGGGGATATTTGGGCAAATGTGAAAGGCCGAAGGGGCGCTGTCGCCGAAGCTCATTGCGACACATCTTCCTTGGGGGGCGTCGGGCGCGCGTTGAACTTGACCCGCTTCAGCGCCAGCTTCAGCGCCTGCCAGTGGATCAGCGCCAGCACCCGGCGCGAGCCGAAGGGGCGGCGGAGGGCCGAGGCAAGGATGCCGCGATTGGTCAGGGGCGCGCGGGGGCCGATCAGGTTGGTGAAAAGGCCGCCCGTGGCGGAGGTATAGTCGATCCAGATTCCGATCCGGTCGGGCCGGATGTCAAAGCGAAAGGCGTATGTCCCCTCAACCGGTTGGAAGGGCGAGACGTGGAAGATCTTTTGCGCGGAGATGGTATCTTCGCGGGTGATGGGCGCGCGATCCTCACGGTGGCAGAGGTAGGAGTGCCGGTCGCCATAGGTGTTCGACACCTCGGCGATCACGGCACGGAGGTGGCCGAGGTGGTCATAGGCCAGCCAGAAGCTGACCGGGTTGAAGACATGGCCCAGAAGACGCGGCTGGGCCAGCAGAAGCAGGCGGTCGGTGGGCAGCGCGTGCGCCACCAGAACCTGGCGCGCCCATTCGGCACCCAGGCCCTGCCCCGGTGCGCCGCCGTGGTCTTTGTCCTGCAGCGACATCAGGTTGCCGCGGTTGCGGGAAAATAGCCGCGGGCCTTTCGACTTTTCGGGATCCAGCAGGATGTAGTCGACCGTATAGCGAAAGGCGTTGCGGACCGGGCCTTTGCGACCGTGAAACGTCTCGGCCCTGATCCGCTGAACCTGCATCAGGCTGCAATCCTTGCGGTGCGGCGTTCGGCCATGGCGCTGACAACGTCCACCGCCGAGGCGAAACCATCCTCATGAAAGCCGTTGCGCATCCAGGCGCCGCAGAACCAGGTGTTCTGGCGACCGTTGGTGATGCGGATACTTTCCTGCGCCTGCAATGCGGCCACATCGAACACCGGATGGTGGAAGGTGTTCACGTCATGGATCAACTCATCGCGGATCGGGCGGGTGGTGTTCAGGGTGACAAACAGCGGATCATCCTGCGGGATCGGCTGGAGGGAGTTCATCCAGTAGGTCAGGTCAATCTTGTCGCCCGCGCCGGTCTTGGGTTCGACATAGGACCAGGACGACCAGACCTTGCGGGATTTCGGCATCAGGCTGGTGTCGGAATGGAGGACGGATTCGTTCGGCTGATAGCGGACCGCACCCAGATTTGCCGCTTCATGCGGGGTGGCGTCGGACAGCATCCGCAGCGACTGGTCGGAATGGGTGGCAAAGATCACGTCATCAAACAGCTCCCACTCATCCCCGGTGGCGCGGACGAGAACGGACCCCGCCTCACGCCGCACGGCGGCGATGGGGGTGGCGGTGCGGATATCGACGCCTTGGGCGGTCATGGCAGCCTGCAGGCGGCGGACATATTCGATCGACCCGCCCTTGACGGTGTACCACTGATGCTGACCGTCGAAATCCAGCAGCGCGTGGTTGCGGAAGAACCGCACCAGCGCCTGCGCCGGAAAATCAAGGATGCCGGAGAGGGGGGTTGACCAGATCGCGCCGGAAAACGGGGTGATGTAGTGATCACGGAAGTAGGCGCCGGTGCCAAGACGATCCAAAAGATCGCGGATTGTCATGGCGGGGTCATTCGCCATCGCCTCGGCGTTGCGGTTGAAGTGCAGGATGTCAGAGATCATCCGCAAGAACCGCGGGTTCAGCGCATTGCGGCGTTGGGCGAAAATGGCATCGACCGAGGCCAGGCCGTATTCCAGCCGCCCACCCTTGATCGAGGCCCCAAAGCTCATGCTGCTTTCCACGGTCGGGACGGCCAGCTTTTCAAACAGCTTCACCAGATGCGGATAATTCACGTTGTTGTAGACGATGAACCCGGTATCAACCGGCTGATCCTTGCGCTTGCCGGCAATCACGGTGCGGGCGTGGCCGCCAAGGCGACCCTCGGCTTCATAAAGGACTACGGCGTGCGTGTCGGCCAGAAGATGCGCTGCAGCCATGCCGGAAATCCCCCCTCCGATAACGGCAACGCGGCGGCGGGCAGAACCCAAAGTCTCAAACGGCATTCAGACAACTTTCCTTGACGACACTGTAACCACTACGTCCGGGATACGCAGTCGGATCACAGTGGCGGGGCAAATGAGGGCTGTCAAATGAAGTTGACAGCGCACCCTTGACAGTTTTTTCGCCCGATCCAGATAATTTTTTGGAGATGAAAACCAGCGCACCCCCTCACTTTGGGCAGCGGGAAAGGGACGACGACAAAGAATGATCCACCTGGCAGCATGGTGCGTAAACTTGCCATGATGCTTGAAGCGACCAGACCGGCTATGACGGAACAATCCGGCACGCTGCAACCAGGTGTTGCGGCTGCACGAAACGGATTGACCGGCAAAAAGGATCGACTGGTGGCGAAGGCTGAGGATGCAACGGATTGGGCCGGCCTGTTGATCAGGGTGCGCGACCGGCAAGACAAGGCGGCTTTCGCCCAGCTTTTCCGCCACTTCGCCCCGCGGGTGAAGGGGTTCTTGATGAAGTCGGGCGCCGGTGCGGCCCTGGCTGAGGAATGCGCGCAGGATGTCATGGCGACGCTGTGGCAAAAGGCGCATCTTTTTGACCCCGCGCGGGCCTCGGTATCGACCTGGGTCTATACCATCGCGCGGAACAAGCGGATCGACGCGCTGCGCAAGGATCGCCGCGCCGAGCCGGAAGAACTCGACTGGGGGCCAGAGCCTGAACCCGATCAGGCCGAAGCAATGGAAGCCCAGCAAGATACCGAACGGTTGGGCCAGGCCTTGGCGCAACTGCCTGCAAAACAGCGTGCCTTGATCGAACGGTCCTTTTACGGCGAATTGTCGCACAGCGAGATTGCCGCCGAAACTGGCCTACCTCTGGGAACGATCAAATCGCGCATCCGGCTGGCGCTGGACAAACTGCGCCACCACATGACGTGAAGGACTGTACGGAAATGACGATACGGCACCATCTTTCGGACCCTTTGCTGATGGCCTACGCCGCCGGCCAGTTGCCCGAAGCTTTCAATCTGGTCGTGGCCACGCATGTGTCGCTGTGCGATGACTGTCGCGCGCGGCTTGGCGCGTTTGACGCGGTCGGCGGCGCGCTGATCGAAGAGATAGATGAGATTTCGATGGGTGAAGCGGCGCTTGAGGCGGCCCTTTCCCGGATCGACGGCCTGCCGCAGGCCACCCGGTCCGAGCCTTTGAAGCCCGCCGGTATCTTCCCGGCACCGCTGGCAGACTACATCGGTGGCGATCTGAACGCGGTCCGCTGGCGGCGGATTGGCGGAGGGGTCAAGCAGGCGATCTTGCCGACCGGACCCGATGCCACGGCCCGGTTGCTGTACATTCCCGCGGGGAAAGCTGTGCCCGACCACGGCCACCGCGGGATGGAGCTGACGCTGGTCCTGCAAGGCGCCTTCGCCGATGACAACGCCCGCTTCAACCGGGGCGACATCGAGATTGCCGGTGAAGAGCTGGAGCATACCCCCGTTGCTTTGGCCGGGCAGGATTGCATCTGCCTTGCCGCGACCGATGCGCCACTGCGTTTCCGGTCGATGCTGCCGCGTCTGGCGCAGCCGTTGTTCCGCATCTGATACGGTATCAGGGGTCGGTCAGACCCTGAAACCGGACCGCGAGGACGGGCCAGTCACCTGACAGGGTGACTGGCCCGTTCGTTAAGACCAGATCCTCAGCCGCCAGCCTGCGCCCGTTCACCAGGACCGGCCCCAGCGCATAAAGCGCCAGCTGGCCGCCGCCCGGCAAACTGTCGTTCTGCGCAAGCACAACCTGCGGCCGGGGCAAAGCCCGTGCCGTCATCACATTGAAATCATTGGACTGCTGATTTTGCGTTTCAGTCGCAGTCACCGCCACGTCACCCGGAAATGCCACAGGAACCAAGGGGTCGCAGCGAAAATCATGGCCTTCGCCGGTCAGACGAAAGCCGGGGCCGGACAGGACGGTCAGGTTCCGCTCGATCCCCGGAAAGACGGAAAACGGCCCATCCTCAACCACGCTGGCGCGGGAGAGGCGGGCGAGCACTTGGCCATCCCGTTCCACCCGCCACAGTTCGGTTGTCACCCCGCGCCCGTTCTTCCACGGCTGGCGGGTATAGTCGGCGGGCGTCAGGTGGATCATTCCGCCGCCCTTGGCGCGATCAGTGGTGCAGGATCGTTCGGCGCGATTTCCTCAAAGTCGAAGTTGTCCAGCCGCCGGGCGCGCTTGCCCGCGCGTTCCGAGGAAATCTTGATCTCCTCGATATCCTTGGCCGCCTGCCCGAAGTGGCGGTCAAGGTTTTCCACCCGCGTGCCCAGCCGGTCAACATCGGCGTAAAGCAGCGCCAGTTCCTTGCGGATTGCCCCTGCCTGTTCCCGCATCCGGGCATCCTTCAGCACCGCGCGCATGGTGTTCAGGGTGGCCATGCAGGTGGTGGGCGACACGATCCAGACCTTGACCGCGAACCCCTCGCGCACAATCTCGGGGAAATTGGCGTGCAATTCGGCGTAGACGGCTTCCGAGGGCAGGAACATCAGCGCGCCGTCGGCGGTTTCGCCTTCGACAATGTATTTCTCGGCAATCGCACGGATATGGGTGCGCACGGCGGTGCGCATCTGTTGCGCCGCTTCAACCACCCCACGGGGCGTGTCGGCGCGGCGGATCGCCTCATATGCCTCAAGCGGGAACTTGGCGTCGATGACGATGGGGCCTGGCGGGTTGGGCAGGTGGATCAGGCAATCGGCGCGCTTGCCGTTCGAAAGGGTGGCCTGCATCGTGTAGGCGTCCTTGGGCAGGGCCTTTTGCACAATGTCATGCAGCTGAATCTCGCCAAACGCGCCGCGCGTCTGCTTGTTTGACAGGATGTCCTGCAAACTCAGCACGTTGCCCGACAGCTTTTCGATATTGGCTTGCGCCTTGTCGATGGTTTCCAGCCTTGTCTGCAATTCCCCCAAGGACCGCGCCGTGCGGGTTGAGGTGCCGTGCAGCGCCTCGGTCATCTGGCGCTGCACCTCGGCCAGGCGGTTTTCCATCACCTGCAGCATCGCGGTCTGGCTGACGGCCTGCGCCTCAGAGACATGGTGCAGGCCACCGGCAAGCCGTTCCTGCCCGTCGCCCAATTGCTGCATGCGGCTGGAAAGCCAGCCGATTTCCCGGACCAGCGGTTCGGCGGCGGTCGCAGACCGGCTGACAGAGCGCAGGATCATCAAAAGCAGCAGCAAAAGGACCAGCGCCACCGCCCCAAGGATCAGCACCTCGGGGTCGTTCCAGGCGTAGGTTTGGCCGAAAAGCGGTATCATCGGCGGCCGAACAGGCGTTCTATGTCGGCAAGCGACAGTTCCACATAGGTCGGCCGCCCGTGGTTGCACTGGCCGGACAGCGGCGTCGCCTCCATCTCGCGCAGAAGGGCGTTCATCTCCTCGGGGCGCATCTGGCGGCCACTACGCACCGAGTCGTGGCAGGACATGCGCGACAGGATCGCGTCAATCTTGGCGCGGACCAGCGTGCTGTCACCGGCATCGGTCAGTTCATCCAGAATGTCGCGCACCAAGGCGGCACCGTTGACCGGGCCAAGAATTGCGGGCGTTTCGCGGATGGCGATGGCGCTGCCGCCGAAGGGCTCAATGGTCAGGCCAACGCGGGCCAACTCAGCTGCGTGATCCAAGAGGCGCGCGGCGTCGGGCGGGGACAGTTCCACGATCTCGGGGATCAGCAGGGCCTGCGCGCGGATGCCGGTGTCAGCCATCTGGCGTTTCAGGCGTTCGTAGACCAGACGCTCATGCGCTGCGTGCTGGTCAACGATCACAATCCCGGTCGCGGTCTGGGCGACGATGTAATTCTCATGCAGTTGCGCCCGGGCGGCGCCGAGGGGGTGGGCTGCAAGCTCTTCCCCCTCAGGAGAAGGCGCGGCAAAGGCGGCAACCTGCGGCGCCTCGGCAAAACCCATGTCCGGATGGGGGGCCTGAAACGCAAAGGCGCGGGCAAGGCTGTGCTGGCTGGGGCGGTCCATCTGGTAGACGCGGGCCGGTTCGGGCCGGAACGCGCCCAGTGTCGCCGCCCCGACGGTTGAGGACGCCCTATGCCCCGCCCCGGTTAGCGCCGATTTCAGCGCGGTGATGATCAGCGCCCGTGCAGCGTCAGGTTCACGGAACCGCACTTCGGCCTTTGCCGGGTGCACGTTCACGTCAACTCGCTGGGGATCAACGATCAGGTTCAAAACCGCCGCAGGGTGGCGGTCGCGGGAAAGCACGTCGAAATAGGCCGCCCGCAGCGCGCCGTAAAGCATCCGGTCCAGCACCGGGCGGCCGTTGACGAACAGGTATTGCTGCGATGACGACCCGCGCGAATAGGTGGGCAGGGCGGCATAGCCTTGCAGGCGCAAACCATCACGCTCGGCGTCGATGCGCAGGGCATTTTCAGTGAAATCGCGGCCCAGCATCCCCGAAAGCCGCCGCTCCAGCGCGTCAAACAGGTCACCCGGCTGCGGATCAGCGCGGAAAATGACGCGCGCCTCGGCCCCATCTGCCACCTCCCGCAGGGTAAAGCCGACCTGCGGTTCGGCCATCGCCAGACGGCGTACCACCTCGGCCACGGCTTGCATCTCGGCCCGGTCAGAGCGCAGGAATTTCAGCCGCGCCGGGGTGGCGCAGAAAAGGTCACGCAGTTCCACCACCGTCCCGCGTGACAGGGCAGCCGGGCGCGGCGGCGCAAGGCGGCCCGCGTCACAGGTGATCTGCGCGCCGTCATGCCCTTCGGTGCGCGAGGTGATGGTCAGCCGCCCCACCGCGCCCAGCGAGGGCAGCGCCTCACCCCGAAAGCCGAAGCTGCGGATGTCCAGAAGGTCAGACCCGTCGATCTTGGACGTGGCATGGCGCGACAGGGCCAAGGGCAGATCCGCCGCCGTCATGCCGCAACCATCATCCGTCACGCGGATCAGCGTCTTGCCGCCGCCGCCAATATCAATCTGGATGCGGCCCGCGCCCGCATCCAGCGCGTTCTCAACCAGTTCCTTCACTGCCGAGGCGGGGCGTTCGACCACCTCACCCGCTGCGATGCGGTTGATTGCCGCCTCATCCAGCTGGCGAATCATCGGGCGGCCTTCGGCGCCCGTTATTTTGGGTGTGGGAGCGGTCATGCATCTATCAGTAGCAGGCAGGCGTGAGTCGGGGAAGAACGAAACGGGATTGCCCCACCCCGGGCTTGCGGTTTTTAGCGCCCGTGTCATACGGGGAAAAAACGGGGGCGGACATGCAAGATATCCTGTCATTGGCCGGGGCGAACCTTCTGACGCCAATGATCCTGTGCTTTGCCCTGGGCCTTGCCGCCGCCCTCGCGCGAAGCGAGCTTAGCATCCCCGAGGCGGTGGCCAAGGGCATGTCGATCTACCTTCTGTTCGCCATCGGCTTCAAGGGCGGGGTGGCGGTGGCCGATCACGGGCTGGACGCCACGCTGGTGGCGGCACTGGCGATGGGGGTCGCGCTGTCCTTTGTGATCCCCTTCGTCGCCTTTGGCCTGCTGAAGACGATGACCCGGCTTTCCGCAACCGACGCAGCGGCGGTGGCGGCGCATTACGGGTCCATCAGCATTGTGACCTTTGTCACCGGATCGTCAGTCGTGCAGGCAGCAGGGCTGGTGGCCGAAGGCTATATGGTGGCCGTCGCCGCAGCGATGGAGGCCCCGGCGATCATCTCAGCCTTGTATCTTGCGTCCCGCTATGGCGGGCGGGCCGAAAAGATGGATGCCGACCTGTGGCGTGAGATCCTTCTCAACGGGTCCATCGTGCTGCTGGTGGGGTCGTTCCTGATCGGCCTGATCACCGGCGCACCCGGCATGGCGCGGATCGAGGCGTTCATCGTGGCGCCGTTCCAGGGCGTGCTGTGCCTGTTCCTGCTGGACATGGGGCTGGTCGCGGGGCGCGGCATGCGCGGGGCAAAGGGCGTGATGACGCCGGGGGTGCTGGCCTTTGGTCTGGTGATGCCTGTGGTGGGGGCCGCCTTCGGCCTTGCGGCGGGCATGGCGCTGGGGCTGTCGACCGGAGGCGTGGCGCTGATGATGGTGCTGTCGGGCTCGGCCAGCTATATCGCGGTGCCGGCGGCGATGCGGGTGGCCCTGCCAGATGCGAACCCGAGCGTTTATCTTACGCTGTCGCTGGGGGTGACCTTCCCGTTCAATCTGGTGATCGGGATTCCGGCCTGGGTGGCCGTGGCAATGGCTGTGGGGGGATAAGACATGCAGACGCACAAGGCAAAGCGGGTAGAGATCATCATCGAGGCCCCGATGGAGGGCCGCCTGACCGCCGCACTTGAAAAGGCGGGGGTGACCGGGTTCACGGTCCTCCCGGTCCTTGGCGGCAGCGGCCGATCCGGCCGATGGACGCGTGAGGGGCAGGTAGGCCGCAGCGGGATGGTGTCAGTCGTCTGTCTGGTGCGGCCCGAGAAGCTGGACTCCCTGCTGGAGGCGGCCTTCACCGTGGTTGACCGGCATATCGGCGTGATCGGCGTCACCGATGCCGAGGTTTTGCGCGCCGAACGGTTCTGACCGTGACCGGCGAGGTGCTGCTTCTGGGGGCGACGGGGACCATCGGTCGGGCCACGGCGCGGGCCTTGGTGGCGGCGGAGTTTTCGGTCGTGGCGCTGGTCCGGCCCGGAAGTGCTTCGGTTCCGGGGTGCCGGGTGGTTGCGGGGCGGGTGACCGATCCCGCCGATGTGGCCGCCGTGATGCAGGCTGTGCGGCCCATGGCGGTGGTCTCCTGCCTTGCCAGCCGCACGGGAGAGCCCGGCGATGCCTGGGCGGTAGACCATGCGGCGCATTCGATGGTGCTGAAGGCGGCGGTGGCCGACGGCGTGAAGCAGTTCGTGCTTCTGTCCGCCATCTGCGTGCAAAAACCCGCGTTGGCGTTTCAGCGCGCAAAGCTGGCGTTCGAGGCAGAGTTGCGGGCAGCGCCGCTGGACTGGTCCATCGTCCGGGCGACGGCCTATTTCAAGTCGCTGTCCGGTCAGGTCGCACGGGTCCGGGACGGCAAGCCGTTTCTGGTCTTTGGCGACGGGCGGTTGACGGCGTGCAAGCCCATCTCGGATGCGGACCTGGGGGCTTATCTTGCCTTGTGCCTGACTGACCCCGCGTTGCGCAACCGGGTGCTGCCGGTCGGGGGGCCTGGGGGGGCAATCACCCCCTTGGATCAGGTCGCGATGCTGAGGCGGCTGACGGGCAAGCCGGTGCGGGTGCGCCATGTGCCGCTGGCCTTGATGGACGGGATCATTGCCGGGCTGTCGTTGGGGGGCATTCTGTCAGCAAAGCTGCGGGCGAAGGCCGAGCTTGCGCGGATCGGGCGGTACTATGCGACCGAATCCATGCTGGTCTGGGACGGGGCCCGCTATGACGCCGACGCCACGCCAGCGTTCGGGACCGACCGGCTGGAGGATCACTATGCCGCCATGCTGCGCGGTGAGGTGGGCGATGACAGGGGCGCGCACAAGGTGTTTTGAGACGCGGATGCCCGTGCTCTCAAAGGCCGCTTGGCTGGCCCACCACGACAAATTGCAGCGCCTCGGGCAGATAGATCCGCTTTGCCACGCGCTTGATGTCGTCCATCGTCACAGCCTCAATCTTGGCATTGCGGGTGACGGCATAGTCGATGGGCATGTCGTCCATCTGCATACCGACCAGAATGTTGGCAATCTTGCCATTGCCGTCAAAGCGCAGGGGGTATGATCCGGTCAGGTAGGTCTTGGTCGTGGCAAGCTCTTCCTCGGTCAGACCTTCGCTGCCGATGCGGGCCCATTCGGCGCGGACCACCGCAATCGCCTCGGCGACCTTGTCGTTTGAGGCAGAGAACTGGCCCATATACATCTCGGCCTGATCCATCCCGACAAGATAGCTGCCGATGCCATAGGTCAGCCCACGCTTTGCGCGCACCTCTGACATCAGGCGGGCGGTAAAGCGGCCGCCGCCGAAAGCCTCATTCAGGATGAAGGCGGCGAAGAAATCCGGGTCTTCGCGCGGGATGCCGACGTGACCAAACAGCACCGATGCCTGCGGGGTGGGAAAGTCGATGACGGTCTGGCCGGCAGGAAGCAGAACTTCGGCCTTTGGTGGCAAGGGCGCGCCGGTGGCGGGCAGATCCCCAAGAAGCCGGTCAAGGAGGGGGCCAAGCTCTTCGGCCGTGATGTCTCCGGCGACGGAAACATAGATGCGGTCCCGCGCCAAAGCGCCCTTGTGGGCGGCAAGAATGTCATCCCGGGTCAAGGCCGCCACAGTTTCCAGCGTGCCATCCCCGTTCGATCCGTAGGGGTGGCTGCCAAACGCCAGCGCGTCAAAAGCGTTTGAGGCAAGGGTGTCAGGGTCTTTCTCATCAGACCGCAGCATCGACAGCACCTGCTCGCGGACACGGTCGATGGCGTCCTGGTCAAAGCGGGGCTGGACAAGCGCGCTGCGCAGCAGGGTGACGGCCGCATCACGGTTTTCCGTCAGAAAGCGGACGGACACGCCGACGGAATCGGTGCCGGAGTCAAACGAGAAATCGGCAGCAAGGGCATCACGCGCCTCGGCAAAGGCGCGGCTGTCCAGATCGGCGGCGCCTTCTTCGATCAGGGCGGTCATCAGGTTGACCGCGCCGCGCTTTTCCGGTGCCTCCAGCGAGGTGCCGCCACGGAACTGAATCTCAAGCGCGGTGAAGGGGATGTTGTGGTCTTCGACCAGCCAGGCGGTGATTCCCCCGGGCGAGACGACCTCTTTGATCTGCATCTCAGCATGGGCGGGCAGGGCAAGTGCCACGAAAGCGGCGAATACGGCGCGGATCATTCGGTTGCCTCTGCGGTGGGGGCGGCCTCAGCCTCAGGTCGGGTCAGCCAGCCGGTTACGGCGTTGCGGCGGTCAAACACCTTGGACGCGGCGGCCATGATGTCAGCCTCGGTCACGGCGGACAGAGCGTCGTCCCAGCTGTCGATGTCTTCAATCGTCAGGCCGATACTCAGCCCCTCGCCATAGCGGCGGGCCAGCGCGTTCACGTCGTCACGGGCATAGATGTCGCCAGCGCGCACCTGCATGCGGATGCGGTCAAGCGCCGCCGGGTCAGGGCCAGTGGCAAGGAAATCAGCGACAACACGGTCCATCGCGGCCTCGGCTTCAGCAAGGCTGACACCGGGGGCCGGCACGACGATCAGACCAAAACTTGCATCGTCAATGCTGCTGCCATCGTAGAAGGCCGAAGCGTAGACGGCGGTCTGGGTGTCAAACTGCAGCGCGCGGGCAAGGACCGAGGTCTGGCCCGATCCGCCAAGCAGTTCAGCCAGCACCGTCAGGGCGGCGGCGTCCTTTTGCGCGCCGGGGTCACGTTCCGGGGCGATGTAGGTGCGGATCACATAGGGTTCGGACACGCGTTCATCGGCCAGGGTCAGACGGCGTTCGGCCAGCTGTGGCGGCTCTTGTGGGCGGTCGCGGGGGGTGATGCCGTCGCTGGGGACAATGGGGCCGTAGTGCTTTTCGGCCAGCGCGCGCACGGCGTCGGGTTCCACATCGCCTGCGATCACAAGGGTTGCGTTGTTCGGGGCGTAGAAGCGCTGGTAGTATTCCAGCGCGTCTTCCCGCGACAACTGCTCCATCTCATGGCGCCAGCCGATGATCGGGATGGCGTAAGGGTGGTTCAGGAATTGCGCCGCGCGCATCTGTTCGGACAAAAGCGCGCCGGGGCTGCTGTCGGTGCGCTGGCCGCGCTCTTCCAGGATGACCTGGCGTTCGGTCGCCACATCCTCTTCTGTCAGGCGCAGGTTGCGCATCCGGTCAGCCTCAAGCCCCATGACCAGATCAAGCCGGTCAGCGGCGACGCGCTGGAAATAAGCCGTATAATCCCAGGAGGTGAAGGCGTTGTCATCCCCGCCCTGCGCCTCGACGATGCCAGAGAATACGTTGGGGCCGGTCTTTTCGGTGCCCTTGAACATCAGGTGTTCCAGAAAATGCGCGATCCCGGAATGGCCCATGGGCTCATCAGCAGCGCCGACGCGGTACCAGATCATCTGCACGACAACCGGCGCGCGGTGGTCTTCGATCACCACAACCTGCAGCCCGTTTGCAAGGGTGAAGCTGGTCACCGGTTCTGCGGCGGCGGGCAGGGCCAGCGCGAGGGCGGCAAAGAGACCCGCCTTCAGGCCGTTCAGCAGGCCAAGGGATTGGCCAGTCGTTCCGGGCATGGGATCCTCCGCACGGGCTTTGGGGAATAGGTGCGGGCGTTGCGCCCGGTTTCAAGCCCTGCAAACGGGCTTGTTACTCTTCGCCATCCTGGCGTGGCGGGGCCGAGGGGGTCTTGATCCCCAGCTTGCGCCAGCGGGCAAGTTCGGCCTGCTGATCAAGCCGCTGCTTGCGGTAGGCCTTGTAATAGACGTTCACGTTGAACAGCCGTTCCAGAATCCGGCCGTTGTTGTCGCGCCGCCATTCCAGATCTTCCGACGCCAGCGTGTTGCGAATACCGGATTCGACACCAAAGCGCGCGGCGTGGCTGTAAAGTGACCCGTCGCCTGCCGGAATTCCCCCAGCTGCTGCGGGGTTGCCACCAAGGGCGACAATCGCCTCATCAAAGGGTTTGGGGTCGGCAAGGTTGCTGCCGCCCAGCGCGGGCTCTGGCAATTCGGCCAGACTTTCCGGCATTTGCAAGGGCTTGGGCGGCACGATGGCAAATTCATCGGGTCCCTGGCCGCTGCGCAGGTTCATCAGTTGGGGCGTGCCGTCGCCGCAAGCGACAAGCGTCAACATCGCTGCAACCGCGATGATCGCTCTGCCCTTTGCTGCCTGCATTCGCCGCCTCCGCACCCGTCTTTGACACCGTCTTTGCCACGTCTTAGCCTAAAGCGCAGGCCCCGTCACGGGGTCTTTAGCGCCGGGACCGGGCTGGTTTTCCGCCCTTGGGGTCATTGCTGGCAAAGAACACAAGGCCCAGCGCCCCCGCGAAGATGGCGATATCGGCCACATTGAAGGCATAGGGATTCTCGATCCCGCAGCACGACATGTTCAGGAAATCCGCCACCGCGCCATAGACAACGCGGTCAATCACATTGCCAAGCGCCCCGCCAACCAGCAGGCCACCGGCCACTTCGGCCTTCCAGTTTCCCCGCTCGCTGCGCATCCACCAGATGACCCAGGCCGAGATAACCAGCGCAATCGTGATCAGCACCCAGCGCACGGCATCGGACTGGCCCGCGAAAAGGCCGAAGTTGACGCCATAGTTCCACGCCATCCGCAGGTTGAGGAACGGGGGCAGTACGTCAATCTCACCCCGATTGATCAGGTCAAGGCCATGGACGATGGCGGCCTTCAGGGCCTGGTCGATCCCGAAGACGGCGGCGGCGGTGATCCAGAAGCGGCGCATGTCAGTGCCGGAAATGGCGCATGTCGGTGAAGACCATCGCAAGGCCAGCGGCATCGGCGGCGGCAATCACCTCATCATCGCGCATTGACCCACCGGGCTGGATGATCGCCGTAGCCCCAGCCTCTGCGGCCGCAATCAGGCCATCGGCAAAGGGAAAGAACGCGTCCGACGCGACGACCGCGCCTTGCGTCAAGGGCGCAGGCAGGCCCAACGCCTCGGCCATGTCCTGCGCCTTGCGGGCGGCGATGCGGGTGCTGTCGATCCGGCTCATCTGCCCTGCGCCGACGCCGACGGTCGCGCCGTCCCTGACGTAGATGATGGCGTTGGATTTGACGTGTTTGGCGACGGTCCAGGCAAACATCAGATCAGCCAGTTCCGTGTCACTCGGCGCGCGTTTGGTGACAACCTTCAGGTTGGCCGGCATGACATGCCCTGCGTCCCGGTCCTGTACCAGAAAGCCGCCTGCCACCTGCTTGAAGGCCAACGCCTTTGCCATCGGGTCCGGCAATGACGCGGTGGTCAGAAGGCGAAGGTTCTTCTTCGTCGCAAAGATCGCCTTCGCCTCATCGCTCGCACCCGGAGCTATCACAACCTCGGTGAAGATCTTGACGATCTCCTCCGCGGTTTCGGCATCAAGCGGCTGGTTCAGCGCGACAATGCCCCCGAAGGCGCTGGTCTGGTCGCAGACATAGGCGCGGCGGTACGCCTCAACCAGCGTGTCCGCCGTGGCCACGCCGCAGGGGTTGGCGTGCTTGATGATCGCGCAGGCCGGGGCTTGGCCAAGGTCGGCGACCAGTTCAAACGCGGCGTCGGTGTCGTTGATGTTGTTGTAAGACAGCTCTTTGCCCTGCCACTGGCGCGCGGTGGCAACGCCGGGGCGGCGGGTGCCATCGGTGTAGAACGCAGCCGCCTGATGCGGGTTTTCGCCGTAGCGCAGGGGTTGCGCCAGCTTGCCGGCAAAGCTGCGGTAGCGCGGCGTGGTGTCGCCCAGTTCGCCGGCCAGCCAGGTGCTGACAGCGGTGTCATAGGCGGCGGTGCGTGAGTAGGCGGTCAGCGCCTGTTTCTGGCGGAAGGCCAGCGTGGTGGCACCGTCATGGGTCTTCATTTGCGCGATGAGGGCGTCGTAATCCACAGGGTCGGTGATCACGGTCACAAAGCGGTGGTTCTTCGATGCCGCGCGGATCATCGCAGGGCCGCCGATGTCGATGTTTTCAATGCAGGTGGCGTGGTCAGCGCCGCGTGCCACGGTTTCCTCAAACGGATACAGGTTCACCACCAGCAGATCGATCGGCTCAATCCCGTGCGCGGCCATGGCAACCAGGTGTTCGTCATCATCGCGCAAGGCCAGCAGCCCGCCATGCACATTGGGGTGCAGGGTCTTCACCCGGCCATCCATCATTTCAGGAAAGCCCGTCACATCCGCCACATCACGCACCTTCAGCCCCGCTGTGCGCAGCATCATCAGCGTGCCCGAGGTTGAGATCAGTTCCACCCCATGTGCCGCCAGCGCGCGGGCAAGGTCCAGCAGGCCGGTCTTGTCAGACACCGAAATCAGCGCGCGGCCGATGGGAACGAGGTTGGTCATGCGGCAAACCCTGTCTCTGAAAGCCTGGATAGCGACCCCTCAGCCCTGCCCCTCGGGGTCAGCGCTTTCAAGGTCACGGATGGCCAGCGGAGTATCCTTTGCCTTCGCCAAGGTCCAGCCTATCCGGGTCTCAAACCCCCGCGCCTGCGCCCGAAGCACGATTTGTGTGCAAGGTCGCGGTTTCAAGCGGCCTTTTTCCAGGTAGGCCGAAGGTTCCAGCGTCAGACTGGCCGAGCCGGAATAGCGAAAGACCCAGATCTCGCCACTGCGCAGCGACATGGAAACGGCGGTGTCGGCCATATCAAGGGCTGCGTCCACCTCAGGGTGCAGATGAAAGCGGATGGTATAGCCGGACCCGGTCATGGTGGTGGTGGTCATCATGTCTTCAAACCGGCGCCGCGCGTCGGCGGTCAGGGCGGTCAGGGCATCGACGCCCGACAGGCGGCGGCCGTCAGGGGCCAGGGTCAGGTTGCGGCTGGCGGTCAGGCCGTGGCTGGCCAGCCAGCCGTCATGGGCAAGGTAAAGCTCCGCCCCTTCGCTGCCGTGGGAAATACGCGATGAGGTGATCGCGGCGCGCTGATCCAGCGTGGTGCCCGATGCGCCAAACCGCGAGGATGAGGCCCCGTCAAGGCACAGCGCCGAATGGGACTGCGTGGCGCGCGCGGCCTGCCGCCAGGCGGGGCCGAAACCTGTCCCCGACCCGCAGTTGACGATCAGCGCACGGCGGCCTGAGGTCAGCTCGAACGCGGTGGTCGAGGCATGGGCGCTATGCGCAGCCCGGCCTGCGGGCGGTGAAGTGGCATCGACGATGACCGACGTGCGCCGCGCCGCCAGCCGGACAAAGCCCATGGCGATGGCTGGCGTGGCACCGGGGCGCGTGCCAGCGGCGGCAAGCGCCTGGTCCAGCCGCCCCTCAGCCCCCCTGCCGCCGCCATGAAAGCGGGCCAGATCGCCATCGGCATGGCGCAAGGTCCGCAGCGCCGGGGCGATGCGGGTGATGGCCGATGATACCGCGGCAGGCACGGGATGGCCTGCCTCGGTCATGGCGCTGGCGGCCCAGGTCAGCAGGGTCAGCACCTCAAGCAGATCTTCGGGGTTGCGGGTGGGGATGCCACCCTCGGCATCAACCTCAGCCTCGCAGGCGCGCGACAGGGCGGCGGTGGCGGGGGCCACCAGACGTTCCATTCCGATCAGGGATTGCCCGGCGTAGACCAGACCGGTCAGCGCCTCGAACTGCGGCAGGCCGGGGGCGGCAGCCTGCCAGCGGCGCGACAGGTAGACGGCCTGCGCGGCCAAGGCGCGGTAGAACGCCTCGCTTTGGGCGCGGTCACGGCCCCAAAGCAAAAGCGTTGCATGGTGAATCCAGCGAATGATCCGGCGTCCGGTCAGGTCTGGAGTCCAGCCGGGGCCATGGGCCGCGCCGTGGCGGGCGATCCAGTCCCAGGTCCAGTCTTGCGCGCGCCTGCGGGCAGCGGGGGTGCCAAAGGCGGCCAGATCGTCCAGCCATTCGAACCCATGGGCTTCGGCCAGAAAAGCGGCATCCGGGGCGGGAACATCCCAAAGTGACGTGTCGGGTGCTTCGGCAAGGTGCCCGGCCAGAAGGATGTTTCCCGCCAACAGCTGCTTGCCACGGGCATAGATCCCCATCGACCGCGGTTCGGGTTGCGACACGAACCCACCCGCAGGCCGCGCCCGCCGTGCGGCGATTGCGGCCAGCTTGTCGGCCAGAGGGCCAAATCTTTCGCTATCCTTGCTGCCCACGCCTGCTGCCCTATCCGCCCGGTTTGCCCGGATCATCACCAGCCAGCATAGCGCGACAAGGTGTCCCCTGTCACGTCAAAGGCTGTCACGTCACAGGCTGTCACGTCACAGGCTGGGGCCACCACCGGCCCCATCACGCCAGGTGGTCGATCCGGTCCATGTATTGCGCCAGATGCGATACCTCGCCCAGCCAGCGCGCCAGAAGGCGCGGGTCATGGGGCGCTGCATGGACGCCGGCGGCGATTTCGCGGTTCAGCACCGACTCTACCGCCAGCGACACCGGCACCGACACCAGCCGCCCCATCGCCGTGCCGCGCACATCGCCCCAGGCATCCATTGCCCAGGTTTCGTGGAACACCGGCTTGCCGTCCCGCTCGGCCTTCAGCGCCACGAACAGGACCACGCGGTCCGGCTCGCCCTCGGCGTAGGAGTTGTCCTTCAGCAGGTCCGCCGCGCGCGCGTCCAGGGCGGCGTTGATTTCGGCTACGGGCTTGCCCTCCAGCCCCTCGATCTCGGCAAAGATCGGCGCCCAGGCATCGGCCCAGCCGTTCAGGCGGATCGTCCCGCGCACG
>JBBQVR010000063.1:0-19408 GCA_038211355.1 Rhodobacterales bacterium | reverse complement strand
CGGTACGCTGACCGAGGGCAAGCCCAGTCTGACCGACCTGCACCTTGCCCCCGGCTTTGACCGTGCCCCCGTGCTGGCCGCTGTTGCGTCGGTCGAGGCGAAGTCCGAACACCCGATCGCCCGCGCCATCGTGGCGGCGGCGGTCGAGGAGGGCCTTACGCTGCCGGAGGTGACTGGGTTCGCCTCGATCACCGGCTACGGCGTCGAGGCGCTGGCAGGCGGCGCGCGGGTCGAAATCGGGGCGGATCGCTATATGACCAAGCTGGGTCTGGATGTCGCCCTCTTTGCCGAAGTCGCCGCCCGGCTGGCGGATGAGGGCAAGTCGCCCCTTTACGCCGCAATCGACGGCAGGCTGGCCGCAATCCTGGCTGTTGCTGACCCCATCAAGAAAACCACACCGCAGGCGATCCGCGCCCTGCATGCGCTTGGCCTCAAGGTCGCGATGATCACCGGCGACAACGCCCGCACCGCGCAGGCCATCGCCCGCCAGTTGGGCATCGACGAGGTGGTGGCTGAGGTGCTGCCCGATGGCAAGGTGGCGGCGGTCAAACGGCTGAAGGCGCTTGGCCCGCTGGCCTATGTCGGCGACGGTATCAACGACGCCCCGGCACTGGCCGAGGCGGATGTTGGCCTTGCCGTCGGGACCGGCACCGATATCGCCATCGAGGCGGCGGATGTGGTGCTGATGACCGGGCGCCTGACGGCGGTGCCCGATGCCATCGCACTGTCCAAGGCCACGATGCGCAACATCCGCCAGAATCTGTTCTGGGCCTTTGCCTATAACGCAGCCCTGATCCCGGTGGCGGCGGGTGTCTTGTGGCCCACCTTCGGCATTCTTCTGTCGCCGGTCTTTGCCGCCGGGGCCATGGCGCTGTCTTCGGTGTTCGTCCTTGGCAATGCGCTGCGGCTGCGGCGCTACTCCCCAACCCCGGCTTGAAGGAGCCCAACCATGAACATCGGTGAAGCCGCCAAAGCCTCGGGCGTGTCGGCCAAGATGATCCGCTATTACGAATCCACCGGGCTGATCCCGACGGCAGGGCGGACCGGTGCGGGCTATCGTGTCTATTCGGATACCGAGGTGCAGATGCTGCGCTTTATCCGCCGGTCGCGCGATCTCGGCTTTCCCGTCGAAAAGATCGAGGAACTGCTGGCGCTGTGGCGCGACCGGTCCCGCCACAGCGCCGACGTCAAGCATCTGGCGCAGGAACAGATCGACGGGCTGGAGCGCAAGATCGCCGAGATGCAGGCGATGAAACAGACCCTGCAACACCTGGCCGACGCCTGCTGTGGCGACCACCGGCCAGACTGTCCGATCCTCGCGGACCTTGGCAACGGACCAAGCCAGATGCCGAGCGTGACACGGTCACGCGACCAGCAGGGCAGGCAACCGTAACACCATCGCCCGGCTGATTGATCAGGCGGCCCTTGGCCAACGGCGATGCAGGTCATCAATGACCAGGACGTGACAATGCGGCCTCGGTCCGGCCAGATGCGGGTGGTCGGGCGGCAGGTTCGGGTGATCGTGGGCGATGAAATCAGGGTCATCAGCAGGCCACAGGCGCAGAACGGCCATCAGCCCCAACGTCCCGATGCCCGCCAAAACGAGTGCAGCAACGCCCAACCCCGCACCTGCCCCGACCCAGCCTGCAAGCGGATAGGTCACCAGCCAGCAGGCATGCGACAGCGCGAATTGGGCGGCAAAGACGGCACCTCGGTCCGCCTCGTGGGCGGATCGGTTGATGATGCGCCCGATGGGGGTCTGGGTCAGCGAAAAGCCGAAGCCGATCAAGCCCCAGAGGGCGATCAGCGCAGCAAGGCTGCCGACCAGCGGCACCAGTGCCACGCCTGCCACCATCAGGGCGGCACCCCCGATCATCACGGGACGGTCCGCCATCCGCTCAAGAATGCGCGGCAGAAGGAAGGCGGCGAGCATTGATCCCGCGCCAAATCCTGCAAAAGCCAGTGCGACGGATTCTTCGCCCAGACCCAGCTGGGCCTGCACCAGAACGACGGTATTCACATAGACCATCGCCCCGGCAGCCGCGACAGCGGCCTCCATCACCATCAGCCCGCGCAGGCGGGGCGTTCGTATATAGATGCGGATGCCCTTGGTCACGTCGGCCCAGAAGTGGCTGTTCTCCCGCTGTATCCGGTCCGGCAGGCGCGCGGTCATAACCAGAAGGGCCGAGGCCACGAACCCCACGACAGTGCCAGCAAAGAGGACTGGGAAACTTACCACCGTCAACAAAAGCGCCGCGATCATGGGCGAAGCGAGTTGTTCCAGATCTTCGGCCAGCCGCAAGAGAGACAAGGCATTGGTGTAATCGTCCTCGTCCTTCAGGACATCGGGGATCACCGCCTGGAACGCCGGAGTGAACCCGGCAGATGCCGCCTGCAGGAAGAAGATCAGCAGATAGACCTGCCAGACTTCGGTCACGAACGGAAGAAAGGCGATCACGCCTGCGCGGATCAGGTCGAGTGCCACAAGAAACGCGCGCCGCGGCAGGCGTTCTGCGATGGCCGCCGCCACCGGGGCAAGCGTCACGTAGGCCACCATCTTGATCGCCAGCGCCGTTCCCAGCACCGCGCCTGCGTTGTCACCTGCAAGCTGCCAAGCCAGGAGTCCGAGCGCTACAGTCGCAAGCCCTGTCCCCACCAGCGCCACGAGTTGGGCTGCGAACAGGTGGCGGAAGGTCGGGTTGCGCAGGGTGTTCAGCATCTTACAGCAGCTTTGTCAGGGCTTTGATCTCGGCCAGGTCGTGCTCGCCGCCGGCCGTGACACAGTGGTCGATATGGTCATGGATCAGCGCCCGCTTCGCCTCGGCAACCGCGCGTTCAACGGCGTGCAGCTGCGTGGCCAGATCGACGCAGGGCCGCCCTTCCTCGATCATGCTGATGACGCGGCGCAGATGCCCCTCGGCGCGTTTCAGCCGGGTGGCGATGGCGGGGTGGCTTGCATGGACATGAGGTTCTGACATAAAGAGAACCTATCCCCCCTAGGGGGATCCGACAAGCAGGGAACAAGGCGAGAGTCCCCGAAGAACATGATGATACAGGTGCGGTTTTCAGGATGGGGCAGACTGTGGTCGCTGTGCGCGGCCATAGTCATGGCACTGTCGCTGGCCGCAGCGCCTGCAATCGAGGCCGTCAAGCATGGCCCCGGGGCGATGGTAGCCGAGGCTGACCATCGCGCGTTTCATGCCGAGCACGGCCATTCCCATGACTTGCCCAGCGGCCATCACGACACTGGCGACCATGACCATGTCAGCGCGGCCGTTCTCGCCGCACCCGGGGCCGAGGTTCATAGTTTCCCCGAACGCAAGCTGCGCCCCGAGACCATGGCTGCCGCTGGCACAATCCGCGAAAGCCCGCGACGCCCGCCCCGCCTGACGATGATCTGAAACGCCGCCTGCATTGTCAGGCGATCCGGCACTCTCATCAGTCAGGATATCATCGACATGACACCCTTCTCACGGGCGCTGTTGCGCGCCCCTGTGCCGTGGCCAGCCCTCGCGGCCCTTGGCACCTTTCTCGCCTGTCTCCTGTTCACAGGTGCAGCGCTTGCCCACAACGTCACCGAAGGCGACGCGGGCTATGTGCAGGAGGTGACGGGCTTTCACCCCATCGCCTTCATCTACCTTGGGGCCAAGCACATGGTTACGGGCTATGACCACCTCTTGTTCCTCGCCGGGGTGGTGTTCTTCCTTTACCGGTCAAAGGACATCGCCACCTACGTCAGCATCTTTGCCATCGGCCATTCGGTGACGATGATCGCGGGCGTCTGGTGGTCAATCTCGATCAACGCCTACATCATCGACGCGATCATCGCGTTCTCGGTGGTCTACAAGGCACTGGATAACCTCGGCGCGTTCCGGCTGTGGTTCGGGGTGCAGCCGAACACCAAGGCCGCAACGCTGATCTTCGGCCTGCTGCACGGCTTCGGCCTCGCCACCAAGATCCAAGGCTACGAGATCTCGCCCGACGGGCTTTTGGGCAACCTGATCGCCTTCAACGTGGGGGTCGAGCTTGGACAGTTGATGGCCTTGGCGTTGATCCTGCTCGCGATGACCCAGTGGCGGGCGCGCCCCGCCTTCGCGCGGCAAGCCTATGCCGCGAATGTCCTGATGATGGTGGCTGGCTTTGCCCTGATGGGCGTGCAGATCACCGGCTATTTCGTCGCCTGAAGGGAGGGCGCATCCAATGACAAATCGTTCTGACATCACCAAAGCCCCGCCTTTGCGGGCAGAACCGCGCCCATCGACCGCAGGACCGGGCGTGCAGTCCGTCCCGGCCACTCCGGGCGGCCTGATCCGATCTACCCTGCTGGCAGCGGGGGCGGCGGGGGCCATCCTTGTCCTCTTCTGGCTACCCGCCGAATATGGCATCGACCCAACCGGAGTTGGTGCGCTGACGGGCCTGACCGAGATGGGCGAGATCAAGAGCCAACTGGCCGCCGAGGCAGAAGCCGATGCGCAGGCCTTGGCCGCCTCTGCGGTGACTGCACCGGCTACACCAGACTCAGTCGCCGCTTCCTCCGAAGTGCTGGAGCGCCTAGATCAGATCGACGCGCAACTTGCTGCCATTGCGGCGGTGATCGGCACGCCACCAAGCTTGCTGGAACCCGTGCCCGAACCCTTGGCCGAAACCCCTGTCGCAGCCGACCCTGCGCCAGAGGTGACCGCCCCTCCAGCGCCTGACCCGGTCGAGGCTGCTGTCGCAGCGGCCACTGCCCCGGAATGGCGCGACGAGGTCAGCTACACCCTGAACCCCGGCGAGGGGATCGAGGTGAAACTCGCAATGGAGCAAGGCCAGGTTGCCGCTTTCGCCTGGACCGCGAACGGCAGCGTGGTGAACTTCGACATGCACGGCGACGGCAGTGGGCAGAACACAAGCTACGAACAGGGCCGCGCCGTGCCGGAACAGACGGGCGAGCTGGTCGCCGCCTTCACCGGAAACCACGGCTGGTTCTGGCGCAACCGCACTGAAGCGCCGGTAACAGTGACGCTGCGCACGGGTGGGGAGTATGTCGAGTTGAAGGCTCCTTGAGCGATTGGGTCTGGCGGTTCGAGTAGCGCCGTCAGATCCCAAAAATCAGCCAAGATACCGACTAAACCAACAATCCTACAACAGCAGGTATCGGGCCTTTCGTCCAAACCAACCACGCGACCGAAGGACGCCCCTGTTCGTTGTGGCGATGGCAAATGTCAGACCATGACAATGGTGTGCTCAGATTTCATCTTTGGCGTAATCGTTCAAGACCGTTGGCTGCGGGCAACTTATCTTCCGTTCAGATCAAGAACGGGAAACTTTATATGCTTTTCACCCTGAACGGCGAAAGCCGCGACATTCCGGCTGATTGGGCGGACGAGCCGCTGTTGTTTCTTCTGAGCGAGGCATTCGGCCTTACCGGCTCAAAGTTTGGCTGCGGGGTAGGCATCTGCGGCGCTTGCACAGTGATCATCGACGGGGCCGCAGCGCGGGCCTGCATCACACGGGCGAGCGATGTTGATGGTCTGAGTGTCCGCACAATCGAAGGCCTTGCCACCGGAGACGTGCTCCATCCAGTCCAGCAGGCCTGGCTCGACCTTGGCGTTCCGCAATGCGGGTATTGTCAGGCGGGGCAGATCATGGCGGCAGTTGCCTTGCTGGAACAGGTGCCCGACCCCACGCCCGACGACATCGACGGCGCGATGGACGGGAACCTGTGCCGGTGCGGGACTTATCCCCGCATTCGCGCGGCCATTTCCCGCGCGGCGGAGCAAGCGTGATGCGGCGGCGCACACTACTGGCCGCCGCTGCGGGTGGACTGGTGGCACTGATCGGTGCGGGCGTCGGGGTCTGGTCTCAGGTTCCCGTCATCCCCGAACGCCCTGCCCCGGATGCAGGGGCGGCCCTCGGCTGGATCGCGCATCGCAATGGGCGATATACCCTGACCCTGCCGCGCGCCGAGATGGGGCAGAACATCGCCACCGCGCTGAAGCAGGTAGCCTGCGCCGAGCTTGGGGCTGATTGGGACGCCATTGATGTGGTGCTGCACGCCACCGAAATGTCGCGCGTCAAGGCAACCGTTGGCAGCGAATCCGTGATGCTGTTCGCCGAGCCGCTGGCACAGGCCTGTGCCGCGCTGCGCGATGCCTTGGCCGCCGGGCAGGCGACTGGTCTGGTGACAGTGACGCTCCGGCCAGTGTCGGAGTTGCGCGCCTTGCGCGCGGGCGGGCTGATCGGCACCAGCCCCGAGATCGTGCAAGGGCGCGAGATCGTGACGGGTGCGCCGCTTTATGCCGCCGATGTACGCCTGCCGGGAATGCTTTACGGACGGGTACTGCGCGCGCCAGCCTCGGTCGAGGTGGCCTCGCGCCCGCGGCAGTGGTCGCTGGACGCTGCACGCGCAGTCCCTGGCTTTGTAGCGGTGGTCGAGGAGTGTGGTCCCCCAATCGGACAATCGCAGGGGCTGGGCATCGTCGCCTCGCGGCCCGCTGCGCTCGACGCCATCGCCGAGGCGCTGCAGCTGGACTGGGACATGGCAGGACCGCATCCCCGATCCGACATCGCGCGCGCCATCGACATTGAAGCGCGGCTGGCAGAGGGCAAGCTGCCGCATGTGGTGATGGACGACGCACCCGAGGATGGCCCCTGGGATATAGACCTGCGCCTTGACATACCAATGGCCGCCCATGGCCCGATCGAACCGCGCGCGGCCGTTGCCAAATGGCAGGACGGATCACTCACAGTCTGGGCAGGCACGCAGGATGCCTTTTACATCCGCGATTTCCTCAGCCACGCCTTCGCCCTGCGTGCCGGTGCAGTGACCGTGCAGTCCTGTCGGATTGGCGGTGCCTTTGGTGGCAAGACCATCTGCACGGTCGAGGCCGAGGCCGCGGCCCTGACCATCGCCACCGGCGCGCCGGTAAAGGTGCAATGGACCCGCGCGCAAGAGTACGCGCTTGGGTTCCACCGCCCGCCATCGTCGCACCGGATCAGGGCGCGGCTTTCCAAAGGCAGGATCACAGACTGGGATCATTCGCAGATCAGCGCGCACATCATGTTCACCTCTGCCGTCGTGCCACCTTGGATGCAGCGCGGGACGGACATGTTCGCCGGCGATGGCGGCGTTGCGCGGGGCATGGCCGCGCCCTACGTTCTGGGTCGGGCGCGCGCCGCCTATGACATGGTGCGATTGCCGGTGCATACCGGCCCGTGGCGCGGGCTTGGTGCCGGACCGAATGCGCTGGCCATTGAGTCCGCCATCGACGACGCCGCGCTGGCGGCCGGGGTTGATCCGCTGGCATTCCGCCTTGCCCATATCGCTGATCCGCTTTTGGCAGGCGTGCTGACCCGCGTAGCCGAGATCGCATCCTGGGAACGCCCGCTTGCCCCGATTTCGGGGCTGCGGCTGGGGCGCGGGATCGCCTGCGGAACCTACAAGGACACCAGCCATGCGGCGGCGGTGGCCGATGTGGCCGTGGACGCGACGGGGCTGGTGCGGGTGACGCGGCTGTGGTGCGCGCATGACTGCGGGCTGGTCATCAACCCTGATCAGGTCCGCGCGCAATGCGAGGGCAATCTGGTCTGGAGCCTCGGCATGGTGCTGACAGACGATTTGCCCACCGCAGACGGACATGTCACGGCACAAACCTTTGCCGACGCGCCGATCCCGCGAATGACTGAGGTTCCCCCCATCACCGTAGACCTGATCCAGAGCAACCGCCCGCCGCTAGGTGCAGGCGAAACCGCCATCGTGGCCGGACCGGGCGCCATCGCCAACGCGATTCGGGCCGCGACGGGGCGGCGGCTGACACGCTTTCCGGTCAGGCCCGGGGATCTGACAGCATGAGCAAGAAACCCTCCGTTTCCAGTCTGCGTCTCTTCGGCCGCGAATGGGTGCGGTCCCTGCGGAGTGACGGGCCCATCGCACCCTTAAGTTCAAGGCTTGCCCAAGCCATTTGCGAAGGGCACTCCGACACCGACGGCCCGATCACCGAACCTGGCCCTGGGACGGCGGTTTTCATCTATGGCGATGCGACCCGCATCCGGCACATGTCGCCGTTCTGACTTGGAAAAGCGACCGTCATGATTTGCGGCCTGCCGTTGCGCGCCAGCATTCGTTCCTTTGAACATTCCGCCCGCGTCAGTCTATTCTCTGCGGCGTGAGGAGCAGGCCCTATGAACAGACAAGATGAGGGACAGGATTTCGCGTCGGCCGCCATGATGCGGCTGGTCGTTCTGGGGCTGAAGCAACAAGGAATCTCCGTGCCTGTCTCGGTGCCAACTGGCGCGCACGTACCAAGGGCCCAGAAAAGCGACGTCCTTGCTGGCGTTATGGCGGTGCATGGACCACGGGCCATCCTGAGAATCGCGGACGGCGCGCGGGCAATGGCGCCCGAACCTGTTGTGCAAGCGTTGTCCCGGGCACGGGACATCCCCGACCTGATGGATCGTTGGCACCGGCTGGAGCGTTTCAGCCATGGGCGCCACACAGTTGACGTCTCGTATCTCGGGCCTGCGGGCATGAGGCTTACCCATCGCGCGCAGGACGATGGTCCTGCCCCGTCGGTGGCCGAAAGCCTGCTGGTTGCTTGGCCTGCTTGCCATCCTGGCCGAAATGGCCGGATCGGCTGACGTAACGGTTGCCACCGAGACAGGCGAGGTCTGGCGTAAGGGCGGTGCATGGCATGATCCGGTTCTACCAGTGAAACTGGCAAGCGTAATCCTCATGCCTTCTTCGACCGTGACAGACGGCCCGGTAAGGGCAGTCAATAGCGATCGGAAAAATCTGTCCAACAATCCCGTGGCTGGGCTACGGGAGCTTCTCGTCGCCGACCCGCTGCGCCGTTGGACACTGGCAGACCTCGCTGCAGAAGTGGGCGCATCGCCCCGTACCTTGCAGCGCCGTCTGGGCCAAAAATCAGCGTCGTTTTCTCGGATGGTATCGGAAGCGCGCGTGCAGGTTGCAGCAACCCATCTGTGCGAAGCGAATGGACCAGCACTGTCCGAGATTGGTTTCATTGCCGGATTTGCAGACCAAGCGCATTTCGCGCGCTCGTTCAACCGCGCCGTTGGAACACCCCCAAGCGGCTATCGTGCAGATTTTGGGCGTTAGTCTTGGCACAGATTGAATGTGCGCTTGGGATGCTGCCGCCAAATCGCGGACAGACGGGCAGCATCAGAAGTCGAAGGCGGCTTATGGGCTAATGACTACGTCGCCCGCAGGCGAACCGGTCATGGACGAACCGAAGGTCAGCGAAGCGAAATCCAGCGATCCCGTTGCCGGCAGCGGTTTGCCTGCCTTTCTGACAGCCTGCCGTTCTGACAGCCCGCCGTTCTGACGGCCCGAACAGGCCGTAACTTGCAACGAACACGGTGAAGCCCCCGAAATGCATGACAAGTGGCAGCCTGCTTGGCTGGCACTGGGGCCGAAGCGGGATTTAATGGCTTTCTGAGGTGCACTGCACGACCAGGCGGTGACACTTATTCTAGTGGGCCTGGCCCTTTTGACTGCGTGCCTGGCAGTTCCGGCATGACGCGTTCAAGGATCAACGTCAGGAACAAGATGAGGGCGATAACCAGCACAACTGCCTCGGCGCGGAAGGTTGCCTCGCCCGGGGTCGGGGCAGAGGCAAGCAAGATCCCTGCAGTCATTGCCGCCGCAGATATCGGCCGCGGGTGGGGCATGAAGCGCAAGCCCAGAACGAAAGCCGTCAGCGCCAAGAGCAGTCGCCATGCATCAGGCGGTCCGGCCAGTTCTATTGCGATGACCGCCACAACGCCAAGCGCCGCGCCATGGCCGTATTTAAGCAACGCACCGGGCGTGTCCTGCATCGGCATCAAGCAGCGCGAGACGAACAGGATCACGATCCAATAGGCATGCGGCAGGTTGATCGTCATCGCCAGACCGATAGAAAGCGCGACGCCGACGGACAGGAAAAGCCCAAGACGGACCGCCTCGACTCGGCTGGCCAGCGGCGGGCGCAGGATGGAGGTCAGCCGAAGATGTGCCGCCACCATACAGCCCGCACCAATGCCGAGGGCGGACAGCGCCAGCATCCGGCCATCGCCGTCGTGATCCGTTGCGATGGCGAACAGGACCACGCCCATCAGCACCATGACCGACATACGGGTGCCGAACCGTGCCACCTCAACCGCCGCCATGACGGACAGAGCGATGCAAAGGGCCAAGAGGACCGACAGGACCGGAAAGGCCAGAACCAGCCCGGCCGCACATATGAACCCTAGGCCCGCGAGCAGCGCACCCCGAAGCCCGCCGGAAAGGGCTGCAAACAGGCCCACGGCAAAGCCTGCAGTCGCCGCCATGCTGCCCGCGCTGCCGGTCACGGCAAAGCCTGCTATGCCAAGCGCAAGAGCGGCGCCACAGATCGTCAGCGCATAGCGCCAGGGCAGGACAGTCGGGATTACAACATTGGGTGGGGTGTCATTCGCGGTCACATCATCCACTCCACCGGCAGAACCCCGATGATCTTGACCAGGGTCCGGTCGATCCAGGTCGTGTTGGGCTCGGTCGTCCGCACGATCTGCCTGCCGCTATCGTCCAGCGTGACCCATTCCAGCGCACTTGTTGGGGACAGCCGCAAGGCATAGGCGCCCCGCTCCATCACCTGATCCACGGCCTGCGTGACCGCCACTGCAAAGGTCGGGCTTTCGATCAGCAGCCCCATTTCGGTGTTCAGCTGGGCTGACCGGGGATCAAAGTTGAACGACCCGATGAACACCCGTTCGCCATCAATCGCAAAGACCTTTGAATGCAGCGACGACGCCGACCCAACCAGATATGTGGCCAGCGTCTGGTCCTGCCGCGGGATCAGCGGATCGGCCTTCAGTTCGCCCAAGGCAACACCGCCTGCCAGCAAAGCCGGTCGATACTCGGCATAGGACCCGTGGACGGTCACGACATCCGTCGCCTCTTGCGCGTTGGTCAGCACGCGCACGGTCACCCCTTGCGCCGCAAGGTTGGCCAGAAGGTCGGTCCCGCCTTGCCCCGGCACGAAATATGCCGAGATGAGATCGACCGAAACGGTCGGGCCGGTCGCCTGATCGGTCAGGATTGTCACCAGCCGGTCGATCAGCAGCCCGCCCGCGCCTTGTTCGCCAAGGCCCTTGGATGGGTCATCGGTTACAAGAGTCACCCGCGCCCATTCCACAGCACCCGGCCCCGCCATCAGGGTCCGCATTAGCGGCGACTGGCTGATGGCCTCAAGATAGGGCTCGGCCAAATCAGCGGCTCGGGCCGAGGCTACCTTTGCCTTCAGCTCTTCCAGCCCGTCGGGTGCGTCAGGCAGGAACAGCCCCGCCGGATAGGCCGAGGCGCTGTTCCAGTAGGCGTCGAACGCCACAGCCACATCCGCCGCCGCCGGGCCAAGGGCCAACACGTCGGTGTCGATGTAATGCTCGTCCGGGCCGAATGCGAAATAGATATCACCCACGTTGCGCCCGCCAACAACCGTCGCAGCGCCATCAGCGGTGAAGGACTTGTTGTGCATCCGCCGGTTCAGCCGGAAGAAATCGAAGGTAAAGGACAGCAGTTTGGGGCGGCGCAGGGTAAAGGGGTTGAACAGCCGCACTTCAAGGTTCGGCAGGTCATCGAGTGCCCGCAGGTCCGCATCCAGCCCGGCGATGCCGTTGTCATCCAGCAACAGCCGCACCCGGACCCCCCGTTCTGCCGTCGCGCGCAACTCGTCCAAAAGCAGGTAGCCGGTCGTGTCGGCCTGCCAAATGTAATATTGCACATCCAGCGATTGCTCGGCTGTGCGCGCCAAAAGCACGCGGGCAGCAAAGGCTTCGCCCCCGCCTGCCAGCGGGATCACGCCGCTTTCCCCTGGATGTGCCGCCTGCGCTACCAGCACCGCAGCGCCAATCTTTGTGGAGGCCGTTGAGGGAATAGCTTCAGCTGGTATGATGCCCTGTCGACCCGGCAAAGGAAACAGAGCCCCAAGCGTCATGACGCCGGCAGCAATCCCGACGAAAAGGAAAAGAAGGGGGCGAAGAATTGCCAAGCTGTGCACATCCTTTGATCTGGAATTGCGATACCAAATATTCATCCCGCAAGCCAGATTGTCAGAGGCGCTTAGCTGTGGCGAGGTTCTTCAGTGGCAGATGGCTGCTGCCCGCAGCACCCTCCGTTCCGTGGTCATTTTCCAAACAGCCGCCGGATGCTGGCACGAGCGCGTTCGGTGGGTCTGGGGTCGATGTTCCCCGCTGCATCCCGGATCTCGGCAAGCCTGAGCCGCCGTCAAACCAATAGCCTGCAAGGCGACCCTCCAAGCAACCTTTGCGCACGGAGAGTCAAAAGACTGTCAAAGCCCAGCTGCCGCGCGTTCCGTCAAGCGCTTGACGCGCTCAGGCTCGACCGGGTTCCACCAGACCCCTCCCACTTTCAGCGAGGATGCGACGATGACCCCATTGGTGCGCGACAGGATGGACAGGATGTTGTCTTCCGTCACACCTGATCCCACCAGGACCGGCAGGTGTGTCGCACCGGCGATCTCGTCGATCTCTTCAAGGCTTGCGGAATGGCCCGTGCGCTGGCCGGTCGCAATGACACAGTCTGCGTCAAAGAATGCAAGGTCCCGGGTAAGCTCGGCGACCGACCGGTCTGCAACGATGGCGTGGCTGCCGTGCTTTACATGTGCGTCGGTGAAAATGCGCACATTCTCGGCCCGTAAAAGGGAGCGGTAACGCAACGCTTCGCCTGCCCGGCCCTCCATGAAGCCCTCGTTCGCAACATAGGCGTTGGCCCATTGGTTTACCCTGACAAAGTCGGCCCCGCCCGCCACCGCAGTTGCAATTGCCGGCAGCGGCGCGTTCGCCAGAACATTGATGCCAACGGGCACACCCGTCGCGCGCCGCACGCGGTCCGTCACAACCGACAGGAAGGCTGGCGTTTCGGGGCCGATATCCTCGGGCTTCGAAAACGGTATGTCGCCGTGGTTTTCGACGATCAGCCCGTGCATACCCCCCGCAATCAGGGCTTCGGCATCGCGCAGGCAGGCGTCGTAAAGACTGTCCATCGTCGCCCCTTTATAGCGTGGAGCACCGGGAAAGGGCGGGCAATGGATCATTCCGATCAGGACCTTCTCGCGTCCGAAGATTTCGCCTATCGCGCCTGAGCTGCGGTTGGATATGGTTTGCATCGGAAGACCCTTAATTGGAGAGCAGGAACGTCATGGGCGCCTTCGTGATTGGCAACGTGGCACTGGATGAGGCTGTGACGGTCGAGGCCCTGCCCACTTTCGGCGCATCAATCCACGGGCTGGCGGGCAAGATCGACCTCGGCGGAAAGGGCGCGAACCAGGCGATCATGCTGGGACGGTCGGGGCTGCCCTGCCACCTCTGCGCCGCAGTGGGGGAAGACAGCCGCGCCGATGACATCCGGTCCCGGCTGGCCGCCGAACCCCTAGAGGCCGACCTTGTCCGTGTCCCGGGGGTTGCCAGTGATTTCTCGATCATCCTGCGGGCCAGATCGGGCGACAATGCGATCATCACCACCAATGCGGCTGCGTCGGGGCTGACACCCGTATGCGCTTGTGCGGCCCTTGCCCATGCAGAGCCCGGTGATCTGCTGGTTCTGCAAGGCAACCTTTCGGCGGAAACCACCGTCGCGGCACTTCGGCAGGCTCGGCTGTTGGGGATGCACACAGCGCTCAACCCGTCGCCACTGCGCCCTTTCTTCGGTGATCTCTGGCAGCTGGTGGATGTCGCCTTCGTAAACGAGAGCGAAGCCGCCGCACTGGGTGGCACGGACGCGCTGGTGGCCGCTGGTGTGCCGCAAGTGGTGCTGACACTCGGCGCGATGGGCGCGCGGCTTGTTTCGGCGACGCAAGACGTCCTCGTCCCGGCCCTGCCTTGCGAAGTGGTGGACACCACAGGGGCAGGTGATTGCTTCATGGCCACTGCACTGGCCTCTGCGGCCCTTCGGGGTGTAGCGCTGGACCCGCGTGCATTACGCCACGCGACGGCGGCGGCCGCCATCACCGTGTCGCGTCCCGGCACCCGAGCCGCGTTCCCGACCCGTGAAGAACTGGCGGAAATCCTGCAGCAGCCGTAGGGACTACCGTCAGCTTTGGTCATGCGCCAGCCAACCAAGGAGGTTCTTCCAGAGGCGGCCATAGCCATCCCAACTGCAGAACGCCGGCGACAGCCAGTGCGGCCCGATATCCGATGTCCACGCTGCCGTCCGGCCCTTGCCGAATCCACCCAGGACCAACAACGGATGGCCACCCTGATCTTCTGGAATGCGCGCCAGAACCTGGGCGCCCGGGCGCACCTCGACCTCGTTGACGCCCAGGACGAAGGGCCAGGCACCGTCCAGCCCCGCCATGACCGGATGATCGGGTTGCAGCACCTCGGCAACCGCGCCTTCGGGCATTTCCACCCGGTCGTCCCAGGGGTGGCAGGTCACCGGCAGCACATCCTCGACCGGGGTTTTTCGCCAGCGCGCCTTGCCGTCGATCCCTTGAAAGCTGAAGTATCCGCCGATCATCAAAAGCGCGCCGCCCTTTTCCACCCAGTCCTTGATCAGCCGCAGCCGGTTCGGCACGGTCTCTGACCGCAGCCAGACGGCGGGTGGCAACAGGAACGAATTCGCCCCGATATCGGACAGGATGATCACGTCATAGGCGTCCAGCCCTGCCATCTCGAACGGGAATTTTTCCACGGCCTCATGCGCGGGCATGTAGGTAAGATCAAACTCCGACCCTTTCAGCGCGGCCACCAGAGGTTCCGCTCCGAGGTGGAAAGTCACGCTTCCGAACTGGTCGAAGCCCTTGTAATGGGTCGCCGAAGACACCCAGCTTTCGCCGACCAGAAGCACTTTGGTGGTCATGGAAATTCCCTCCCTCGCAGATCAGATCGCAGCGTCAAACACGCGCCGCGGATTGGTTGTCATCAGCATATCACACGAGGGTGCGTCCATCCCGTGACGCGCCAGTCGCGGCAGGAAGTGCCGTTGCACGAAGGCATAGCCGTTGCCGCCATAGCGCGTCAGCATCATCTTGATGAACACGTCCTGCGACAAGAGCACCCGGTCCAGATGCCCCGCATCCGCCAAACGCAGGATGGCACGCGCTACCTCGTCGTCACTTGGGCATTGCACCTGCTGATCGGCATAGAAGTAGTCCATGCCGATCATGTCGAATTCCACAAAAGCCCCCCGCTTGGCGATGGTGTGTTGATAGTCCCAGTCATCATGTGACGGATTCATGTGGCACAAAACGGTGTGGGACAGGTTTGCGCCCTCGGCCTCGACGACGTCCAGCACGCGGTGGCCAAGCCGGAACCAACCCGGCAGATGGACCATCAGCGGCAAGCCGGTTCGCACCTGCGCGCGGGCTGCCCCGCGCAGGGATTTTTCTTCGTCGGCGGTAAAGTCGGAGGACACGCCGATTTCGCCGATCAGGCCGATCTTGGCATCGGTGCCGTCGGTGCCGTGCAGCGCCTCGTTTACGATCTGGTCGGCGATGTCATCGATGGACAGGCGCGCCACTTCCTCGGGCATCGACGAAGCCAGGTAGTAGCCAGCCCCCATAACGATGTTTAGCCCGCTTGCCTGCGCGATCCGCCTCAGTTTGATCGGATCGCGCCCGATCCCGCGGCAGGTCGGGTCAACCACCGTCCGCCCACCGGCTTTGGCAAACGCCCCGATCTCCTCGATACAGAGGTCCAACTCGTCAAGCGCGATGTTGTGCTTGTTCACAAACGGGTCTTGCTTGAGGTCGGAGAGTATCTCGATCCGCACCGGGCCTTCCGCCAGATACTGCCGTTCCTCTTCTTTCGGCGGGTTCCACCAGCAGGAACAATCGTTCTGCAGATGCTCGTGCATCAGTGTCACGCCCAGTTCGGCGCTTTTGATCGGGCCGTTCACGGTCATCACAAGGCCCGACCCAACATGCGCCGCCGATCGTTCATCCGTCATCTGGGTTTCCTTCCGAGGCGCAAGCCACCGCTGAAAAGCTTCGTGTTCATCCAGATCGCCAGCAGGATGATGGTCCCTGTCACGATCTGCGTGAAGAAGGGCGAAATGTGGACCAGGATCAACCCATTGCCGATGACCGCAATCGTCATTGTTCCAAGGACCGTGCCAAGCATGCTGGCCTTGCCACCCATCAAAGACGTGCCGCCCAGAACGACGGCGGCAATGACCTGCAACTCAAACCCGACCGCCGCATTCGATGACCCGGACCCCAACCTCGCCGCGATAAGCAGGCCCGCGATGGCACAAGCCACACCGGACACCACATAGACGGACGCTACGGTCCATAGCGCAGGCATCCCGACACGGCGGGCCGCTTCCATGTTGGAGCCAACAGCAATCACCTGACGTCCATAGCGTGTTCGCAACATCACGATGAACCCAATGATCGCCACCAGGATCGAGATCAGCGCCGGCACTGGAAAGCCCGCAAGGGTTCCGCGCCCCAGCCAGAAGAATCCGGGCACGTCTTTGATCGGGATGGAATAGCCCTCGGTCAGGTAAAGCGCATAGCCGCGCAAGATCGAGAGGCCGGCAAGTGTCACGATAAATGCGGGGATGCCCTGATAGGCGATGAACCATCCCTGGATGGCGCCGATCGCTCCGCCCAGCACCAGCATCAGCACAACGACCACGATCCAGTCCAGTCCCGCCGCCATTGCAATGGCAGCCACCGCATTGACGAGGGCCACGGTGGACCCGACCGACAGGTCAATCCCCGCCGTGGTGATCACCAGCGTCATCGCTACCGCCACGATCAGCACCGGCGCAGCCTGCCTGACGATGTTCAACAGGTTGCCAGCCGTCAGAAACGTGGGCGACAGCAGGCTGAACAACAGCATGCAGGCCAGAAAGAACACTGCGATTGACAGGACCTGTGCATTCTCGGCCACGAAATCCGCAAGCGGCGACCCCTTTGAGCGTTCAGAGTAGGCGGACATCAATGCGACCCTTTTCCGACAATCAAATCGACCAGTTCCTGCAGATTGGTATCGCCGATCATCCGTTCGGCAACTTTCGTGCCTTCATACATGACGGCAATCCGGTCGCAGACGCGGAACAGGTCTTGCAGGCGGTGGGTGATCAGAACAACGCCCACGCCCTTTTCCTTGACCCGGTTGATCAACGCCAGCACTGCCTCGACCTCTGCCACGGCAAGGGCCGAGGTCGGCTCGTCCATGATCAGAACCTTGGGCTGGAAACTTGCAGCCCGTGCGATGGCGATGGCCTGGCGTTGGCCGCCCGACAGCTTTTCAACCTTGGCCGTCAGGCGCGGAATGCGGATTTCCAGCGCGTCCAGCATCTGCCGCCCTTCGGCAAGCATGCGCTTTTGATCCAGAAATGGGCCACGCGTCAGTTCGCGCCCCAAGAACAGGTTGCCCACGACATCGACGTGATCGCAGAGGCTGAGGTCCTGGAACACCATCTCGATATGCCGCGCCCGGGCATCCGAGGGGCCCGAAAAGCGGACAGGTTCGCCTTCGACGCTGATCGTCCCCGCGTCAGGAATATAGGTGCCCGACATCACCTTCGACAGCGTCGATTTGCCCGCTGCGTTGTCCCCGATCAGGCCAAGACACTCGCCCGGCATCACATCCAGATCAACGCCCCGAAGTGCCTGATGCGACCCGAAAGTCAGGGTAATTCCCCGCAACGAGACCAAAGGCACGACGCCTTTGGCGTGCGAGAGGGGGCTACCCCCTCTCGCATCGGACGCTTCGGGATGAAGCGCCATATCGGTCATTCGAACATGGACCGGAAGTCATCCACGTTCGCCTTGGTGACGATCGTGACAGGAACTGAGATGTTCCGCTCGACCGTGCCGCCTTCGCTGAGTGTTTTCAGCGCGTCGACTGCGGCCGCGCCCATCCCGGCGGGGTCCTGCTGGATGACAGCCTCGACATAGCCCGCATCGATACCCGCGACGGCCGAGGCCGTAAGGTCCCAGCCGAAAACCTTGACATCAGCCTGCCGCCCCTGGCTTTCCACAGCCGCAACTGCGCCCAGAAGGGCCGGTTCGCCCGTGGCATAGATCGCCGTCATGTCGGGGTTTGCCGTCATCAGGTTTTCCGCAGCCGCCAGCGCCGTATCCTGCACGTTCTGGCCATCGACGGTGCCCGCAATCGTCACCCCCTCAACCCCCGTCAGCACGCCGGTGAACCCGTCCATGCGCAGGTTCTGGATGAACGAGTTCAGCGCGCCGACGACGCCCAGCTTGGCCCCGCCCGCACCCTTGGCATACTCGACGAAATAGGCGCCAAGGTCCGCGCCGGCCTTACCGTTATCAACGCCGATCACCGCCGACTGCTTGCCGTCTTCGGGCAGGATCGCGTCGATGGCCACGACCGGAATCCCCGCTGCCACCGCCTGATCGACCGCCGGCATGATCCCGTTCACGTCGATGGCGACGATGGCAATCCCTGCGACACCTTCCTGGATATAGGTCTCGATCGCGCTGTTCTGCGCAGCCGGGTCGTTGTTGGCGTTGAAGATCACCAGTTCGACCCCGGCCGCATCCGCCGCCTTTTGCGCGCCTTCGTTCATCTGGTTGAAGAACAGCGCCTGCTGGTTGATCTGGACCAGCGCGAACTTCTTGGTGTCCTGCGCCATGCCCGGCACAGCCGTCAGAAGAACCGCCGAGCCCAGCATCACGCCAAGGCCCCGCCGCGAAAGTGCCGTCATTTTCATCGTGTTCATGGTGTTTCCCATATGTTGGACGTTGCAGTTCAGGACCGGATCCGCGGCGCAACAGATTTCCGCATGATCAGGGTGACAGGCAGGATCTCCTCTGGCCGGAGTTTTTCCGGATCGGTCCAGTCGGTATCCAGAAGCAAGGCAAGGGCACGGATGCCCAAGGCCCTGACCGGCTGGCGCACCGCTGTCACGGCGGGTGCGAACAGATGCAGCGGGCCGACATCGTCGAACCCGACTAACGAAAGGTCCTGTGGCACCCGAATGCCTGCGGCATTCAGCACCTCCAGCACCCCGATGGTGATTTCGTCGGACGTCGCGAAGACGGCAGTGACCTTTTCGTCGGTGGCCAGCATGCGTTGCGCCGCCGCGCGCCCGAACGCGGCCAGATACTCGCCCTCATAGCGGTCGATCCGGGCGTCAGCCCCCCAGATCTCGGTCATGGCGCGCTTGAAACCGGCAAAGCGGCGCGTGCCGCTTAGCATGGCATCGACCCCGCCGATGAACAGCACCCGGCGATGCCCGGCTTCGGCCAGATGCCGCCCGGCCAGATAACCGCCCTGGTCGTTGTCGCAAAAGAGCTTCGGCACCGAGGTTCCCGCCACATCTTCGTCAAGTATGACCACCTTGCCACTGGCGTTGATCGCTGCGGCAAGTGTGCCGTCATCCGGATGGTTCGTAACGAAAATCAAGCCATCCACCTGATTGCGGCGCACCGCCTGAAGGTAGGACAAC
>JBBQVR010000062.1:0-19883 GCA_038211355.1 Rhodobacterales bacterium | reverse complement strand
CCGAGGGCGGCGGAGGTTTCCATCTCAGACGAGAAGGAGGCGTCGTTCAGCGAGAGTTTCTCAATCGCGTCGCGGAGGTTCTCGAAATCGGCGGCGTCGACGGGGAAGAGGCCGCAGAAGACCACGGGTTGCGCGGGTTTGAAGCCGGGGAGTGGCTCGGTGCAGCCGCGGCGTTCGTGGGTGATGGTGTCGCCGACGCGGGTGTCGCGGACCTGCTTGATCGAGGCGGTGAAGATGCCGATCTCGCCGGGGCCGAGTTCGCTGATGTCGACCATCTGGGGTTTCAGGACGGCCAGCTTGTCGATCCCGTAGACGGCGTTGGTCTGCATCATGCGGACGCGGTCACCCTTGCGGACAAAGCCGTCCATCACCCGGATCATGACGACGACGCCAAGGTAGGCGTCATACCAGCTGTCAACAAGCATCGCCTTGAGGGGGGCGCTACGGTCGCCCTTGGGGGCGGGAAGGCGGGTCACGATCGCCTCCAGCACATCGGGGATGCCGAGGCCGGATTTGGCGCTGATCATAATGGCTTCAGAAGCATCAAGGCCGATCACATCTTCGATCTGCTGCTGGACGCGTTCAGGCTCGGCCGCTGGAAGGTCGATCTTGTTCAGGACCGGCACGATTTCGTGCCCAGCGTCCAGCGCCTGATAGACGTTGGCGAGGGTTTGGGCTTCCACACCCTGCGACGCGTCCACCACCAGAAGCGAGCCTTCGACGGCACGCATGCTGCGGCTGACCTCATAGGCGAAGTCGACGTGCCCGGGGGTGTCGATCAGGTTCAGGATGTAGGTCTTGCCATCCTTGGCCGGGTATTCGATCCGGACGGTGTTGGCCTTGATGGTGATGCCACGCTCCCGCTCGATATCCATGCTGTCCAGCATCTGCGCCTTCATGTCGCGCGCAGCCACCGTGCCGGTCATCTGGATGAGCCGGTCGGCGAGGGTGGATTTACCGTGGTCGATGTGGGCCACGATGGAGAAGTTGCGGATGAGATCAAGATCGGTCATGGCGCGGGATATACCCTGTTGACGGGGTGCCGGAAAGGGGCTTGGCGCAGGGTTTTGCAGGACGATTTACCGGCAAAGTCCGCCAGTCACGATTTTGCGAGCAAGCTTGGGTTGGCGGGCGGGTCAGCGGGCGGGCATACCGTATCTGGTGGCAGGCGGGGGAAAGGCCAGCAAGATGGGCGATCTTCGGCCAGTTTCCGCCAAACCCCTGTGCTGGCTTGAAAAAACTGCTTGGACTTGGCATGATCCGGAGTAGAAAAACGACCGGTGAGGGGTGATGCCACAAGGCACCTTCGGCCCGGCAATGAGGCAGATGATGATGAAATCCTTCACGCTTGCGGCGGTGCTGGCCGTATTCCTTCCTGCCGGGCTGGCGCTGGCGGGCCCGATCGAGAGGGCCTGCATGTCGTCAGACCGTTCTGCGGCAAGCCGGTCGCTGTGTGGTTGCATCCAGCAGGCGGCGGATCAAACCCTGTCCGGGTCAGACCAGCGCCGCGCGGCCAAGTTCTTCAAGGACCCCGAAAACGCCCATGCGACCTGGATTTCGCAATCGGCCAGCGATGATGCCTTCTGGGAGCGCTACAAAAGCTTTGGCGCGACCGCTGAGGCCTACTGTGCGGGCTGAAGCCTGACGTGACATAGCCGCCGGGAAGGCGATTTCTTCGAAGAAATCGTGCCGGAATTTTTGAAAATTCCGGGGCTCCCTGACAGTCATCCGGGAAACGACAAAGGCCCCGCCTTCATATCGAAGGCGGGGCCTTTTTCCAAGCACCAGCAAAGATCAGGCGGCGGCCTGGGCCTTGTCGATGTCTTTCTTGATCTTCTGGGCTGTGGTCGACAGCTCGTCATCCTTGGCCTTGGCCAGGAAAGCGTCAAGACCGCCACGATGGTCAACCGTGCGCAGAGCCGCTGCCGAGATGCGCAGCTTAAACGACTGGCCCAGCACGTCCGAAATCAGCGTGACTTCGTTCAGGTTCGGAAGGAACCGGCGGCGGGATTTATTGTTGGCATGGCTGACCGTATTGCCCGACATCGGGCCCTTGCCGGAGAGTTCGCAGACGCGCGACATTGGGGTGTTCCTTCGATTCGTCAAAAACGGGAGAAGGCGGGGGATCCCCAACCCTCGAAAGCGATTGCGGGCAGATACGGGGAAAGCGGGCCAGCGTCAAGCGCCAAGGGCACGCATTCGACCGCCTAGCTGCGCCCCATCGCCTGAAGCATCGCGGCGGCGGCGGCCTCGGGCGTGATCTCGCCGCCAGCGACGCGGTCGGCATAGGCGGTCATCAGCCCGCGCTGCGGCTCATGGCGCAAGGCGGCCAGCAGGCCCTGGCGCACCTCTTCCTCAAACCAGTGGCGGGACTGGGTGGCGCGGGTCCGGGTCCAGTGGCCCTGCGCCTTGCGCCAGGCGGCAAGGGTCTGCATGTCGCCCCAGGCCTGCGTCAGCCCATCCCCGGCCAGCGCCGAGACGGGCAACGCCTTGGGAAAGCCTGAAGGGTCTTGCGGGCGGCGGCGCAGCAGTTGCAGCGCGCCGGAGTAATCGGCCACCGTGCGCATGGCCGCGGGTTTCAGGTCACCGTCGGCCTTGTTCACAAGGATCAGGTCGGCCATCTCCATGATCCCGCGCTTGACGCCTTGCAGCTCATCCCCGCCAGCGGGGGCGAGGAGGAGGAGAAAGAGGTCGGAAATCTGGGCGACCACGGTTTCCGACTGGCCGACCCCGACAGTCTCAACCAGCACCACGTCAAAGCCCGCCGCTTCGCACAGGGCCACCGCTTCGCGCGTGCGGCGGGCGACGCCGCCAAGCTGGGTCTGGCTGGGTGAGGGGCGGATGAAGGCGAGGGGGTCACGCGACAAACGCTCCATCCTTGTCTTGTCACCAAGGATGGACCCGCCTGACCGGGCCGAGGACGGATCAACCGCAAGGACCGCGACGCGCAGGCCTTGCGCGGTCAGCATCAGGCCGAACGCCTCGATGAACGTCGATTTGCCGACGCCGGGGGTGCCGGACAGCCCGATGCGCAGGGCCTGACGGCCGGAAGCCGCCAGCGTGACCAACAGCGCCAGCGCCTGCGTCCGGTGGTCTGGCCGCGCGCTTTCCACCAGCGTGATCGCGCGGGCCAAGGCACGGCGATCCCCGGACAGGATGGCTTGGGCGGTGGCGGCAAGGTCAAGGGGCTGGGCCATGCCGCCTTTGTGGCAAGTCTTGGTGGCGCTGGAAAGGGGCCATTGTGCAGCCCGTCAATCGGCCAGCTTGACCAGCGTCTTGCCGAAATTGCGCCCCTCCAGCATGGCGATGAAGGCGGGGACCATCTGGTCAAGCCCTTCGGTCACATCCTCACGGGCTCGGATGGCGCCGGTGGCCAGCCATTGCAACATGGTGGCGGCAAACTCGGCCCGGTCGGCGGCGAATTCGCTGACGATAAAGCCGCGCACAGTCAGACTGCGGGTCAGGATCAGCCGCATCAGCGCGGGAAGCTGGTCAGGACCGGGGGGCGGCGTGGTGGCGTTGTAGCTGGCGATGGTGCCGCAGACCGGGATGCGGGCGAAGGGGTTCATGAGGGGCAGGACAGCCTGCAGGATCGCGCCGCCGGTCAGTTCAAAATAGACATCGACCCCGTCCGGGCAGGCGGCGGCCATCTGGGGGCCAAGGTCGGGGGCATGGCGGTCAAGGCAGGCGTCAAAGCCAAGCTCTTTGGTGGCGTAGCGGCATTTTTCGGCACCACCCGCCACGCCGACCACCCGCGCGCCGCGCAGCTTGGCGATCTGGCCGACCAACGCGCCCACGGCCCCGGTGGCGGCCCCCACAACCAGCGTCTCACCCGCCCGTGGCTGGCCGATGTGTTTCAGGCCCGCATAAGCCGTCAGCCCCGGCATGCCCAACGCGCCCAGCGCGCGCTGGACCGGGGTCAGCGCAGGATCAAGCCGCTGGCAGTCGTGGGCTTTCCTGACGGCATGGTCACGCCAGAAATCGTGGACCAGCACGATGTCGCCCGCAGCGAGGCTTGGGTCGTTCGACTGCAGGACCCGCGCCACCGCCTCAGCCGGCGGGGGCGCGCCAAGGGCGGTCGGCGGCGCATAGGACCGCGCATCGGACAAGCGGCCGCGCATGTAGGGGTCAAGCGACAGCCACAGCATTTGCAACAGCACCTCACCGGGCGCAGGGGGCGCGAGGGGCAGGTTGGCAATCGTGAAATCCCCGGGTTTCGGGGCACCCAGCGGGCGGGCGGCAAGCTGAATGGTGCGCGCAATCTGGGGCATGGGGGGCTTTCAGGTTAAGGGCAGGAGGGCAGTATGCGCCGTTGGGGGATGCGGGCAAGCACAGATGTCTGTGTGAGCGCCGCTTGCGCTGGGGCGGGCGCAGCGGCGATAAGGCGCCATGCGTGAGCCCCTGCCCCTGTCGTCTGGCCTGCCCATCGACGCCGCCCTGCCCACCCTGCGTGACGCCCTGACGGCGCGCGGGCTGGCCGTGCTGCAGGCCCCACCCGGCGCAGGCAAGACCACGGTTGTGCCCTTGGACCTGCTGGCCCATGGCATCACACCGGGGCGCATCCTGATGCTGGAGCCGCGTCGCCTTGCCGCCCGTGCCGCCGCCGAACGCATGGCCGAGACGCTGGGCGAGCCCGTGGGCAAGACCATCGGCTACCGCATCCGGGGCGAGGCGAAGGTATCCGCCGCCACGCGGGTGGAAGTGGTGACCGAAGGCATCCTGACCCGGATGATCCAGGGCGACCCCGAACTTGGCGGCGTGGGGCTGGTGATTTTTGACGAGTTTCATGAACGATCGCTGAATGCCGATCTGGGGCTCGCGCTGTGCCTTGAGGTGCGCGGCGCGCTGCGGCCGGACCTGCAACTGCTGGTCATGTCGGCCACGCTGGAGGCAGCACCCGTGGCGGTGCTGATGGGGGATGCGCCGGTTGTCACCTCGGAAGGGCGGGCGTTTCCGGTTGAGACACGTTGGCTGCCCCGACCTGCCGATGCCAGCCTGCGGCTGGAGGCGCTGGTGGCGGGCGCGGTGCGGCAGGCGCTGGAGGAGACGGAAGGCGGCATTCTGGTCTTCCTGCCGGGTGAGGGCGAAATCCGGCGGGTCGAGGGGATGCTGTCGGGTCTGCCCGGCGTGGCGCTGCGGCCCCTGTTCGGGGCGATGGACTTTGCCGCCCAGCGCGCGGCTTTGGCGCCGGTGGCGGGTCGGAAGGTGGTGCTGGCAACCTCTATCGCCGAAACCTCGCTGACCTTGCCGGATATCCAGGTGGTGATTGACGCAGGCCGCGCGCGACGGGCGCGGTTTGATCCAAACTCGGGCATGTCGCGGCTGGTGACGGAGCGGGTGTCCAAGGCCGAGGCGGACCAGCGCCGGGGCCGGGCGGGGCGGGTATCTGCGGGCGTCTGCTACCGGCTGTGGACGAAGGGCGAGGAAGGCGGGCTGGCCGCCTTCCCCCCGGCCGAGATCGAGGTGGCGGATCTTGCGGGTCTGGCGCTGGAGCTGGCGCTGTGGGGCGGGGCGGACCTGCCGTTTCTGACACCCCCACCGCCCGGCCCGATGGCCGAGGCACGCAGCCTGCTGCAAGCCTTGGGGGCGCTGGACGCGCCGGGCCATATCACGGGCCATGGTCGCAAGCTGGCCGCCCTGCCGCTGCATCCCCGGCTGGGGCACATGCTGGCGGTGGCGGGGCCCGAGGCGGCGACGCTGGCCGCTTTGCTGGCCGAACGTGATCCCTTGCGTGGTGCGCCGCCTGATCTTGGCTTGCGGATGCAGGCGATTGCCCGCCCGGGGCCAGAGGCTGACCGGGGGGTGATCGAACGGATCAAGGCCGAGGCGCGGCGTCTGGGCGCCGCCGTGGCGCGCGATGCTGACGGTGCGACCGGCTATGGTCTGGCCGAGATGGCGGCGCTGGCCTATCCCGACCGCATCGGGCTGCACCGCAAGGGCGATGCGCCGCGCTGGGTGCTGTCGGGTGGCAAGGGGGCGGCGATGGCGGCCGGGCTGCCCCTGTCGGGCGCGCGGCTGATCGTGGCGACCGATCTGGATGGCGATACGCGTGAGGCTGCGATCCGGCAGGCGGTGGCGATCTCCGAGGCCGAGGTGCGGGGGCTGTTCGCTGACCGCATCCAGTGGCAAGAGGTCTGCGACTGGTCGCGCCGCGAGGGCCGGGTGCTGGCGCGGCGGCAGGAACGCTTTGGTGCCCTTGTGCTGGATGACCGGGCCTGGACCGCCCCACCCGAGGCCATGGCCCGCGCCGCGCTGGAGGGGCTGCGCCTGCTGGGCCTGCCGTGGGGCGCTGCGGCCCGCCGCCTGCGCGCCCGGGCGCGACTGGCGCGGGGTGAGGGCTGGCCGGGGGTCGAGGATGCCGATCTTCTCGCCACCGCCGAGGGCTGGCTTTTGCCGCATCTGACAGGGGTGAAGACCGAGGCCGACCTGCGGGCTTTGGACCTGATGCCTGCCTTGCAAGGACTGCTGGGCTGGGACCGGCTGGCCGAGATGGACCGGCTGGTGCCCGGCAGCCTTGAGACGCCGCTGGGCCGGAAGATCCCGATCGATTATGATGGCGAAGCGCCGGCAATCGCGGTGCGTCTGCAAGAGATGTTTGGGGTCACGGTGCATCCAGTGGTGGGGGCGGCGCGGATGCCGGTGCGGGTCACCCTCTTGTCGCCCGCGCAGGCACCGGTGCAGGTGACGACCGACCTGCCCCGGTTCTGGGCGACGTCCTACAGTGACGTCCGCAAGGACATGCGCGGGGCCTATCCGCGCCATCCCTGGCCCGAGGATCCGACGGTGGCCGAACCGACGTTAAGGGCGAAACCCCGGGGGACGTGACGGGGGCGCGCAAAAGTTTTCGAAAACTTTTGCAAAATCCTTTGAAGGATTTTGGCCCCCAGCCAAGCCACATCTTTCAACTCTGCAACAGCAGTTGACTGCAGCCCCCTTTCGCCCGGTTGCCTACGCGCATATGACGTGGGCCGTTAACCTCGGGGGCCGGATCATGCGGGACATCAAGCAGACAGCGCGGCGGGCGCGGTGGGCGGTGGCGGCGATGTTTCTGGCCAACGGCTTTGTCATGGGGGCCTGGGCGCCGCAGATCCCCTTGCTGATGCCGCGCCACAACGTCACGGAGTCTGTGCTGGGCCTGCTGATCTTGGTCCTTGGCATCGGGGCGGTGTCGGCCATGCTGTTTGCCGGCAAGCTGATCGCACGCTTTGGCGGGCGGGCGGTGTTGTCGGTGTTCTCGCTGGCCTTGATCCCAGTGCTGCCGATGGTGGTCTTTTCGCCCAACCTGTGGGTGCTGGCGCTGTTCATGGCGGTCTTTGGGGCCATGGCGGGCTGCATGGACGTGGCGATGAACGCGCAGGCGGTGGAGATCGAGCGCAAGCTGGACCAGGCGATCATGTCATCGTCGCACGGGTTCTGGAGCCTGGGGGGCTTTTTTGGCGGCTCGGCGGGCAGTTTCGTGATCGCCTATTGGGGGTCCGAGGTGCAGTCGCTGCTGACGGCGGCGGTGGTCGCCGTGCTGGTGGTGGCGGCGATGCCGTTCCTGCTGCCGGGTGAGCCTGCGGCACCAGTGGCTGAGGGGCCGTCCACCAAGGGGCCTGGCCTGTTCCCGCGGGATTTCCATGTCTGGCTTTTGGGGTTCCTCGCGTTCTTCTCGATGGTGCCGGAAGGGGCGGTGCTGGATTGGGCGGCGATCTATCTGCAAAAGGAACTGGGGTCGGATGTGTTCGTCTCGGGCCTTGGGTTTGCGTTCTTTGCCGGGGCGATGGCCATCATGCGTTTTGCGGGGGATTCCGTGCGCAACCGGTTTGGCGCGGTCCAGACGCTGCGCGTCTCGGGCCTTTTGGGTGCGGCGGGGATGATGGGGGGGGCGCTGGCGCCCTATGACTGGGTGGCGATCACCAGCTTTGCGCTGGCGGGTCTGGGGATTGCCAACATGGTGCCGATCCTGTTTTCCGCCGCAGGGAACCACCCGCATCTGCCTTCGGCCAGCGCGATTTCCATTGTCACGATGGTGGGCTATTGCGGGATCCTGGTCGCGCCATCAAGCATCGGGTTTCTGGCGGAACACATGGGGTTCCGCCCCACCTATGCCGGGCTTTCGGTGCTGCTGGTCATCGTAGCGCTGGTGGCGGCGCGGGCGGCAGATGCCGACGGCACCCGCCGCCTGCCCCAGGCGCAGCCCGCCTGAGGCGTCAGACGGCGCCCATGTAGTCAAGCTTGCCAAGCTCCACACCGTTGTGGCGCAGGATGTCGTAGGCCGTGGTCAGGTGGAAGTAGAACTGCGGCAGGGAATAGAACGACAGGAACTCTGCGCCATTCAGCGTCATGTCATGGCCGCCGGCCTTGAAGGTGATGGCACGGTCAGCGGCCCGGGCAAAGTCTTCCGGCTGGAAGCTGGCCATGTAGCCACGCGCGGCGGCGATGCGGTCATGCAGCTCGGCGAAGGTGGTCTCGGTGTCGGGAAAGCCTTTCGGGTCTTGTCCGGCCAGCCGCGCCGTGCCGCGGGCGGCGAAGTCGCAAGACAGTTGCACCTGTTTGACCAGCGGCAACATGTCGGGGAAGAGGCGGGCCGCAAGGATGACCTCAGGCTTGATCTTTCTGGCTTCGCAATGCGCTTCGGTCTTGGTCAGGATCGTGGACAGGGCGGCAAGGAAGCGGTCGAAGACGGCGACGGATTGGCGGTGCATGGGGTTCTCCTTCAGGGTTGCCCCATGCTTGGCTGATCACGCGGCAATGGCCAAGGGGGTGTCAGACCCCAAGGCACCAGCGCATGACCGCCTTTTGCGCGTGAAGACGGTTTTCAGCCTCATCGAAGATGACCGAGTGGGGGCCGTCCATCACGGCACTGGTCGCCTCATCATTCCGGTGGGCGGGCAGGCAGTGCATGAAAAGCGCGTCGGGCCTGGCGCGGGTCATCAGCTGTTCGTTGACCTGATAGGGGCGCAGCTGGTTGTGGCGGCGTTCCTTGGCGCTTTCGGGGTCGTGCATCGACACCCAGGTGTCGGTGACCACAAGGTCAGCCCCTTCGACGGCGGTGAAGGGGTCGCGCTGGATCGTGACCTTCGAGCCCTTGTCGCGGGCGAACTGGAGGAATTTTTCCTCGGGGTCCAGGGTTTCTGGGCCGGTGAAGGTGAAATCAAACCCGAACTGCCCGGCGGCGTGCAGGTAGCTGGCGGCGACGTTGTTGCCGTCGCCGCACCAGACCACCTTCTTGCCCGTGATCGGGCCACGGTGTTCCTCATAGGTCATCACATCGGCCATGATCTGGCACGGGTGGGTGCGGTTGGTCAGGCCGTTGATCACCGGGACGGTGGCGTGTTCGGCCATTTCCAGCAGGGTCGCCTCTTCAAAGGTGCGGATCATGATCAGATCGACATAGCGTGACAGGACGCGGGCGGTGTCGGCGATCGTCTCACCATGGCCAAGCTGCATTTCCTTGCCCGACAACACCATCGTCTCGCCGCCAAGTTGGCGGACGCCCACATCAAAGCTGACGCGGGTGCGGGTCGAGGGCTTTTCGAAGATCAGCGCAACCATGTGGCCCTTCAGCGGCTGCTGATCATCGGGCGAGCCCTTTGGGCGGCCGTTGCGGGCGGTCTTCATCGCCTGCGCAGTGTCGATCATCGACCGCAGATCAGCGGGGTCAGTCTTGTGGATATCCAGGAAGTGTTTCATTTTGTTTCGCTTTTTGCGGTCGGCGCACCGGGGGTTTCCCACCCCCGCGCTGCCTTGGTTTCTCGAACCAATGGCGCAACCAAGGCTGCACCCGTGGGATATTTGGAGAAGAGGAAGAGCAGGGTCAGGCAGCTGCAGCAGTCAGTGAGCTTGCCGCAAGATCAAGGCGGGTCAGCGCCTCGGCAATGTCGGCGTCGGGGATGTTCAGTGCGGGCAGAAGGCGCAGGACGTTGTCCGCGGCGGCGACGGTCAGGATGCCTGCGCCGTAGCCAGCCTTGACCACGTCGGCCGGGGCGGGTTTGCATTTCAGGCCCAGCATCAGGCCTTCGCCCCGGACGCTTTCAAACACCTGCGGGTGACGGGCAACAAGGCTTTCAAGACCTTGCCGGAACAGCGCGCCCTTGCGGGCGACATTTGCCAGGAAGGCGGGGTCAGAGATGATCTCGGTCACCTTTGCGCCAACCGCGCAGCCCAGGGGGTTGCCGCCGTAGGTAGAGCCGTGGGTGCCCGCTGTCATGCCAAGGGCGGCACGTTCGGTGGCAAGGACCGCGCCCAGCGGGAAGCCCCCACCGATCCCTTTGGCGACCATCATGATGTCGGGCGTCACACCCGCCCATTCATGCGCGAAAAGCCGGCCGGTGCGGCCCATGCCGCACTGAACCTCATCAAAGATCAGAAGCGTGCCGGTGGCATCGCACAGGTCCCGCAGGCCTTTCAGGCATTGGTCGGGAACGACACGGATGCCGCCTTCGCCCTGAACCGGTTCGATCATCACCGCGCAGGTCTGGTCGGTGATCGCGTCGCGGATCGCCTCGTGGCCCGTGTCCTTGGTCGGCCATTTCAAGTGAGTAAAGCCGGGCATCAGCGGGCCGAAGCCCTTGACCATCTTTTCCGAGCCTGCTGCCGCGATGGCACCGGTTGAGCGGCCGTGGAAGGCCCCCTCAAACGTGATGATCTGGGTCCGGTCGGGCTGGCCGTTGTCGTAATGGAACTTGCGGGCCATCTTGATTGCCAGCTCGGCCGCTTCGGTCCCCGAGTTGGTGAAGAACACGGTGTCGGCAAAGGTCTCGGCGACCAGAAGGTCAGCGAGGCGCTGCTGTTCGGGGATCGTGTAGACGTTGGACACATGCCAGACCTTCGCCGCCTGATCGGTCAGCGCCTGCACAAGGGCCGGGTGGGCGTGGCCCAGCGCATTCACCGCGATGCCTGCACCAAGGTCAAGGTAGCGGCGGCCATCCTCAGCCTCAAGCCAGCTGCCTTCGCCTTTGGTAAAGGCCAGGGGTGCGCGGTTGTAGGTTGGCAGAACGGTCTGGATCATCGGACGGGTCCTTGAAGAAACGGCGACAAAGGGAGAACCGGCAAGGTCAGAGCAATGGGTGCCTGAGGGCCGGACTTTAGTCAACGGATGGGAAGGGTGCCGCACCAGCGGCCGTGACCGGCAAGACGCGCAGCGTCAGACGCTTCAGCGTCGGCGCAGGGCTGGGGTGGATTGGGTCCGGCTGGTCATGGTGGCGGGATATCCTGCGTGCGCCTGTCGGTAAAGGGGAATTCTGCCGACGGGTGGCGATAGCGACCTGACTGTGCGCGGCGGGGGGACAAATCCCCTCGAACTGTCGAAAGCTTTGTGCGACACGTCGCGGCGGACGACGGCGGGATTATGGCGGGCGGGGACGCCGGGCGGGGTCAGGGCGGGCGGGGCGGTGCTTTTGGGGAAGCGTCACCCTTGCGGCCAGGGCCTTGGGGAATGGCATGGCAACATACCAGATCAGTTTTCATGCGCTGACCCCGGATGGGGCAACGGCTGCGCCCTTGGCGCCCGATCAGCCAGGCATGCGCTTTGCCATGATGCCGGGCGATCCCGCGGTCATTCTGGCAGAAGCGCGGCACGGCGGGCTGGTGGTTTGCCCGCAAAGCCCGTTTGGCGCGGCCGGACAGGTAATCACGATCAGCGGGCGGATCAGGGCAAGCTGTGCCGCAGACGCCAGCCTGCGGACCTTTGAGGTGCTGGACCTTGACGGGATCTTTGTGGGGTTGGTTGCGGTGGATGGCCAGACCTGGCCACCCTTCGACGGCACCGAGCCTGTGCCCTTTGCGGTCAAGGCGGTTGAGACGGCGGCCACCAGTGCCGCGCTTGCTTTGCCGGGGCTTGCGACACCGGACACCGGCCAATCTTCCAGTGGCCAATCTTCCAGTGGCCAGCCTTCCAATGGCCAGCCTGCCAAAGGCAAACCGCGCAAAAGCCCGTTCGCCTTTGCGCTTGGCACGCGGATCGACACGCCCGATGGCCCACGCCGGGTTGAGACGCTGGTGCCCGGAGACCTTGTCGCCACGCTGGACAACGGATCACAACCGCTGCGCTGGGTGGGGCGGCGTCTGATCACGCCCGCCGAGATGGCCCTGCGCGACGACCTGCGTCCCCTGCGGCTGGAGGCCGGGGTGCTTGGCGCCGAGCGGGCGCTTCTCATCTCACCGCGGCACAAGATGCTGCTGAACGACTGGCGGGCGCAGGTCTATTTCGGTGAAGATCAGGTGCTGGTGCCCGCGCAGGCGCTGATCAACGGATCGACGGTGCGGCAGGTGCTGCCTTTGGCGGGGGTGACCTATGTGCATCTGCTGTTTGACCGGCATGAGGTGATCGTGTCCGAAGGCGCGCTGTCGGAAAGTTTTCATCCCGGCGAGACCGGGCTTGGCGCGCTGGACCCCGCCCAGCGCCACGAGATTGAGGCGCTGTTTCCCGCACAAGGCCCCGCACTGGCGTTGGAGCGGCGGCGCGCGGCCTTTCCGATGCTGCGTATGGCAGAAGCGCGGGCCCTGCGACTGCCGGGTTAGGGCGGGTCATTCGGGGCCGGAAATCGCTGCCAAAGTGGCAAATCGCCGGGCTTTGCCGCGATCTTGCCGGCTGCCCTTGCGGCCCCCTGCCCCAGCCGGATACAATGCACTGGAAATATGACAGCCGGAGAGCAAGATGTCCTGGACTGATGAGCGCGTCGAGACGCTCAAGCGCATGTGGGGCGAGGGTCAGTCGGCCAGCCAGATCGCCAAGGAATTGGGCGGTGTGACCCGCAATGCCGTGATCGGCAAGGTGCATCGTCTGGGCCTGTCGAACCGCGTTGGCGGCAAGGACGAAGAGGAAGAGGCCACGCTGGCCCCTGCCGCCGCGGCCCCTGCCCCACCGATGGCCGCCAAGGCAGAACCCGCCGCCAAGGTGGAACCCGCCGCCCCAAAGCCCGAGGCGCCACGCGCCACCGTGCCGCCGGTTGCAGCGGTCCCTGCGTCGAACGTGACGCCCTTGCCGTTGCGCAAGGCGATCATCCCGGCAGGCCAGCCCCTCCCGCCCCAGCCCAGCCTGAACGAGATCAGCCCCGAAGCGCTGGCCTCGGTCCGTGAGGTTGAAAAGCGCGCCAAGCGGCTGACGCTGATGGAACTGACCGAGCGGACCTGCAAATGGCCGATCGGCGACCCGGCGACCGATGACTTCTGGTTCTGCGGCCTGCCCAGCCTGCCCGGCAAACCCTATTGCGAGGCGCATGTTGGCGTGGCCTTCCAACCGATGAGCGCACGGCGCGACCGGCGCCGCTAAGGCCCCTGAACCTGCCCTAAGCCCTTTGGCGCAGCGCGGCCCGCAATGGCCGCGTCCTTTGCGCGATTTGTGCTTTGTTTCGCCACATTTCCCATCATTGTTGCCATTCAGGCATCTATGGAGCAGGTGGCATGACGGAAATGGCAGCCGGGGCAGTCTCACCACAGCGGAGCGGCGCGTTGGTGCTGCTGTTCACCCTGACGATTTTCACCAGCGCTTTGCTGCTGTTCTTCGTTCAGCCGCTTTATACGCGGATGGTCCTGCCACAGATCGGCGGGGCTGCGGCGGTCTGGACGACAGCGATGCTGTTCTTCCAGACGGTGCTGATCGGCGGCTACCTTTATGCGCATCTGATGAACCGCTATCTGCCGGTGAACATCCAGATCGTGGTGCACGTCGGGCTGGTGCTGGTGGCGTTGACGGCGCTGCCCTTGGCCGTGCCGACAAGCTGGAACTATGATCCCGCCCAACCGGTGGTGACGCAGACGCTGTGGCTTTATGCGCTGGGGGTTGGTCTGCCCTTTGGGGTTCTGTCGGCCAACGCGCCCTTGATCCAGTCGTGGTACCGGCGCAGCGGTGGCCCAAGCGCGGATGACCCCTATTTCCTGTATGCCGCCAGCAACCTTGGGTCGCTGGTCGCACTTCTTGCCTTTCCGCTGGTGGCCGAGCCTTTGTTTGGCGTGACCGCAATCTCGGTCGGCTGGTCGGTGGGGTTTGTGATCCTTGGGCCGATGCTGCTGCTGTCCGGGCTTGCAGCGCGCGGGTCGGCGGAACGGGGTTCGGCAGCACCGGCACAGGTTGCGCACAGCGGGGCTGAGGGTGGCGTGCGGCTGAACCAGTTGCTGTTGTGGGCGTTCCTGGCCTTTCTGCCCTCCTCCCTCATGCTGTGCGTGACCACCAAGATCAGCACGGACCTTGGGTCCTTCCCGCTGGTCTGGGTGATCCCGCTGGCGTTGTATCTGCTGACCTTCGTGCTGGTCTTTTCGACAAAGTCACCGCTGACGGCCCAGCGTCTGCGGCTGGTGCTGCCGCTGGCGCTGCTGGCGCTGATCTACTTCACCTTCAAACCTGCGGGTGATCTGACCGGGTTCGCGGCGATGCTGGTGGCCTATTTCATCATCGGTCTGGCGGCGCATCGGCTGCTGTTTGACGCGCGGCCCGATGCCCGGCACCTGACGGTGTTCTACCTGACGATGTCAGTCGGCGGTGCGCTGGGGGGGGTCTTCAACTCGATCATCGCGCCGGTCGCGTTTGACCGGTTGAGTGAATATCCCGTGACAGTGGCCTTGTGTGTGCTGCTGCTGGTGGCCGGGCGCAGCCGCAACCTGCCGCGCGAAATCGCGCTGGGTCTGGGGATGGGAGTGCTGCTGCTGCTGGTGATGCTGGACTTCATTCCGCTGATCGGCGGCCTTGATGTCACCTATCGCGTGGCGCTGATGCTGGCCTTGCTGACCGTTGGCTATCTGGTGCTTTACCGGCACCGATTGGTGCCGGTGGTGGCGGTGATCAGCCTGATCGGGATCTGGGGCATCTTCGGGCGCGAAGCAGGCGTGATCTATGACCGCAGCTTCTTTGGGCTGCATGTGGTCAGTGAACAGGACGGCCTCAAACTTTATTCCAACGGCACCACCATTCACGGGGCCCAACGGCTGAGCGAGGCTGGCCAGCGGCCGACGCCGCTGTATTACTACCACCCCGAGGGGCCGTTGGCGCAGGTGCTGGCCACCGAAACTGTCGCCAGGGCGCGGTCCGTGGGGGTGGTCGGTCTGGGGATCGGGGCAATGTCTTGCTACATTCGCCCCGGTCAGGACTGGCACTTTTACGAGATCGACCAAAAGGTGGTGGATATCGCACTTGACCCCCTGCTCTTTGATTTCATGACCCAATGCGGTCAGGGGTCGCAGTTGCACCTTGGCGATGCGCGGATTGTGCTTCAAGGCCAGACAGACCGGACCTTTGACCTTCTGGTGATCGACGCCTACAGTTCGGACGCAATCCCGGTTCACCTTGCCACCCTTGAGGCGGTGGGGCTTTACATGGACCGGCTGGCCCCGGATGGCATCCTGCTGTTCCACATCTCCAACCGGTTCTACGATCTGGCGCTGCCGCTGTCTGGCCTGGCCCAGGAACTGGGGCTTGAGGCGCGGATCTGGGAGCGGGCTGCCCCCGAGGGCGGGCCGGGGGCGAAGTTTGCCGAAGGCGATGTGCCATCCACCGTGGTCGCGCTGGCGCGCAGCACTGCGGCCTTGGGCGAAATCGGTCAAGACCCGCGCTGGGTGCCTTTGGCAGCACCGCAGATCCCGTTCTGGACCGACGACCACGCCGACCTGCTCAGCGCGCTGCGCTGACAGGCAGGAAACGAGGCCCAGGCCTTAGGTTGTCAGTCGTTGCCCAGAATGTCTTCCAGGATCTTGCGGGTTTCGTCCTGCAATGCCTCTTCCGCGCCACGGACTGCGGCGTCGCCCAGGCTTTCGTCCGGGGCGACGATGATGCCAAGTTCATCTTGCAGGCGCCGTTCCAGTTCGGCCTTGGCTGCGGCCTCGGCGGCAGTGGCGGCAGCTTTCGCCTCGGCCTCCATTTTCTCGCGGGCGATGCCTTCCAGATCAAGGCGGAAACTGGGGTCGGCCCAAGGCCCGGTGATCAAAAGGGGCACCATGACCCCGCCACTGCCATCAGCGGCGGCAAGGGCCGTGGGCCGCAGTCGGTAATCCAGCCTGCGCGCGCCAAGGTTCACCGTCCCAGCGCCCGAGGCGGTCAGTTGCGGGGCGACCAGCTTCAGGTCGCTGTTGGACAGCACGCCGTCCGCGATGGTGAAGGTGCCCGCCAGCCCGTCAAACGAGGTCTTTTGCCCATCGCCGACATAGGCCGGGTCCAGCGTCTGCAGCATGGCGGCGACATCAAGGCCCCGAACCTCACCCTGACCCAGTTCAAGGGCACCCTCACCTTCAAGGCTTTGCATGATGGCGGCAACGGAATTGCCGACGCCCAGAAACCGCAGGTCAAGATCGCCCGCCGCGACCAGCCGGTCATAGCCTGCCGCGTCCCGCAAAAGGGCCTGCATGTCCAGCCCGGCAAAGGCCAGATTGCCGCCGACTGACAGCCCACCGCGACCGTTGATGACAAATTCGCCGGTGATCTGGCCGCCATAGGCTGCCATCTGGCGGATCTGGGTCACCGCGCGGGCGCGGTCGATGGTGACCATGATCCGCGTTTCGCCAAGGCTCACGAGGCCAAGATCGACCGACGGTGCCACCAGCACCAGTTCCGCGTCGACCGTGCCAAGCGCTGAGACGTCGATACCCCCCTCAGGCCAGCCGCTGCCTTGCGCCGCGCTGGCCGCATCAGACCCGCCACCGATTGTCACGGGGCCGGCGGTCAGCTCGCCTACCAGCTTTGGCCGCGCCTCACCCGGGCGCAGGTCAATGTCACCGGCAAGCTGATTGCCGTCGGCCACGATCGTCGCCCCGCGCAGAAAGGCAGCACCCGTGCCGTCCAGCGTCAGCTGGCCGGTGGCCGTCAGCCGGTCAGCGCCAAGCCCAGGTCCCGGCACGGAAAGGGCCATCCCGATCAGGCCGCCCAGCGCCGGAAGATCGCCCAGATCGGCCACCAGCGCGCCCTCGGCCACCAGGGGCGACAGACCCGCGCGCCCGTCAAAGTTTAGCGCGGATCCACCCGCCGTCAGGTTGGCGGTCAGAGGCACCACGCGCCCCGCCTCAAACGCCGAGAAGACGCCCCCGGTCAGGTCAATCGCCACGGGCTTGCCATTGGCCAGCCCGGTCAGCGCCAGGGTGAAGGGACCGGCAAGATCAGGAACCGCCAGCGTTGCATCAACCCCGTCAAGGGCGATCACGCGGTCGGCCTGCCGGTCGATGAACCGGATGCTGCCGCCAGTGATCATCCCCTTGTCGAGGGTGAAGGCGGTTGCCGCAGCGGGCACGCCCTCAGCCCCTGCCACCCCGAAATCCCAGCTGCCGCGCCCGTCGGGCCCGCGTTCCAGCACGATTTCCGGCTTATCGGCGCTGATGCCTTCGATCTGGACCGCACCGCCCAGAAGGGCTGCATAGTTGATGTCGATCACCAAACCCTCAGCCTTGAACAGGGGGGCCGTTGTTTCCGCCCATTCGGCATTGGCGATGCTGACCGGCCCGGTTGTGACCCCAAGGCTGGGCCAGAGGCGCGGCGTCACCTCACCCGTCAGGGTCAGCTTGCGGCCGGTCATCGTCTCAAACTGCGATGACACGGCGGCGGCCACGCGCTCGGCCGGGACCAGCGCCAGAAGGCCAAGCACCAGCACGACCAGCACCGCCAGGCCCACTGCGAAACGGACGATCCAGCGCATGTTCTGCTCCTGCTTTTCTTGCTTTTGTCCGACTCTATGCCCCAGCGGCCCACCTTGCCAAGTCTGCCCCCCCCCACTGGCATCAAATGGCCGAGAGGCCGGGCTTTCCTACGCCCCGCCATCGCTGTATAGGGCGGGAATGTCCGAAAATCCGCCCCTCCTTCGCCCCGACCTTGCCCGCGCTTTCGTGCCCGACACGCGGCGCACCCGTTCTGATGGTGCGCGCCAGCCCACCATTGGCATGGTCAGCCTTGGCTGCCCCAAGGCGCTGGTGGACAGCGAACGCATCCTGACCCGCCTGCGCGCCGAAGGCTATGCCATCAGCCCCGACTACAAGGGCGCCGATGCGGTGATCGTCAACACCTGCGGCTTTCTGGACAGCGCCAAGGCCGAAAGCCTTGAGGCGATCGGCGAGGCGCTGCAGGAAAACGGCCGGGTGATCGTGACCGGCTGCCTTGGGGCGGAACCGGAGTACATCACCGGCGCGCATCCGAAGGTGCTGGCCGTGACCGGACCGCACCAGTACGAGGCCGTGCTTGATGCCGTCCACAGCGCCGTGCCGCCCAGCCCCGATCCCTTCATCGACCTGCTGCCCGCGACGGGGGTGACCCTCACCCCCCGCCACTACAGCTATCTGAAGATTTCCGAAGGCTGTAACCACGCCTGCAAGTTCTGCATTATCCCCGACATGCGTGGCAAACTGGTCAGCCGTCCGGCGCATGCGGTCCTGCGTGAGGCGGAAAAGCTGGTTGAGGCGGGGGTCAAGGAGTTGCTGGTCATCAGCCAGGACACTTCAGCCTATGGCGTTGACCGCAAGCACGACCTGTCGCCCTGGAAAGGCGGCGAGGTGCGCGCCCATATCACCGACCTTGCGCGTGAGATGGGCAAACTGGGGGCCTGGGTGCGCCTGCACTACGTCTACCCCTACCCGCATGTGCGCAACCTGATCCCGCTGATGGCGGAAGGGCTGGTGCTGCCCTACCTCGACATTCCGTTCCAGCACGCCCACCCCGACGTGCTGCGCCGCATGGCCCGCCCGGCAGCGGCGGCCAAGACGCTGGACGAAATCGCCGCCTGGCGCGCGGTGGCACCCGACCTGACGCTGCGGTCAACCTTCATCGTCGGCTACCCCGGCGAGACGGAGGCCGAGTTCCAGACCCTGCTGGACTGGCTGGATGAGGCGCAGCTCGACCGCGTCGGCTGTTTTCAGTACGAAAAAGTCGCCGGGGCGCGGTCGAACGCCCTGCCCGATCATGTGAACCCAGAGGTCAAACAAGACCGCTATGATCGCTTCATGGAAAAATCTCAGGCGATTTCTGAGGCGAAACTGGCCGCAAAGGTTGGAAAAGTGCTGGAAGTGATCGTCGATGAGGTCGACGAAGACGGTGCCACCTGCCGCACCAAGGCGGACGCACCCGAGATCGACGGCAACCTGTTCATCGACGATGGCTTCGAAGGGCTGGCCCCCGGCGACATCGTCAAGGTCACAGTGGATGAGGCAGGGGAGTATGATCTTTGGGGGCGGCTGGTCTGAGGCGTTGACACTCTGACCACCTGCCGCAACTGTCCGTCTGGCATGCCAGCAGGAGCCAGCCAATGACCGCCACCCCGAACATTGCCGCGACCACACCCTTCAAGGTCGAGGTCGAGGAAGGCAAATCCTACTTCTGGTGCGCCTGCGGGAAATCTGCGCGGCAGCCCTTCTGTGATGGCAGCCACAAGGACACCAGCTTTACCCCGGTAAAATGGACCGCCGAGGCATCAAAGACTGTCTTCTTCTGCGGCTGCAAACACTCGGCCAAGGCCCCGCTTTGCGACGGGTCGCACAAGACCCTGTGACCGCCGGGTGGCCGCGCGGCAACCCGGCGCCATATAACAAAGCATGAGCAGCGAAACCCGCGTCCTTTTCAACGAAACCTGCCCGGTCTGCCGGTTCGAGATTGACGCCTACCGCCGCCGCGCGCTGGCAGACGGGTTGCCGATCCGGTTTGACCCGCTTGACAGCGCGGCTGACTGGGGGCTGACCACCGATCAGGCGGCACGGCAGTTGCATGTCTGGCAGGACGGCCGCATCCTTGCCGGGCTGGAGGCTTTCCGCGCCCTTTGGTCAGCGATGCCCCGCTGGCGCTGGCTGGCGCGGGTGACCAGCTGGCCGGCGGTGCGGCCCGTGGCGGATGCGCTTTATACCCGCGTCGCCGCCCCGGTCCTCTATCGCGCCCATCTGCGGCGCAGCGGGACACCCAGGCTGGACCCCTGATTTCACTGGACCCCTGATTTCATCTGTCCCCA
>JBBQVR010000061.1:0-20013 GCA_038211355.1 Rhodobacterales bacterium | reverse complement strand
GGCACCAGCGCCGCGCGCATCCGCTTTAGCCCGAAAAACACCGGGGTCCACAGCGTGTTGAACGCAATCTGCACGGACCACAGGGCCAGGCCAAGGCTTGCGCCTTCAAACAACGCGGCACGGGCGGCGGCTGCGGACATCAGCAGGTAAAGCGACATCCAGACCACCGGAAACATCCAGTTCGGCGGGTTCCAGACCGGCTTCTTCAAGGCCATGTACCAAGGGCCGGTCGGAAACATCGCGCCGGTCGCCCCAGCGGCGCCGCAGGCGGTGAGGTAGACGAAGAGCAACCCGTAATCCATGCGCGCCACCCCTGTTTCCCACGGGAGATAGGCTGGATCGCTGCGCGTCACAACCGCCCAGGCCGAAAGAATGGCTATTATGCCGAAAGTGCGCGATCCCGGGCCTCAAGCTGGGCCAGAACGCTGAGAAGGGCGTCACTTCTGCCTCTCACCGGCGCTTGCTGGGCGGCGGCCCGGACAAGATAGGCCACCTCAGCGACCGGGGGGGCGTGCAGGACCGACGGACGCGGCATCAGGGCGGTCCCCCCGGCCTTGACCGTGGCCATGCCCAACCATCGCAGTTTCTGGGCGCGGCTGGTGCGGGCGCGGCTGGTGATGCTGTCATGGTTCTGGCGGCGGACGGCGCTGCCGATCCCGGCGTAGATCATTCGTGCGGCCATGATGCCGGGGCGGCAACCCAGCGGCAGGGCGGCCACGCCCGCCTCGGACCGGCGATACAGACGGTCGGCCTCAGCCAGAAGGCGTGCGATGGCCAGGCGGATGGCAGGGGTAGCGGTCGGATTGGCAAGCCAGTCTTCCGGCACAACCCCGGCGGCGGTCAGCCAATCAACGGGCAGGTATAGCCGCCCGGCGCGGGCATCTTCGCCCACGTCGCGGGCGATGTTGGTCAACTGCATCGCAAGCCCAAGGTCACAGGCACGGGCAAGGGCATCGCCATCACGAACCCGCATCAACACGCACATCATCGCACCCACCGCCGCAGCGACGCGGGCGGAATAGGCCAGAACGCCGGAAAGATCATCATAGCGGCGGCCAACGGCATCCCAAGCCATGCCTTCCAGCAGGGCATCGGGCAGGGTGCGCGGCATCTGGAAGCCCTCAACCACACCGGCAAAGGCCCGGTCGGCGGGTGAGTTTACGGGCCGCCCCTCATACACCCGGTCAAGCCGGTCACGCAGGCGCAAGACGGCGCCGGTCTTGTCATGGCCTTCGTCCACCGCGTCATCGGCCAGACGACAAAAGGCGTAAAGGGCCAGCGCGGGGTCACGCACCGGTGTGGGCAGCAGGCGCGAGGCCGCGTGAAACGACAGGCTGCCGGTACGGATAGCGGCGCGGCACGCCTCAAGATCAGCGGGGGCAATCATGGGTGTGGTCATTCTGCAGCCATCGGCAAAGGCAGGTCGGTGACGCGCACGCTGGGCGCGGGGATCAGGCCTGCGGTGATTTCAGCGGTGCCGATCACGCCGGGCACACCTGCGCCGGGGTGGGTGCCCGCCCCGCAAAGGTAAAGGCCGGGCAATTCCTCGGAGACGTTATGGGGGCGGAAATAGGCCGATTGCAGGATGCGCGGCTCAAGCGAGAAACCCGCACCGAAGGGCGACAGATAGCGGTCGCGAAAGGTTTCGGGGGTGAAGGTGGTTTCCGCAGCGATACGGTCCCGAAAGCCCGGGATCAGGCGTTGTTCCAGGATATCGGCCATGCGATTGCGATAGGTCTCAGTCTCCGCCCCCCAGTCGGCGGCGTTGTGGCCAAGGTGGGGGACGGGGCTGAGGACGTAGAACGTGTCGTCCCCCGCAGGCGCGGCTGAGGGGTCGGTGACCGTTGGGCGGTGGACATAAAGGCTCATGTCCTTGGCAAGGGTGCCGGAACGGAAGATATCACGGATGTGGTTCTTGTAACGCGGGCCGACGAGGATGGTGTGGTGGCCGGCATCGGGCCACATCTCGCGCGTGCCCTTGGTGCCGAAATACCAAACGAAAAGGCCCATCGACCAGCGGGCACGGGCCATGCGCTTGTCGGTCCAGCGGCGCTTGACGTGGTTGCGCAGCAGTTGGCCATAGGTAAAGCCGGGGTCGGCGTTCGAGACGACCACCTCGGCGTCAAACCGGCGGCCGTCCTTCAGCGTGGCCCCCGAGGCGCGGCCTTGGGTGACGGTGATCTCATCGACCTCGGTGCCCAGGATGACGCGACCGCCCTGCCCTTCGATCACGGCCACCATGGCGTCGGCAATCGCCTGCACGCCGCCCATGGCGTAATGCACGCCAAACGACGCCTCCAAGTGGCTGACCAGCGAATACATGGATGTGACGCGGAACGGATCACCGCCGATGAACAGCGGGTGGAAGGACAGCGCGAACCGCAGATGCGGGTCCTTGACGCGGGACGCCGCGTGGGAATGGACCGACTTGTCGGCCCGCATCTTCACAAAGGTTGGCAGCACCTTGATCAGGTCGATCAGCTTGTGCATCGGGCGGCGGCCAAGGTCTTCGAAGCCAAAACTGTAGCGCGCCTTGGCGTCGGCCAGAAAGCGACGGTAGCCGGGCAGGTCGCTTGGCGACACGCGAGCAACCTCAGCCTCCATCGCGGCTTCACCGGTGCGCATGGTAAAGCGTTCGCCGTCTTCGAACCGGATCTCGTAGAACGGGTCCATCGGGCGCAAATCCACATCGGCATGGAAATCGCGGTCGCAGGTGGCCCAGAGGTCACGCAGGATCTGCGGGACGGTGATGATCGTCGGGCCAAGGTCAAAGCGGTGGCCGCCCTCGGTGATGGACGACCCGCGCCCACCCGGCCGGTCCAGCCGGTCAACCACGGTGACGCGCCAGCCCTTGGCACCAAGGCGCATGGCGGTGGCAAGTCCACCAAGGCCGGCGCCGATCACCAGCGCCTCACCCTGGCCGGGCCGGCCGTCACGGGCTATGGCTGATTGCGTTTCGGGGTGGGGGCGGATCGGATGCGGTGCGTTCATGAATCCGGATGATAGAGTGTCCACTCAGATTTACAACTATGCAGTTCATGCGGCAAAACAGCCCCTTTTCGTGCGGCACTTTTGCGGTAGAGTGTAAGTGTAGCTTTACACCGGACCGGATATGCCCACCGCCACCCTTAGCCTTTTCCGCTTTCAGGGCCTTGGCCCAAAGCTTTGGGTCATCAGCCAGATGGCTGCCGCACGGCTGGCCCTGCGGCGTGAGCCGCATCTGATGTTCTGGAAACTTTGCGGATCAGGCACCGGCGAAGGCTTTACCCCAAAACCGAACTGGGGCGTCTGGGCGATTCTTGCCGCCTGGCCGGATGAGGCGACTGCGCGAGAGCAGATCGCGCAAAGCCCGGTCTGGCGGCGCTGGCGGTCCCACGCGGTTGAGGCGTGCAGCGTCTACATGTCGCCGCTTTCGGCGCGGGGCTCCTGGGCAGGGGTCAACCCGTTCGTGCCCGAAACCCATCCTGCCGATCCCGAGGGCCCGCTTGCCGTCCTGACCCGTGCCAGCGTCAAACCCGGCCGCGCGCTGCGGTTCTGGAAGCGGGTGCCCGACATTTCCGCCGTGATCGGGGCTGACCCCAATGTGCTTTTCAAGATCGGGATCGGCGAGGTGCCGCTGTTGCATCAGATCACCTTCTCGATCTGGCCCGATGCCGCGACCATGGCGCATTTTGCCCGGGGCGACGGCCCGCATGGCCGCGCTATCCAGGCGGTGCGCGCAGAGGGCTGGTTCAACGATGAACTTTATGCGCGGTTCCGTGTATTGGGGGCCGAAGGGCGCTGGAACGGCGCGCCCCTTTTGGCAGGTGCCGGACTTGCGACGGCCACTCTCTCGCCCGGTTTGCCAAAGGGACGCGACAGCCTTGCCGTCGCCTTGGCAGTTGCGCCGCCGGGTGTCCGGGCTGATACTGCAAGCTGCCCTTGGTCACCCCCGACCACGACCGCCGCCGAATAAGGCCCCAGCTGACCCGGACCCCTGCCGAATGAGACCCAGATGACCAAGCCCCCGACCAAGACCAACGCAGCGCGCCAGCCTTTCCCGTTCTCGGCCATCGTGGGGCAAGAGGACATGAAATCCGCGATGACGCTTACCGCCATCGACCCCGGCATTGGCGGCGTTCTGGTCTTTGGCGACCGTGGCACCGGCAAATCTACCGCCGTCCGCGCGCTGGCGGCCCTTCTGCCGCCGATCGAGGCGGTCGAGGGCTGCCCGATCAACGCCCCCCGCCGTGACCTTTGCCCCGATTGGGCCGAGATCACGTCAGACCGGATCATCACCAAGCCCACGCCCGTCGTCGATCTGCCGCTTGGCGTGACCGAAGACCGGGTGGTGGGTGCCCTTGACATCGAACGCGCCCTGACGCGCGGGGAAAAGGCGTTTGAGCCGGGCCTTCTGGCGCGGGCAAACCGTGGGTATCTTTACATCGACGAGGTGAACCTTCTGGAGGATCACATCGTTGACCTCCTTCTTGACGTGGCCCAGTCGGGCGAGAACGTGGTGGAGCGTGAGGGTCTGTCGATCCGTCACCCGGCGCGGTTCGTGCTGGTGGGTTCTGGCAACCCGGAAGAAGGCGAGCTGCGCCCCCAGCTTCTGGACCGCTTCGGCCTGTCGGTCGAGGTGACCAGCCCCCGCGATATTGAGACGCGGGTCGAGGTGATCCGCCGCCGCGATGCCTATGAAAACCAGTATGACAAGTTCATGAAGACCTGGCGGGTGATGGATGCAGGGTTACGCAACCAGATCCTCGCCGCGCGTGAGGCGCTGCCAAAGCTGAAAACCCCCGGCGTGGTGCTGCATGACTGCGCGGCCCTGTGCCTGGCGCTGGGGTCTGACGGGTTGCGGGGCGAGCTGACGTTGCTGCGCGCCGCCCGAGCCCTTGCGGCCTTCGAAGGCGACACCACCGTGCGCCGCACCCACCTGCGGCGCGTGGCCCCGATGGCCCTGTCCCACCGCCTGCGCCGCGACCCGCTGGATGAGGCGGGATCCGCCGCCCGCGTCGGCCGCACGCTGGCCGAGGTGTTGCCCTGACCAGGATGGCTGCCATCGCTGATCCTGTGGTCATGTCGCCGGCTTGGGAACGGGTGCAGTTGGCGCTTATGGCGCTGGCTGTTGATCCGGCAGGCTTGGGCGGATTGTGGCTGCGGGGGCGGGTGGGGCCGGTGCGCGATGCCGTGACCTCGGCCTTGCCAGCGCTGCCACTGCCGCTGCGGCGCTTGCACCCATCGCTTGGTGATGAGGCGCTGTTTGGCGGGCTGGACCTGACGGCCACCTTGGCCGAAGGGCGGCAGGTCCGCACCCTTGGGCTGCTTGCGCAGCCGTGTGTGTTGGTGCTGACCATGGCCGAACGCTGCCCGGCGGGCCTTGCCGCCCGACTGGCGCAGGCCATGGACGCCCCCAGGCACTGCCTTGTCGCCCTCGATGAAGGGGCCGAGGCGGAAGAGGCGCTACCGCCCGCCATCGCCGACCGGCTGGCGCTGTTTTTGTCGCTGGATGATATTCCCCTGGCCGACGCAGTGCCTTTGGCGCTGGACATGGACCAGATCGCCACGGCCCGCGCCCGGTTTTTGACGCTGCGGGTCCCACCAAAGGCGGCAGTCACACTTGCCGGTGTGGCAGTCAGCCTTGGCATCTATTCCTTGCGCGCGCCGCTTTTGGCCCTGCGGCTGGCGCGAGTCCTTGCCGCCCTGCGCGGACATGCCGGGGTGCGGGCCGAGGATGTTACCACGGCGGCCGAACTTGTCTTTGCCCACCGCGCCACGCGCTGGCCGCAACCGTCAGACGCCCCACCGCCACCCCCGGCCCCAGAGCCTGACGCCCAAGGTGACGGCGACGACGAAAACCGCCCCGACCCCGGCGACATCCCCGAAGAGCTGGTGCTGGAAGCCGTTCGCGCCGCCCTGCCCGAGGCGCTTTTGGACCGCCTTGCCATCGCCCGCGCCGCCCGTGCGACCGGCGGAGCCACCGGATCCGGTGAGGCGCGGCCGGGCCACAAGCACGGGCGGCCCCTGTCGGCGCGGCCCGGTCGGCCCTCAGCCGGGCTGCGGCTGGACCTGATCGCCACCTTGCGCGCGGCGGCCCCCTGGCAGGGGATGCGGCGCAAGACCGCGCTGCAAGAGCGGCTCGTGCATATCCGCCCCTCTGATCTGCGCATCCGCCGCTATCAGGAGCGCAACGAACGCGTGCTGATCTTTGCCGTCGATGCCTCGGGCTCTGCCGCGCTGGCAAGACTGGCCGAGGCGAAGGGGGCGGTCGAACTCCTCCTCGCCCGTGCCTATGCGCGGCGTGACCATGTGGCGCTGATCGCCTTTCGCGGGGCGGGGGCCGAACTGATCCTGCCGCCGACGCGGTCGCTGGTGCAGACCAAACGCAGGCTGGCAGGACTGCCGGGCGGTGGCGGAACCCCCCTCGCCGCGGCCTTGCAGATGGCGCAGGACACGGCCGTGCGGGCGCGGGCCAAGGGTCTGACGCCCGTGCTGGCGCTGCTGACCGATGGGCGGGCGAATATCGCGCTGGACGGCACACCCGGCCGCGCACGGGCCGAGGCCGAGGCCGAGGTTGCCGCCAAAGCCTGGGGCCGTGCGGGCTTTCCCGGCGTGGTGATCGACACCGCCAACCGCCCGCAAGATGGCTTGCGCGCGCTGTCGGTCACGCTGGGGGCGGCCTACCTGCCCCTGCCCCGCGCCACGGCCGAGCGCCTGTCATCGGCCCTTGAGGCTGCCCTTGCCCCGTTGCAGGGTGGCTGAAATGTCTGAGACCCCTCCCCCCGACTGGCCGTATCGCAACCAGGCCCGCCAGATCCGCGCCCGCCCGCATGACTGGCGCGTGATTGACCACGGCACCGGCCCGACCGTACTTATGCTGCATGGCGCAGGCGCCTCGGGCCATTCGTTCCGCCACCTGATCCCGGCTCTTCACGGCTGGCGCTGCATCGTGCCCGACCTGCCGGGCCAAGGCTTCACCCGCCCCGGATCCCGCACCCGCTTCGGGATCGAACCGATGGCTGAGGACCTTGCCACCCTTCTGGCGCAGGAAGGCTGGCAGCCCGAGGTGGTGATCGGCCATTCCGCCGGGGCGGCGCTGGCCTTGCAGCTGTCGACCCTGATCCCGGTGCGGGCGGTGGTGGGGATCAATGCAGCCCTTGGGCAGTTTGATGGCGCGGCGGGGTTCCTGTTCCCGCTGCTGGCGCGGGCGCTGTCGGTCACCCCTTTCGTGCCTTCGGTCATCAGCCGCCTTTGGGGTACCGAGGCCAAGGTGCGCAGTTTGCTGGACAATACCGGCTCTCCGCAAGACGCGGCGGGCGTGGCGCAATACCTGACGCTGGTGCGCAAGGCGGCGCATGTCGACGGCACGCTGGGCATGATGGCACAGTGGCGGATCGACCGGCTGATGGCGCGGGCCTCGCTGCTGACAACGCGGACGTTGCTTTTGGCCACGGCGGGCGACCGGATCGTGCCACCGCGCGTGTCGCGCGAGGCGGCAGTGATGCTGCCCCGCGCCGATTATCTGGAGCTGCCCACACTGGGGCATCTGGCGCATGAGGACCACGCCGAAGCGGTTGCGCAGGAGATCATTAGCTGGCTGGCGCGCTGAACCGCCTGGGCCGGACCAAATCTTTTCGAAAAGATTTGCCAAATTCCTTTCAAGGTATTTGGCGCCCGACGCCTAGCGCAGGCTTCCGGCCAAAGCGCCAAAGATGCGGTCCATGTGGTCGGTCAGGTAGATCCGCAACCAGGGTGTGAACTGGTCTGGAGTCCGCAAAACCTCGGCGGAAAGGTCGTATAGATCGACCCAGCGCACGGCCTGCACCTCAGCCGGGTTCAGGTGGATCGGCAGGTTGGCGGGGGCTTCGGCGACGAAGATATCGACCAGCTCATGTTCGATCAGGCCTGACCCCACATCGGCGCGGTATTCAACGCGGCCCGCAAAGGCGGGGTAAAGGCCGGTGATCCCCAATTCCTCCCGCAGGCGGCGGATGGCGCAGGTGGCGGGGTCTTCCTCCCACCGTGGATGGGTGCAACAGGTGTTGGCCCACATTCCCGGCGTGTGATACTTGCCCGCCGCGCGTTGCTGGATCAGCACGCGTGGGCCGTCCAGCACAAAGACCGACACCGCCTTGTGGCGCAGGCCCCGCTGGTGAACCTCAAGCTTCCCAAGGGGTTGCAAGCGCCCATCGACCCAGGCAGGGATCATTTCTTCAAGGCTGCCGTCCATTGGTCAGACCCAGCCGGGCTTTACCCAGCCCATCAGATGCGCCACGTTCTTCACCCCGATTTTCAGATGCGCCAAGGGCCGCGCAGCGACGAGTTTCTTGTTCATGTAAGCCTCAAACGTCAGCTTTTGCACATCGCGGTCATGGCACAGGCTGACAAAGCGTTCGCGCCGGTCGTCGGACTTGTAATAGGCGTCCTGCATCGACCGCAAGACTTTGAACACGGTCTTGTTGTCCTTCATGAACAGCTTTCGCGCCAGTTTCAGGTCCTTTGCCTTGCCTGAGGCAAGGCAGGCCTGCGCCGCCGTCGCGGCCACCCGTCCCCCCAGCATGGCGTAGTAGATCCCCTCACCCGAACTGGGTGCCACCACCCCGGCGGCATCCCCGGCCAGCACCACATCACGGCCATTGTCCCATTTGTCCAACGGCTTGAGCGGGATCGGCGCGCCTTCGCGGCGGATCGTCTCGCAGCCGGTCAAGCCCGCAGACGCCCGCAAGGCAGCGGTGGCCTCTTTCAGGTTCACCCCGTCGATGCCCGTGCCCATGCCAACGCTCGCCTGATCGCCATGCGGGAAGACCCAGCCGTAGAAATCCGGCGAAATCCGCCCGTCATAGATCACGTCGCAGCGTTTGGGGTCATAGTCCTTGTTGGCCGCGGGGGCCTTGATGATCTCATGATAGGCGATGACGTATGGGATGGTGTCGCCACCCGGAACCTCATCGCGCGCGACGACCGACCGCGCGCCGTCAGCGCCGATGATCAGTTTGGTAAGGCTGCGCCGTTCTTCACCACTGGTCTTGTCACGCCAGACGATATGGGTGCCTGCGCTGTCCCGCTCAATCCGCAGGTAGGTGCCGGTCAGACGCTCGGCCCCCGCCTTCACCGCGCGGACGCGGAGGAACTCATCGAAATGCTCCCGGTCGACCATCCCCACATAACCGTTCTCGATATGGATATCGACCGACCGACCCGAGGGTGAGATCATGCGCGCCACATCGACCTTGGCGACGATGTACTCATCCGGAATCTCGAAATCCTTGATCGCGCGGGGCGGGATCGCGCCGCCGCAGGGCTTGATCCGACCGTCCCGATCCAGCATCGCCACCCGCTTGCCCGCGCGGGCAAGATCTTCGGCTGCCGTCGCCCCGGAAGGCCCGCCGCCCACCACGAACACATCATACGTCATGGTCATTCTCCTGGAACGAGGTTGGGGGCAGGCGCGCGCAGGCGGCCACCGTCAATGATCCGCCAGGCCATCAGGCCCGCGGCAAGGAAAAGGATGGCCTCGATCAGGAAGACCAGACCAAAGGCATCCGCCGTGTCACCCGACAGGCGCAGCACGTCGACCAGCGCCGCCCCGGCGAACCCGCCAAGGCCTTGGGCAATCGCCTGCGATGCGCCCCAGACGCCCATCCGCGTGCCCTCACGGCCCGAACGCCCCTGCCCCGCAAGCTGCATCATCGCCCCGATCGAGGCGATGGCGAACATGCCGGAAAACACGCCCAACACCGTGACTGCAGGAGTCAGGAACCCGATGCCAAGCTGCCCAAGGGCGGCAATCAGCGTCAGCATCACGGCTGACCCGACGCATCCGGCGGTGACCCAGGCCCGCAGCGTGCCGATCTTCAGGAACGACACCGCTAAGCCCACCGCCAGCATGCCCACAAACATGCCGCCATGCTGCGCGCCCGAAAGCGAGGTGGACTGACCGGGGGAATAGGCGAAGACAAGGCCTGCGTAGGGCTCAAGGATCAGCTCTTGCAGGAAAAAGGCGGTCATCGACAGGAAGATGAACAGGGTAAACACGCGGGTGCGGGTTTCGGACCAAACCTCGGCCAGGCCTTTGAGCAGCGGGGTGTTGTCCGGCAGACGGGCCGGGATGACGCGACGCTCAATCCCGTGGACGGCGGCTGCGGTCAGGGCGACCGCGCCTGCCGTGACGACGGCCACGATGACCATCAGGCGTTGGGGGGAATAGGGGTCAAGCAGGGCACCGATCACCCCGCTGGAGACGGCAATCCCGAAAATCATCATCAGCCAGGTGATCGTCGCCGCCGCTGCCCGCCGCTCGGGCGCGCAGCCCGAAGCGAGAAGCGCCAGAAGCGAGGTGCCAGAGGCCCCTGCCCCAAGCCCGATCAGGACGTAAGCCAGGACTGACACCGCCAGCCCCCAGCCCTGCCCCGCCACGCCCATCGCCACCATCAAGGAGGCAAGGAAGGCCCCGCAAGACAGAATCGCCATGCCACCGATGATGAAGCGCGTCCGGTTGCCCTGAGCGTCCGACCAGAAGCCCCAGCTTGGCCGGGTGATCTGCACAAAGGAATGCAGCGCCACCAGCGCGCCCGACAGCATCGCGGGCAAGGCAAGCTCAACCACCATCAGACGGTTGAGGGTTGAGGTCGTCAGCACCACCACCGCCCCAAGGCACAGCTGCACCAGCCCAAGCCGCGCGATCTGGGCCCAACTTAAGGTCATGCCAACCCCCGCAGCGCAAAGGCGGTGACCATCATGCCGCTGACATAAAGGACAACCCCGGTGCCGTTGTACCATGGGGCCCTGGCCTTGGGGTCGCGCAGCATCACCCGCATGGCGGCTAACTGCGCCAGAAGAAGGACGGACACCGCCAGCGCATGCCAGGGCTTGTCCAGCACCAGAAGGAAACAGATGACCAAAAGCTGCGCCATGCCCATCACCGTACAGGCGATCTTGGCGGCAACCTCAGGTCCCAGGACCACGGGAAGCGAGCGGACGCCATGCTGGCGGTCTCCCTCCAGGGCCTTGAAATCGTTGAGGGTCATGATCCCATGCGCGCCGAAGGCGTAAAGGGCTGCCATCATCACCACCTCAAACCGGGGCGAGGCATTCAGCAAGACAGCGGCCCCGGTGAACCAGGGCAGGCCTTCGTAAGACAGGCCCACAAGGCCCGGACCCCACCATCCGCTGCGCTTAAGACGGATCGGTTCGGCCGAATAGGCCCAGGCGGCAATCACGCCAACCACGGTTGCGCCAAAGCCCCAAGGCCCCAGCAGCCAACCCACGGCCAGCGACAGCCCGGTCATCGCCAGGGCGATCCACAGGCCCCAGCGGCCAGGTATCCGCCCCGAGGGGATCGGCCGGTCAGGCTCATTCACCGCATCGACATGCCGGTCGCACCAGTCATTCGCGGCCTGGCTCATCCCGCAGACGATGGGGCCGGCAAGGATCATGCCCAGCAGGACCGTGGTCCAGTTGGCGCCCAAGGGGATGCCCGAGGAGACGGCACCACATAGAAAGGCCCAGATCGGCGGGAACCAGGTGATGGGTTTGATCAGCCGCAGCATGGCGCGCGGCTGGGGGTATTGGCGGGGGTGCATGATATCACTGACAGTCATGTGTCAATTAAACATTACACTTAACTCGCAAGCAAGCCTTGCTTTGTCACTGAGGTGCGGCATTTCAGGCTTTTTTTGCGGGCAGACGCGGTGAAGACGGAACGCAGCCGCTTCCTCTTCACCAAATATCCCACGGGGGTGCGGGGGTGTGAAACCCCCGCTTGCCACGCCCGCCAAAGGCGCAGGCGTCAGGCCCTATTCGCCGTCGCGGTTCAGGATGCCGTATTTGCGCAGCTTGACGTACAGCGACTGGCGCGACAGGCCCAGCATGTCGGCCGCAGCCACCCGGTTGTTGCGGGTCAGCTCCAGCGCGGTCTCGATACACATTTTCTCAATGACATCCGTGGTTTCGGCCACAATGTCCTTGAGGGTGGACGACCCCACCAGCTCCATCACAGAGCGTGAGCCTTCGTCGGGCATGCCGCCATTGGCGCGGCGCAGGGTTTCGGCCCGGCTGGCATCGCGGATCACCAGCACCAGCACCGGATTGGGCCGGTCGTTCAGCCAGCTGGCGGAAAGTTCCACCGCGATCTGGCCCGAAAAATCTGTGGTCAGGCGGGTGGCATAAAGCCGGATCTGGCCGGTGCGCTTGACGTTGTCCAGCAGCACCCGCAGGTCAACCTGGCCCCGCACAAGGTAATCGGCGATCGACCGGCCACGCACGGCGGCAATGCCGCTGGCGTCGGTCAGGTTCAGGAACGCCTCATTTGCTGCACGGATCACACCATCGGCATCGGCAAAAACTATGCCGTCAACGCCTTCGTGGTATAGCCGTTGCAGGTTTTCACCCAGCTCGTCTGACGCATGGGGCGCGCGTTCTGCCGGGTCGATCAGGCACAGAAGGATGCGTTCCCCGGCGGCACGAAACAGCTTTGGCGTCACCAGCACGCGGCGCTGCGACCGGCGGGCGGTCACCTCAACCGGGGTTGCGGCATCGACCGTCGCGATGGTGGACAGCGCATCCAGAAACTCACCCCGGCGGCGACCGTCGAATTCCTGTGCGACGGCGGTGCCGATCAGTTCGGGCCGGGTGCCGCCCAGCAAGCCCGCCGCAGCGGGGTTGAGGTCGGTGATCTTGCCCGAAGACATCGACACCAGCATCACCGGATCGCGCGTCATTTCCATCAGCACGCGGTAGCGGGTGTCCAGCTCGCGCTGCGCTTCATAGTCACGCTCCAGCGCCAGCTGGGCGGTCACCAGTTGCTGCTGCACTTCGGCCAGCGGGCGCAGGTCGCGGCCCAGCATCAGAAGCGACCCGTCCGGCCCCATCCGGTGCATCGAATAGCGCACCGGAAAATCCCAGCTTTGCTGCGAGGCGTGGTTGAGTTCGACCGACAACCCGCGCCGCCCGCCATCAAGATCGGCCAGCCGCAGCGTCAGCTTGCGCTGGCTTTCTTCCGACAGGATATCGGGAAGCTGCATCCCCTCCCAGTCGGTCAACTGGCCAAAGGCGCGATGCGACGGGTTCACCAGCACCGAGACGATGCGCAAGGTAGGCGCCACCATCAGCGTGATGTCAGCGGCCGTGCTGAGAATTTCGGTCATCAGATCGGGCGGCAGCATTGGCAGCTTGCCCGAGTTCAGCAGATGGCGTCCGTCAGTTGTCACAATGCCGTCAACCGGTTACCGGTTGCCTCCACGATCCCGACCTCACCGCGAAGCGATTGCTGAGGCCGTTGCTGGCCCCGCTGGGCCGCAGATGCCGCAAGACTTGCGCCACCCAGCGCTTCGGCCGGGTCATTGGTGACCATGTCCGCGCCGGTAAGGCCAAGAATATCCCTGTCGCGGTCCAGTACTGGCCCGCCAATGGCAACCCAAAGCCGCCCCGCCGAGCCGTCTTTCAGGATTTTGACCAGCTTTCGGCACGCGTCGATGTGATCCTCGCTGCCGACCGAGATCAGCGCGCAGTCATAGTGGCGTTCCTGCACAAGGCTGCGCAGCGCCGCGGGCCGCGGGCCGATCTGCAGGTGGACCGAAACGCCTTGACGGCGCAGCTGCCCGGCCATGACCTGCACGCCGAAACTGTGCTGCTCACCCTCAGGCAGGACCACCAGCACCGATTCTGCATCGGGTGCCGTGCTGCCATCCCAATCGAGACCAATCTGGTGAACCAAGGACTGCATCCGGGCCAGACCAATGGTCACCTCGGCCCAGCCAAGCCGGTCTTCGGACCAGTCGCGGCCAAGTTGGCGGGCCACGGCGGGAAAATAGCTGTCAACTAGGTCGATGTCGTCAATTCGGGCGCGGCGCAGATCGGGGCGCAGCGCCTCAAACGCCGCTGGATTGTCCGAAGCGAAGGCCCGGGCGATGGTCTGCACCATGTCGGGATCGATCTGGCGCACCCCGGGGCCTGCGCGACCGGCCCCGCTGCGCGCCGCCAGGCGCGCCACAACGGTGCGCGCCAGCGCGGACAAATCGTCCGTGCTGTGCCCCATGGGCCCACCGTAATGGCCGTCGCGCATCCCGCTACTCCAACCGGACATGGCCCGGCGTGATTGCCGGGTGCTTGGTCCAGGACTGCGCAATGACGTTCCAGCGCAGCTTTTCCTATACTGTCCGCCATGCACCCGGCAATGTCAAAACAAATTGACACTTGCGCTGCAATCCCACGCCCCCATGCGCAAATGTGCGCCGATACTGCTGAAAATGTCAGCAAATTGCCAGTCTAAACCCCTTAATACGGGAAAGCTGGAAGCAGGAAATTGGTGCGAAGGTGTGTAAGTTTTAGTTGACACTTCCGCTGACCTGTCTAGTCTGAGGCACAGAGAAACACTTGCGACAGCACCTTGGGGAAGACCTTCACCTTCATGCAGATGACCCAGACCACAGGCTTGCCGACAACAGCGGGCACCCGGCTTTACACCGCCGAACAGCGGGCCCGCCGCGATGCCTCGCGCTGGACGCTGGTTCAGGGCATCCTGGCCCCGGCGCAGTTCCTGGCCTTTGCGGTGTCACTGGTTCTGGTGCTGCGCTTTTTGTGGACCGGGGACGGCTACATGGCCGCGACCGTATCGATCCTGGTCAAGACCGGGTTTCTGTATCTGATCATGGTGACCGGCGCGATCTGGGAAAAGGTGGTCTTCGGCCAGTATCTTTTCGCCCCCGCCTTCTTTTGGGAAGATGTGTTCAGTTTCGCCGTCATCGCCTTGCATACATTGTATCTTTGGGCGCTGTGGACGGGGTCGATGACCCCGCATCAACTGATGTTTGTCACCCTGGCCGCCTATGCGACCTACGTCATCAACGCCGGCCAGTTCCTGCGCAAGCTGCGCCTTGCGCGGCTGGATCAGGCGTCGGATCAAGGGGTCGCAGCATGAGCCTCGACACCCCGTTCCGCAGCTGCACCGACACCCCCGTTCTGAAAGAGCGTGGCCAGCGTGAGGTGTTCTGCGGCCTGACCGGAATCATCTGGCTGCACCGCAAGATGCAGGATGCGTTCTTCCTTGTCGTGGGCAGCCGCACCTGCGCGCACCTTTTGCAAGCCGCCGCTGGCGTGATGATCTTCGCGGAACCCCGCTTCGGCACGGCGATTCTCGAAGAGAAAGATCTGGCGGGCCTTGCTGACGCCAACACCGAACTTGACCGTGAGGTTGCCCGCCTTCTGGCCCGTCGCCCCGACATCCGGCAGCTGTTCCTTGTCGGCTCTTGCCCGTCCGAGGTCATCAAGATCGACCTCGCTCGCGCCGCCGAACGGCTGGACGGCATCCATGCACCGAACGTGCGGGTGCTGAACTTCTCGGGCTCGGGGATTGAGACGACGTTCACCGAAGGCGAAGATGCCTGCCTTGAGGCGATGGTTCCCGCACTGCCCGCCACGGACGCGGCGGAACTGCTGGTCGTCGGCGCGCTGCCGGATGTGGTCGAAGACCAGATGCTGTCGCTGCTGGCGGCCATGGGCGCAGGCCCGGTCCGCACCCTGCCTGCGCGGCGGTCCACCGACCTGCCGGCCGTCGGCCCGAACACCCGCTTCATTCTGGTGCAGCCCTTCCTTGGGGCCACCCATGCCGCGCTGATCAAGCGTGGCGCGAAACACATCTCGGCCCCCTTCCCGTTTGGCGAGGAAGGCTCCACCCTCTGGTTCCATGCCGTTGCCGCGGCACTAGGTCTGGACCGCGCAAAGGTGGACGCCGTCCTTGCAGCCCCGCGCGCCCGGGCACAGAAATCCGTCGCCGCCGTGGCAGAAACCCTGCGCGGCAAGTCGATCTTCTTCTTCCCCGATAGCCAGCTGGAAATCCCTCTCGCCCGCTTCCTGGCCCGTGAATGTGGCATGATCCCGGTTGAGGTTGGCACCCCCTACTTGCACCGTGAACTCATGGCCCCGGAACTGGCGCTCTTGCCGCATGGCCCGGTGATCTCGGAAGGGCAGGACGTGGAACTGCAACTTGACCGCGCCCGCGCGGCACGGGCTGACCTGACGGTCTGCGGCCTTGGCCTCGCCAACCCGCTGGAGGCTGAAGGCCTGACCACCAAATGGGCCATCGAGCTTGTGTTCACCCCCGTCCATTTCTACGAACAAGCCGCTGATCTGGCTGGCCTATTCGCAAGACCCATCCGCCGCCACGCCCTTCTGACACCGGGGGCCGCCGCATGAAGCTGACCCTCTGGACATATGAAGGCCCGCCGCATGTTGGCGCAATGCGCGTCGCCACCGCGATGAAGGGTTTGCACTACGTCCTGCACGCGCCGCAGGGTGACACCTACGCTGACCTTCTCTTCACGATGATCGAGCGTCGCAATCACCGCCCGCCGGTCACCTACACCACCTTTCAGGCCCGCGACCTGGGGGCAGACACGGCCAACCTCTTCAAGGACGCTGCGCGTGGCGCGTATGAGCGTTTTCAGCCGCAGGCGATGATCGTCGGCGCGTCTTGCACGGCCGAGCTGATCCAGGACGATCCCGGGGGCCTCGCCGAAGCGCTGGGTCTGCCTTGCCCGGTGATCCCGCTGGACCTGCCTTCCTACAGCCGCAAGGAAAACTTTGGTGCGGATGAGACGTTCTTCCAGATCGTCAAGGTCCTCGCCAAGCCGATGGACCGCAGCGAAAATGTCACCTGCAACCTGATCGGCCCGACGGCGCTTGGCTTTCGCCACCGCGACGACGTGACCGAACTGACGCGCCTGCTGTCGACCATGGGCATCACCGTCAATGTCTGCGCGCCCTTGGACGCGACGCCAGCCGACATCGCCCGCATGGGGGCGGCACACTTCAACGTGCTGATGTACCCCGAGACGGCCGAAACCGCCGCCCGGCATCTGGAAAAGACCCTTGGCCAGCCCTTCACCAAGGTTGTCCCCATCGGCACCCACGCCACCCGCGATTTTCTGGCCGAAGTGGCCTCGATCACCGGTCTGGCCCTGCCGGCCGAGACCGGCCTGCGCCAGCCCTGGTACGCGGCGAGCGTTGACAGCACCTACCTGACCGGCAAACGCGTCTACATCTTCGGCGACGGCACCCATGCCATCGCCGCCGCCCGGATCGCCGCGAAAGAGATCGGGTTCGAGGTTGTCGGCCTTGGCTGCTACAACCGCGAGCAGGCCCGCCCCTTGCGCGCCGCCGCTGCCACCTATGGCGTGACGCCCCTGATCAGCGATGACTATCTTGAGGTCGAGGCCGAGATTGCCCGCCTGCAGCCCGAACTTATCCTCGGCACCCAGATGGAGCGCCACATCGCCAAGCGTTTGGGCATCCCCTGTGCAGTGATCAGCGCCCCGGTCCATGTGCAGGACTTTCCGGCCCGCTACAGCCCGCAGATGGGCTTTGAAGGCGCGAACGTGATCTTCGACACCTGGGTCCACCCGCTGGTCATGGGGCTGGAAGAGCATCTTCTGACCATGTTCCGCGAAGATTTCGAGTTCCACGATGCCGCTGGTCCCAGCCATCATGGCGCGAAGGCGAGCGTCCGACCGGAAGCTCTGGTTGAAAGTGCGGATGCCTCCGGCGGGGATATTTCGACAAAGATGAATGACGAAGAGGCGGTTTCGGGCGAGGTGATCTGGCTGGCGGATGCGGAACGCGAATTGAAGAAGATCCCGTTCTTCGTGCGCGGCAAAGCCAAGCGCAACACCGAGAAGTTCGCCGCCGACAAGGGCGTGACATCCATCAGCATCGACACCCTTTATGAAGCAAAGGCCCATTATGCGCGATGACCGCCATATCGAGGCTTTAGAGGCCGCGCAGGCCCCGAAACGGGCATCGCGCGCGCCGTCTTACCGCTTTGTGATCCTGACCCTGGATGCCCATGCCGCTGGCCCCGCTGCGCGGATCGCTCCGCGTCTGGCCCGCGATTTCCCCGGGATTGAGGTTTCCGTCCATGCCGCCGCCGAATGGGCCGAAAACCCTGCCGCCCTGGCTCGCGCCAAGGCTGCGGTGGCTGGTGCCGATATCGTGGTGGCGAACCTTCTGTTCATCGAAGAACACATCACCGCCATCCTGCCCGACCTGCTAAAAGTCCGTGACCGGCTGGATGCCTTTGTCGGTGTCATCGCCGACCCGCAAATCGTGAAGCTGACCCGGATGGGCGATCTGGACATGTCCAAGCCCGCCTCGGGTGCGATGGCCTTACTGAAAAAGCTGCGTGGGTCGAAGGCACCGGGCTCGGGTTCGGGGCAAAAGCAGATGGCGCTCTTGCGCCGCTTGCCGAAGATCCTCCGCTGGATTCCCGGCAAGGCGCAGGACATGCGGGCCTGGTTCCTGTCGATGCAGTACTGGCTGGGCGCGTCGGACGACAACCTGGAGGCGATGATCCGCTTTCTGGTCGGCCGCTATGCAACCAAGCACGGCTGGAAGGGCGCCGTTGCCGCCGCCCCGATCGACTACCCGGACGTGGGGCTTTACCACCCCTCGCTGAAGGCCCGGATCACCACCGACGCCCGCGACATGCCGCGCCCCAAAGGCGCGACCGCCACGGTCGGCCTGTTGATGCTGCGCAGCTACATCCTTGCCGCCGATACCGGGCATTATGACGCGGTCATCAAGGCGTTTGAAGCGCGGGGGATTGCTGTCCTGCCCGCCTTCGCCGGGGGTCTGGATGGCCGCCCGGCGATTGACGCCTACTTTGCGGGCAAGGTTGATGCGATGGTGTCGCTGACCGGGTTCAGCCTGGTCGGTGGCCCGGCCTATAACGACAGCCCGGCGGCTGTTGCCGCGCTGACAGCATTGGACGTGCCCTATATCGCGGCGCACCCGCTGGAGTTCCAGAGCCTGCGCCAGTGGCAGGCAGCGTCCGGTGGCCTTGGCCCGGTCGAGACCACCATGCTGATCGCGCTGCCCGAGATTGATGGCGCGACCAACCCCACCGTTTTTGCAGGCCGCCATGATCCCGAAGGCTGCAATGGCTGCGGACGGATGTGCAAGCCTGCGACCGTTGAGGCGGCTGAGACCCGCGCGATGTCGCCCTGCCCCGAGCGGATCGAGGCGCTGGCTGACAAGGTCGCGCGTCTGGCCCGGTTGCACCGGTCGGCGGTGGCGACACGCAAGCTGGCCATCGTGCTTTACGGCTTTCCCCCGAACGCAGGGGCTGCTGGCACCGCCGCCTACCTTGGCGTGTTTGAAAGCCTTTTCAATACGATGCACGCGCTGAAAGCCGAAGGCTACGATCTGACGCCCCCCGACAGCGTCGAGGCCCTGCGCGAGGCTGTCCTGAAAGGCAACGCCACCCGTCATGGCCAGCCTGCCAATGTCCACACCACCGTTTCCGCCGCCGAGATCGTCGCCAAGACCCCCTGGCTGGCCGAGGTTGAGGCCGCCTGGGGCCCCGCCCCCGGCCGCATCCAGACCGACGGGCGCGGCGTGCATGTGCTGGGCTGCCAGTTCGGCAATGTCTTCGTCGGCCTCCAGCCGGTCTTCGGCTATGAGGGCGACCCAATGCGCCTTCTGTTCGAAAAGGGCTTCGCGCCGACCCATGCCTTCACCACCTTCTACCGCTGGATGCGTGAGGATTTCGGGGCCGATGTCCTGCTGCACTTCGGCATGCATGGCGCCTTGGAGTTCATGCCGGGCAAGCAAGCCGGGGTCGGCTCCAACTGCTGGCCCGACCGGCTGATCGGCAACCTGCCGAACGTCTATCTTTACGCCGCCAACAACCCGTCCGAGGCGACGCTTGCCAAGCGCCGGTCGAATGCGGTGACGGTCACGCACCTGACCCCGCCGCTGGCACGGGCTGGCCTTTACAAGGGTCTGGTGGACCTGAAGGACACCCTCACCCGGCTGCGCGCCACTGAGGCCGAGGCGAACGATTACTCCGAACTCGCCGCCCTTGCGGTAGAGCAGGCCCGCGCGGTCGATCTGGTCGGCGACATCGACACTCTGTGGCTGAAACTGCTGGAAACCGAAGGTGCCTTGATCACCGACGGTCTCCACGTCCTTGGCCGCACGCCCGACGCCGCCGCAATGGCGGAACTGCTGTCCTTGATCCCCGAGGAAGCCCGCGCT
>JBBQVR010000060.1:0-20080 GCA_038211355.1 Rhodobacterales bacterium | reverse complement strand
GTAAACCTGCGGGAACACCGGGTTTGACAGGGTGCCAAGGTGAAAGCGGCTGCGCATGTCGGGCGTGGCCTCACCCGTCGCCTCGGCCTGTTGCAGGGCGGCGATGTAGTCGGGGTCATGCCACAGCTGCAGGGCGGCGGGCTTGGCGCAGGGGCTGGTGCGGAACTGGTCAGGCGGCAACCAGCCCAGGGCGCGCGACAGGTCCATCACGGTGGACACGCGGGCCACGCGCAGTGGATGTGCGGGCCCGTAAGAAGAGCCGCGATAAACCTCGGACCCGATGAACAGGGGGGCCGCACCTGCAAGGGCAGGCGGGGGGCTTGCGTTCACTGCAGCATCGCCTCAATCCGGCCGGCGATCTGGTCACTTTCCGGCTCAACCCCCGAGCCAAAGGTGGCGTCGATGCTGCCATCAGGGGCCAACAGCACCTTGTTGAAGTTCCAGCGCGGGGCAAAACCGGTTTCCCCGCGGACCCAGGCATAAAAGGGGTGGGCATTGCTGCCGCGCACAGGCGTAATCTCGGCCATGGGCAGGGTCAGATCGAAGGTAAGGGCGCAGTATTCCTTGACCGCCGCCTCATCCGCCAACTCTTGGTTGAAGTCATCCGACGGCACGGCCAGGATCAGCACGCCATCGGGGCCAAAGCGTTCATGCAGCGCCTGCAGCCCGTCAAACTGCCCGGCGTATCCGCAAAGCGAGGCGGTGTTGACCACCAGAACCGGCTTGCCCGCGAAGTCGGACAGGGCAATCTCACCCCCGTCGATCGAGGCGAAGCGGAAGGGTTCAGCCGCCTGCAGGGGCATCCAGCTTGCCGCCAGACCCGCCACCGCCACCACATATACGACAAGAAGCGCACGCATTTGCCCGACCTTTCCGCATTTACCCACGCATGTAAGGTAATCCGCGATGTTTTTCCGTCAAATATCCGGCACATCCCTGTGATTTCAGGTAAATCCATGCCATATTGCCGTGGAGGCAATTGAGCAGGGGCCAGACCCGGAACCGGGCGGCCAAATGGGCAGAAACATGGGATCGCAAGACAAGATCGCGGCATTGGCGACTGACCCGTCAGGGGCGCGGATGCAATATGGCGCCCTTTGCTGGCGCAGCGGGCAAGCCGGGGTCGAGGTGCTGTTGATCACCAGCCGCGATACCGGGCGCTGGGTCATCCCCAAAGGCTGGCCAATGCCGGGCCTGGCCCCCGAAGCCGCCGCCGCGCAAGAGGCGTGGGAAGAGGCCGGCGTCGAGGGCGTGATGGAGCCGGTCTGCCTTGGGCGCTATGGCTATCAGAAATGCCTGACGGTGGTGGCGCAGGTGCAGTGCGCGGTCGCCGTCTACGGGTTGCGGGTGCAGCGTGAGGCGGACAAGTTCCCCGAGGCCAAGGAACGCACCCGCCAATGGGCGCCCCAGCACATTGCCGCGACCATGGTGAATGAACCCGACCTTGGCACGCTGATCGCGGGCTTTGTGCCCCCGGTTCAGGGCCGCGCGGCCCCCATTGCCGGCGAGGGTGACGCGGCTGCAAGGCGCGGCCAGCCCCGGCGGAAACGCTGAGGCGCGGCTTGCGGCATTGACCTTGGGCCGCCGGTCCTTAGGTTCAGGCGAGTAAGGCGACGACGACAGGACCGACCGATGATCCGCTACACCTTGAAATGCGCGGCGGGGCACCGCTTTGACAGCTGGTTTCAGAATGCGGCTGCCTTTGCGGCGCTGCAGGCGGGTGGACAGCTGTCCTGCGTTGTCTGTGGCGCGACTGCGGTTGAAAAGGACCTGATGGCCCCCACCCTGCGCCCGGCGCGCACGTCCAACGACAGCCCCCCACCGACGACAGGGCCGACTACAGGGCCGAACGCAGCACCAAACCTGCGAGAGCCCACCAGTGACCTTGAGGCCGCGATTGCCGCTCTGCGCAAGCAGATTGCCGAAAACTCGGAATACGTGGGGATGAACTTTGCCACCGAGGCCCGGCGCATCCACGAAGGCGACGCCCCGGAACGCTCGATCCACGGAGAGGCCGGCCCCGAGGACGCCCGCAAGATGATCGAGGACGGGTTGCCCGTGGCCCCCCTGCCCTTTCTGCCGGGTCGCAAGGTCAACTGACCCTGCAACCCCATCAGTAGATATAGCGGATCTGTTCGGTCCAGAACCGTTCCATCCGCCGCAGCGAGGTGTTGATGTCATCCATGCCCGAGGCGTCAATCAGCCCGCGCCGTTCCATGCCTTCGGCGTGGCGGGCAAAAAGCTCTGTCAGCATGGCGCGCACATGGCGGCCCTTTTCGGTCAGCCGCACCCGCACCGACCGGCGGTCAATTTCCGACCGCTGATGGTGCATGTAGCCCAGTTCCACCAGCTTTTTCTGGTTGTAGCTGACGTTTGAGCCCTGGTAATAGCCGCGCGATTTCAATTCACCGGCGGTCACCTCATTCTCGCCGATGTTGAACAGCAGCAGGGCCTGGACCGAGTTGATCTCAAGGATCCCCAGCCGTTCGAATTCATCCTTGATCACGTCCAGCAGCAAGCGGTGCAGCCGTTCCACCAAGGCGAGGTTGTCAAGATAGCAGGACAGGAACGCGCGCAGCGATCCGTCCAGCAGCGGGTCTTGGTGAGTCATGCCGTTCCTCCACCGTTACATCGGGGGACAGAATCAGCACAAACGGCAAACATTCCGTAAACTCGTGACGATTTCTTCGGATCTGGTTACCGCAGCGACCGCAACCGCATGCTTGCATAGCTGGCAATCTGGCCCAAAAGCCCGGCAATCGGCTCGGGCGGGGGGGACTGGCCCAGGATCCAGGCCATCAGATCCTGATCATTCTCTTCCAGAAGGATTTCATAGATCGCCAGGGTGTCATCGCCCAGCGTGGCAAGGTGCTGGTCGGCCCAGGGGCCAAGGACCAGGTCCATTTCTTTGGTGCCGCGCCGCCAGGACCGCATCCGCATCCGCTTGAGGCGCGCCTCGGTCGTCTCTGCCGTCAACATGGCGCCTGTCATGCCTCCACCTGCCGCAACACCTGCCGCAAGCGCTTTTCGGCCTGCCCGACCGCATCGGCAAGGGCCAACGCCTGCGCGCGCAGGCGCTGAAGATCGGCAAGCGCCCCCTCGACCGCCGGGGGCAGGGCCGACACCTCAGCCTCGGGGATGGAAATGCCATCGCCCTCTGCCGTCAGAAGCCAGGCCAGAGAGACGTTCAGCATTCCGGCCAGCATTTGCAGCCGGTTGCCGCGCGGCTCGGCCATGTCATCTTCCCAGGCCTGCAGCGTCGTCAGCCGGACACCAAGCCGTTGGGCCAGGTCTTCCTGGCTTTGCCCGGCTGCATCACGCGCCCCGGCCAGCCGGTCACCAAAGGTTGCCACATCCGCTGCAAACCAGGTGCTGGTTTCCGCCATCCTGTCCATCCTTCCTGCGATACCGCTTGTGTCCGTAGGGGGCCAACCCTAAGACATGCAGCCGGAAACCGCAAACCATCTGCCGGAGTTTACCCCGAATGGCCTTTCTGTCCGACACTCTGGCACGGGTCAAACCGTCGCCCACCATCGCGGTCACCTCCAAGGCGCAGGCGCTGAAGGCCGAGGGCAAGGATGTGATCGGCCTGGGCGCTGGTGAGCCTGATTTCGACACGCCCCTGAACATCCGCGAGGCGGCCAAGCGCGCGATTGACGCGGGCAAGACCCGCTATACAGCGGTGGATGGGATTCCCGAGCTGAAGGCTGCAATCTGCGCCAAGTTCCTGATGGAGAACGGGCTGACCTACACGCCCGCGCAGGTCAGCGTCGGGACCGGCGGCAAGCAGATCCTGTACAACGCGCTGATGGCGACCTGCAATCCGGGGGATGAGGTCATCATCCCTGCGCCCTACTGGGTGTCTTATCCCGACATGGTGCTGCTGGCCGGTGGCACCCCGGTGGCCGTGGAATGCGGGATCGACACCAATTTCAAACTGACGCCAGACCAGCTTGAGGCCGCGATCACCCCCAAGACCAAGTGGTTCATCTTCAACAGCCCGTCGAACCCGACAGGTGCTGGCTATACCCGGACCGAGTTGAAGGCGCTGACCGATGTGCTGATGCGCCATCCCCATGTCTGGGTGATGACGGATGACATGTATGAACACCTTGTGTTCGACGATTTCGAATTCTGCACCCCGGCCGAGGTAGAGCCCGGCCTGTATGACCGCACGCTGACCTGCAACGGCGTCTCCAAGGCCTATGCGATGACCGGCTGGCGGATCGGCTATGCAGCCGGACCGGTGGCGCTGATCAAGGCGATGGGCACGATCCAAAGCCAGTCCACCTCAAACCCCTGTTCGGTCAGCCAGCATGCAGCGCTTGAGGCCCTGAGCGGGCCGCAGGATTTTCTGGCCCCCAACCGCAAGCTTTTTGAACGGCGGCGGGATCTGGTGGTGTCGATGCTGAACCAGACCAAGGGCATCCGCTGCCCAAAGCCGGAAGGGGCGTTCTACGTCTATCCCGACATTTCCGGCTGCATCGGCAAGGCCACGCCTGCCGGCACGATCATCACCAATGATGAAGTGTTTGCCACGGCCCTCTTGGAGGAAACCGGCGTTGCTGTGGTGTTCGGCGCGGCCTTCGGGCTGTCGCCGAACTTTCGCATCAGCTATGCCACCAGTGACGAAACCTTGCGCGAGGCGTGCAGCCGCATCCAGCGCTTTTGCGCGACGCTGGTTTAACCGGCAGGGTGGTCGCGTCGGTGATGCGGGTTGACGATTGCCCCGCAGTCCGAAAGGAATAAGGGGGCCGCAGTCCGGGCTGTCCGGGGCAAGGCATGACAAGTGACAGGTGACTGCGGCAATGACGGCTGACCTTCCCGACTACTACTTCCGGGTGCGCGAAAACGGGGCTGTGGTCTTTCGCCTCAGCACGGAAAACCGTCAGCGCCGGATCGAGATGGACGAGATCGCCACCGTCAACGTCAAGAACGGCAACATCAAGCCGCACGGTGATGAGGTGTTGTCCAAAGCCGATCTGGCGGCGATCAACGATTGGCTGCAAGCGCGCCAATCGCTGCTGGGCACCCGTGAGGTGGATGACATCCTGCGCGCCGCCGATCATCTGAACCTGACGACCCAATGGGCGCAATCTCGCGCCAGCGATGCCCAGCTGGACGCGGTGACGGATGTGCTTTTGCTGGCGATGCATGATCTGCGCACGGTTCTGGTGCGCAAGAAGGCTGACCGGCTGACCAAGCCCCAGGACTGATCAGCAGGGCGGCACGGGGCGGTCGGTGCGCGGCGGCATCGGGCCTGCATCGCTGACCACGCCCCCCCGGACGCGCATCAGGCGGGTCCAGTCTGTTGAGGCCAGCACCAGTTCCGGCCCCTGACCACAGTCGCGCAGGCCGCCAAAGATGAAGTCATCGCCGATCCGGTGGTTGGTCAGGTCTGGCAGCCGAAGAGTTTCGACCAGCCGGTCCCCCTCCAGCCGGACAAGGACGAGGTCCGCCAGCAGATGGGGACGGTCCACATAGGCGATCTCGACCTGCCCATCGCCATCGAAATCGGCGATTCCGGCGGGGGCCAGCCAGCGGTTGGGCTGGCCGATGAAGGGGGTGGCAATGCGTCGGCCATAGGCGTCATAGACCGCAAGCGATGCACCACGCTTCAGATCAGTCTCGACCACCACTACCTCGGCCAGGCCATCGCTAGTCACATCGGCGACGCGGGCGATGATATCCTCAAACACCCGGGATGGCGGCAGGGTAATGGTCAGCACGGTCAGCCGCCGGTCGGCGCAGGGCGGGCAGGTGTCCACCGTCAGCCGCAGGCCGCCCCATTCCAGCGCGTCGCCAAGGACGCCATGGGAATAGCGGTCGGTTGGCTGAATCAGCTTTGCCTCGACCACCGCCTGCACGGGCAAGGGCGTGCGGGCGCTGGCCGGCGAGGGTGCAAGAACCACGGCTGCCAGTGTCAGGACCGCAAAGGCCTGGGCCAGCAAGGGTGCCAGCCCCGCCCGCATCAGATCTGCTTTTCCGGCATCTGCACGCGCAAGCCGTCCAGCGCGTCGGACACCTTGAGCTGGCAAGTCAGACGCGACCGGACCGGATCAGGCTTCCAGGCGAAATCGAGCATGTCTTCTTCCATGCTGTCCTTCTTCGGCAGCTTTTCCACCCAGGCCGGATCGACATAGACGTGGCAGGTGGAACAGGCGCAGGCGCCGCCGCAATCGGCCTCGATCCCCGGAATGCCGTTGTCGCGCGCACCTTCCATGACGGTCAGGCCATTGGCCACGTCGACCACATGTTCCTTGCCGCTGTGTTCCACATAAGTGATCTTCGCCATCGCTGCCTCGCTAGGGTCGTTTCCCATGACATAGGCGAGTTTGCCGGGCTTTGCCAGAGGGGGGCGGGACGGGCCGAAGGACTTGCTTTGCGCGGGGCTTGTTCTATTTATGTTCTCATGACACCTCCTGCCCCGCTGGACCGATACGGATCTGACTGGCCGCGCCCGCCGCGCGCCCTGCCTGCAGCGCGGCTGATGGAACCGCCTGCGGGCGCGCGGGTCACTGTGGCGGGGCTGGTGCTGGTGCGCCAACGCCCCGGAACCGCCAAGGGCGTGATCTTCGTCACACTTGAGGATGAGACGGGCACCTGCAACGTGGTGGTCTGGGCCAGCATTTATGAACGCTTCCGGCGCGCGGTGATTGCCGGGCGGCTGTTGCGCGTCACCGGCAAGCTGCAACGTGAGGCGGGGGTGGTGCATGTGGTGGCGGAGATGATCGAGGATCTGTCGCCGCTCCTCGACCGGCTTTTGGACCCCGGCTTTCGCCATGATGGCGTCCGGGCGGGCGACCAACCCTGAGAGCGGGGCCGATTTCTTGAAAGAAATCGCACCGGAGCCTTTGTCGGCAGCTGCGGTTCCCAAAGAAAATGGCGGCGAGGGGGTCCTCGCCGCCATGCATGGCCCTGACGCCGTACCTTACTGGATCGACAGCGCCACAAAGCGCGGGTCGCCACCCCGGCGGATCAAGAGCAGGATGGATTCGCGCCCTGCCCCTTTGGCTTCGGCGATCATGTCTTCCAGGTCCTGCAAGCGCACCACCTTTTGCTGACCGGCTTCGGTGATCAGATCCCCTTCGCGCAGGCCCTTGGTGAAGGCTTCCGAGGCTGGATCGACGTTCAGGATCATCAACCCTTCGGTCGAGGCTTCAAGCCCCAGACGGTCGCGCATGTCAGCGTCAAGAGGCGCCAGGGTCAGGCCGAGCGTCTCCATCTCACGCGGGGCTTCGGGGGCGGGGGCCGAGGCGGGCATCGTCACCGCCTCAGCCTCTTCACGGCGGCCAAGGGTGACTTGCAGCGTTTCCGTGCGGCCGTCGCGCTGGATGATCACCGGCACAGCCTCACCAATCGGTGCGTCGGCCACGCGGCGGGTCAGATCGCCCGCGTCGCTGACGGGCTGGCCGTCAAAGCGGGTGATCACGTCGCCCGCCACCAGCCCAGCGTCCAGCGCCGGGCCTTCCGGCACGTCGGTGATCAGCGCGCCCGAGGCTTCGGCAAGGCCCATCGCCTCAGCCACGTCGGGGGTCACGTCCTGGATGCGGACACCCAGCCAGCCGCGCCGGGTTTCGCCGAACTGTTGCAACTGGGCGACCACCTTGGTGACCACATTAGACGACATCGAGAACCCGATCCCGATTGACCCGCCATTCGGCGACAGGATCGAGGTGTTCACGCCCACCACCTGACCGTCCATGTTGAACAAGGGCCCGCCAGAGTTGCCGCGGTTGATCGCCGCATCGGTCTGAATGAAGTCGTCATAGGTCCCCTGCAACTCACGCCCGCGGGCAGAAACGATGCCGGCGCTGACCGAAAAGCCTTGGCCAAGGGGGTTGCCCATCGCCATCACCCAATCGCCCACACGCATCAGGTCAGAGTTGCCGAAGGTCACGAAGGGCAAGGGTTCACCCACCTCGACCTTCAAGACCGCAATGTCGGTCTTTGGGTCGGTGCCCACCAGTTTCGCGGGCAGTTTCTTGCCCGAAAAGAACTCGATCGTGATTTCATCGGCACCTTCGATGACGTGGTTGTTGGTCACGATGTAGCCGTCCTCGGACACCACAAAGCCGGACCCCAGCGCCTCGGACCGTTGTGGGCCATTGTCCCCACGGTTGTTGAAGTCATCGAAGAAATCTTCGAACGGGCTGCCCTCTGGCACCATGGGCATGCCATCGGCCGGGGCCGCGATCAGCGCCGATGTGGTGATGTTCACGACCGAGGGGCTGATCTGTTCTGCCAGATCGGCAAAGCTTTCCGGGGCCCCGAAAGCCAGGGCGGGCGGCACCGGGGCGATGGCCAGCCCAAAGCCCAGGACCAGCGCCAAAAGCGAGCTGGAACGGAGCGCGGTACGAATCGAAGGGGTAAGGTCGGGCACGATGCGAACTCCTGTTCGGGGATCGGTCATGGTCAGGCTGGATCGCCAGCGCGCCAAGACGGGTTATGACCGAACAGTTAGTGAAGCTTGCGCATATTGCAAACCCCGACACACGGCATCAAGGGGAAGTGAATGCATTTGTCATGCCGTGCGCGACAGCCAGACCAAAAGCACCCCAAGCGCCAGCGCGCCAAGCCCTATGGCCCGCCGCTGATCCGGGCTGAGGGCAGCGAGCGCCCGCAACGCGTCCTCCATGCGTCGAGGGGCCAGCGCAAGCGCCAGCCCCTCAACCACAAGGACAAGTCCGATGGCAAGCGCCACAAAGCTCATGGCGTTGCGGGTGCCACTTCCGGTTCCCGAGCTGAGGGGGCACGTTCCGACCGCAGATAATCAAAGAACTCGCTGTCGGGCTGCATCACGATGCTGGAGTTGTCGCCCCGCAGCGCCGTCTCGTAGGCCGTCAGCGAACGGATGAACGAAAAGAACTCCGGATCGCGGCTAAAGGCTGCGGCCAAAAGGCCGTTGCGTTCGGCGTCCGCCTCACCGCGTATCACGTCAGCCTGGCGGCGCGCGTCCGAGGTCAGTTCGACCACCGTCCGGTCTGCCGTCGCCCGCACCCGCTGCGCCGCTTCGCCACCACGGGCGATTTCGTCGGCCGCCTCACGCTGACGTTCGGCGCGCATACGGTTGAAGGTCGCCTCGAGGTTCTGCTCGGGAAGGTCGGTACGGGTCAGACGAACGTCCACCACTTCGATCCCAAGGTTCGCAGCCTGCCGACGGGCAATGTCGCGGATCTGGTTCATCAACGAGGTGCGGTCTTCCGACAGCACCCGGTTCGATGGCACCGAACCCAGGACTTCCTGAATCGCCGGGTTCACGATGCTTTCCAGCCGCCGCAGCGCCTGCGCTTCGGCCCCGGTGCCTACGGCTTCGCGGAAGCGGACCAGATCCGTGATCCGCCAACGCGCGAAGGCATCGACCACCAGACGTCGGTCATCCAGCATGGTGACTTCGATCGGGGTAGTGGGCAGGCCAAGGATGCGGTCGTCGTAATAGACCACGTCCTGAATGAAGGGCAGCTTGAACCCAAGTCCGGGCTCTTGCTTGACCTGTTTGACCTGGCCGAACTGAAGCACCAGCGCCTTCTTGCGTTCGTCGACGATGAAAACCGACGACAGCGCCGCCACCAGCAGGATGGCCAGCACGGGAAGAATATAAATCACACGCATCAGTTGGTCCCTCCCGTCGTCGTGGCGCCAGCGCCTTGTGGGGCGGAGGCACGGCCACCAAGTTCATTCAAGGGCAGGAATGGCACGACCCCCTGCCCGGCGTCGCCGCCCGACACGCCATCAAGGATGACCTTGTTCATGCCGCTGAAAACGCGTTCCATCGTTTCCAGATAGAGCCGCCGCCGGGTCACTTCCGGCGCCTTGATGTATTCGTCATAGACCGAGATGAAGCGCGCGGCCTCACCCTGGGCTGCGTTTACGGCTTGGGCGCGATAGGCTTCGGCCTCTTCCAGAAGCTGTGCCACCGCACCACGTGCGCCAGCGGTCACCCGGTTGGCATAGGCGTCGGCTTCGCTTTCCAGCGTGTCGCGCTGCTGCTGCGCGGCCTGCACTTCGCGGAAGGCGTCAAGCACCTCTCGCGGGGGCTGGGCACGCTGCAGGTTGACACGGATCACGCTGATGCCGGCGTTGTAGCTGTCCAGCGTGGTCTGCACCTGCGATTGCACATCCGCGGCAATCACGCCCCGGTCGCGGTTCAGGATCGGCGACAGTTCGGACCGCGCCACGATGTCACGCATGGCACTTTCGCTGACCGCGCGGATCGTGTCCTCGGGGTCGGCAAGGTTGAACAGGAACAGCTCCGGATCGGCGATGTTCCACACCACCTGGAAACCGATGTCGACGATGTTCTGGTCACGCGTCAACATCAGGCCGGTTGCGCTGCCGGCATCACCGGTACCGATTTCCGTTGTCCGTTCGCCGGTCACCTGGACCTTTTCATAGGTCACGATGGGCCAGGGTGCAAAGTTCAGGCCGGGGTTGCCGATGCCCGAAGCTTCGCCAAGGAAAAGCTCGACCGAGCGTTCTTCCGGACGAACCGTGTAGAACGACATGAACGACCACGCCGCCACCAGCGCCAATGCGCCCAGCGCAATGCCCTGCCGCGTGATCACCGGGCCACCTGAACCGCCGCTGCCACCCGGGCCGCCGCCGCCACCGTTACCGCCCCGTCCACGCCCGCCCATGAGCACACGCAGCTGTTCCTGCCCGCGCTTCACCAGCTGGTCGATTTCCGGAATCTGCGGCCCGGTCTCACCGCGCCGCCCGCCCCGACGATCATCTTCCTCGCCGTTGCCCTTGTTCCGGTCGTCCCCGCCCGAGCCGCCACCGCCGCCCCACGGACCGCCACTTCCTGCCATCGATCAGAACCTCTCTTTTAACTCTTGCCTTAGCTGGTCATCTTGGCCGCAAAATCAAGCGGCCATCATGCCACAGCCAGTTTTCTTCAGGCGTTTCTTGTCGGTTTGCGCATCGTGACCAGCTCTTCGGCCATTGTCGGATGAACGGCGCAGGTCCGGTCAAAGTCTTCCTTGGTCGCCCCCATGCGAATTGCGATGGCGGCAAGCTGGATCATCTCCCCCGCCTCGGGGGCCACGATGTGGCAGCCCAGGACCTTTCGGGTGGCCTGACTGACGATCAGCTTCATCATCACGCGGTCGGGCCGGCCGGCGAAGGCGGTCTTCATGGGACGGAAGGCGGTGGCGTAAACCTCGATCGGCTCCTGCTCGCGCGCGGCCTCTTCTGTCAGGCCGATTGATCCCATCTCAGGCTGGGTAAAGACGGCCGAGGCGACAAGTTCGTGATCAAACGCCGTGGGTTTGCCGCCAAAGACCGTGTCGGCAAAGGCGTGCCCTTCGCGGATGGCGACCGGGGTCAGGTTGATCCGGCCCGTCACATCGCCTGCGGCAAAGATCGAAGGAACCGCCGTCTGGCTGAAACGGTCCACGACGATCTGGCCCTGACGGCCCAGCAGCACACCAAGCGGTTCAAGTCCAAGGCCGTCAGTATTGGGCCTGCGCCCGGTGGCATACATCACCAGGTCAAACTCACGCTCCGTGCCGTCCGTCGCCACAGCGCGGATGCCGGTTTCGGTCTTTTCCAGCCGCATCACATCGGTGCCGCAGTGGATGTCGATCCCGTCGGTGCGCATGGCGTTTGACACATGGCCACGCGCTTCATCATCGAACCCGCGCAGGATTTGCGCACCCCGGTAGAACTGGCAGACCTTGACGCCCAAGCCGTTCAGGATGCAGGCAAATTCGCTGGCAATATAGCCGCCGCCGACAATCAGCGCGCGCTTTGGCAGCGCCTCAAGATGGAATATCTCATTTGACGTAACCGCAAGGTTCGCCCCCGGAATTTCGGGAACGAAAGGCCAACCGCCAGTGGCGATCAGGATGTGGCGGGCGGTAAACTCTTCGCCGCCGGCCAGCCGCACCCGGTGCGCGTCAACCAGCGTCGCCCGCGCGTCATGGATCGTGACGCCTGCGTTGGTCAGCGTGTTGCGATACGCGCCCTCAAGCCGGTCAAGGTCCGCCTCAAGCCGGGTGCGGAAGGCCGTCCAGTCAAAGGCGCTGGCGGTCACGTCCCAGCCGTAGGCCTTGGCATCTTCAAAGACCGTGGGAAAACCGCTGGCAAAGACCATCAGCTTTTTCGGCACGCAGCCGCGGATGACGCAGGTGCCACCCATGCGGCTTTCCTCGGCCAGACCCACCTTCGCCCCGTATTCGCCCGAGGCGATGCGCGCCGCGCGCACCCCGCCCGACCCGCCGCCGATGACGAAAAGATCATAGTCAAAGGTCAAAGGGTCAGTCCCCCAGATCGGCGAAGATATTGGCGCTTTGCGCCAGGTCAACCGACCCGTCTTCAACCCGGCCGGTGTTGATGTCACGCACAGTGACCCGGCCATCGCCATGGCCGATCACCACAATGTCGCAAATGTCGATGAAAAGACCATTTTCCACCACGCCCGGAATCTGGTTCAGAACCAGCGCCAGCTGGCGCGGATTGCCGATGCGGCGCAGGTTGAGGTCAAGGATCAGGTTGCCCTCATCGGTGCGCAGAGGAAGGCTCTTGTCCATCCGCAAAGTCACGTCGCGGTTCAGCACATCCAGACTGTAAAGCGTTTCTTCGATCAGGGCCTTGGTGGTCTGCCAGCCAAAACCGATCACTTCAACCGGAAGGGGGAAGGCCCCCAGCTGCGCCACCTCTTTCGCGGCGTCGGCGATCACGATCATCCGGTCGCTGGCGGTGGCGACGATCTTTTCCTGCAAAAGGGCCGCCCCGCCGCCCTTGATCAGGTTCAGGTTGGGGTCAAATTCATCTGCGCCGTCGATGGTCAGGTCCAGCCACTTGATGTCATCCATGCCAACAATCGGCACGCCCAGTTCCCGCGCGAGGTCCGCCGTCCGGCGCGAGGTGGCGACACAAGTGACCTTCAGCCCCTCATTGCGGACGCGTTCGGCCAGACAGCGCACCATCCAGGCGGCGGTTGATCCGGTGCCAAGGCCCAGCTTCATCCCGGACTCAACGAAATCCACCGATTTTCGGGCGGCCACGTATTTGGCCTTGTCGATGGGCGAAAGCTCGGCGGTCATGGCAGCACTCCCGTTCTTTGGCATATCGCATAGCGCAAAGGTTCCCCAAGGGCGAGAGGGTTCTGATCCATCCGGCCAAGCTGGGCAAGGGTTTTTCGCGACTTTGCAGGCGGACGGGGGGTGCAAAAGGGCTCAGGTCACCTCATCCAGCCGCAGCATGGCCTGGCGCAATTCCACCAGCGTCAGCGCGCCATCCTGGTCTGCGTCCAGCGAGATATCTGCGTCCAGCGAGATAAGCGTGCGCAGGACTGCGGCCTCAGCCCCCCGCGCCAAGGCGCTGGCGGCGCGCAGGGTGACGCCAAGCTCATCCCGTGTGACGGTGCCCGTTATCAAGGTCCATCGCCAGAAGCCGCCGCATGGCCCCCGCGCGGGCAGCGGCGCGCGGCAGAATGATGTGATCCTCGATGCCGGCGGGCGGCAGGCCCGTGGGGCCGCCAAAGCCCGCGATCACGCCTTCGGCCATGGTGCGAAACCAGTCGGGGTCCTTGCGCATGGCGTCTGCCAAAGGCGCAGCGGTGTCGGCGCGCACTGATTGCAGCATCAGGATAAGCCGCAGCACTCCTGCCATGACCTTGACCATGGTTTCCCCCATTTGGCCCCGAAACGGGTGTGACGGACCCACCCTTCCCCAGCCGTGGTTGCCATTCGGCTAACAACGCCGGCGCGGGAACCCGGCCCTTACCCAAGACCCATAGATGCGCACAAATGGCAGCAGGGGGTCGCTTTTCGCCCTGCAACGCGGCAAGGATTGCGCAAGGGTTTGCGCCTGACCCCAAGGGTAGCCAATGTACAGACTGCACTATGCCCCAGACAACGCCTCGCTTGTGATCCGCCTTGTGCTGGACGGGGCGGGCATCCCCTATCAGACGGCGCTGGTCGACCGGGCAAGGCGACAGCACGACGCCCCTGCCTACCGCGCGCTGAACCCGACGGGCCTGATCCCCACGCTGGAAACGCCACAGGGGCCGATCTCGGAAACCGGGGCGATCCTCTTGTGGCTGACCGACATGCACCAGCTTGGCCCCGGACCGCAGTCGCCGGATCGGGGGGTATTCCTCAAATGGCTGTTCTATCTGTCGAACTCTGCCCATGCCGACCTGCGCCAGATCTTTTACCCGCACCAGTATTGCCCGGCAGATGCCCATCCCGGGCACCACGTCATTCTGACAGATCGGATGCGGGGTCATTTCGCGCTGCTGGACGCCGCCGCACAGCGCAACCCGGCCCTCTTCGCGGCAGGCCGACCCCTGGGCTCCTATACAGTCACCCTGACAAGGTGGAGCGCGCTTTACCCGCCCAACGCCCCGCGTTGGTTTGATCTGGCCGCTTACCCGGCCTTGCTCGCCCTGGCCGAAGCGCAAGAGGCGCGGGTTGAGACGCCGGTGATCGCACGGGCCGAAGGCCTTGGCCCCCACCCTTTTACCAAGGCAGAACAGCCCAACCCCCCGGAAGGCAGCGTGTATTGACCCTGACACTTTACCATATCCCCGACTGGGCCTCCTCCATCATCCGGCTGGCGCTGGAAGAGCAGGGCCAGCCCTACCAGCTGCACCTGATGGACTGGGACGCGGGCGATTTCGACGCGCCCGCCTTTCGCGCGGTGAACCCGTTGGGGCTGATCCCGGCCGTGGTCACCCCTGACGGTGCGATGTTCGAGACCGCCGCGATCCTGCTCTGGCTGAACGCGCGCCATGGCGGTCTGGCCCCGGCCCCGACCGACCCCGCGCGGGCGGCGTTTCTGTCCTGGCTGATGTTCACCTCAAACACCGTCCACACCACGGTGATGGCGCTGATCCACCCTGACCGGTTGGCTGGCCCAGGTGCTGCGGATGAGGTGGCCCATCTGGCGCTGGAACGGCTGACAGAACAGGCCGCACAGCTTGAGGCGCTGATCACCACCAGGGCCCCGCGCTGGCTGACCCCGGCACAGCCCGCGCTGGGGCATTACCTTGGTATCTTGCTGCGTTGGGCCACCTATCTGCCCGAAGACCCAAGCTGGCGCTTCAGCCTGGCCCCCTTCCCCGCGCTGCACGCCACCCTTGCCGCGCATGAGGCGACGGACGCCGCCCGCCGCGTGGCGCTGGACGACGGGCTTGGCCCCCACCCCTATACCGCGCCCGAGGTCCCGGCATGACCCTGACCCTGCACCACGCGCCCGACTGTGCCTCGACCATCATCCGCTTTGCGCTGGAAGAGATGGCCCTGCCCCATACCCTTGCGATGGCCGATATCGAAAGTGGCGCGCTGGCCAGCCCCGATTACCGCCGCGTGAATCCGGTGGGCCTGATCCCGGCGCTGGAAACCCCCGATGGCCCGATCTTCGAGACCGCAGCCATCCTTTTGTGGCTGGTGGACCGGGCTGCTGAACAAACTCCTGGCCAGCTTGGCCCCGGACCGCAAGACCCCGACCGGGGGGCTTTCCTGTCGTGGCTTTTCTTCACCTCGAACGCGCTGCATCAGGCGGCGCTGGCGATGTTCTACCCCCACCGCCCGGCCGGTGAGGCCAACAGCGACGCCGCCCAAGCCGAGGCCCATGCCCAGATTATCGCCCGCCTTGGCCTGATCGAGGCGCTGATCGAGTCGCGTCATCCACGCTGGCTGTCGGGGGATCAGCCGGGTGTGCTGGGCTACTACATTGGCGTTCTGGTGCGCTGGCTGATCCTTCTGCCACCCGCGCCCTATGCCCTTGATCTGGCAGACTTCCCAAACCTGCGCGCTGTCTTGGCCGCGCATGAATCCCGCCCCGCTGCCTTGCGCGTGGCCGATGCCGATGGCCTTGGCCCCACCCCTTTCACCAACCCGAGGGTCTGATGTTCCTTTCCGTTTTCGACATGTTCAAGGTCGGCATCGGCCCGTCCTCCAGCCATACCATGGGCCCGATGGTCGCCGCCGCGCGGTTTCTTGACACGATGCGCGCTTCACCGTTCCAGTTTCATGGGCTTAGGGCTTCGCTGCACGGCTCGCTGGCGTTTACCGGGGTCGGGCATGCCACGGACCGCGCCACGGTCCTGGGCCTCGCGGGCTTTGAACCCGCGACCTATGACGCGGAAAAGGCCGACGCTGCCTTTGCCCGCATCCGCGACACCAAGGTCATCGACGTTGCAGGCCTGCCGCCCCTGCACTTCGACCCGCTGAAGGACCTGCTTTTCGACTTTGGCCCCGCCCTGCCCGGCCATGCCAACGGCCTGATCCTCAAGGCCACCGACGCGCAAGGCGACGTGATCTTGCAGGAAACCTACTACTCCATCGGGGGCGGCTTCGTGCTGACCGCAGCCGAGATGACCGAGGCAGGTGGCTCCAAATCACGCGCCCGCGCCGATGTGCCCTTCCCGTTTGAGACGGCGGCCGAGATGTTGCAGATGGCCAATGCCTCGGGCCTGTCGATTGCGCAGATGAAGCGCCAGAATGAGCTGCGCTTTCGCACCGGGGCCGAGATTGACGCCGGCATTGCGCGCCTGTGGCAGGTGATGAACGACTGCATCTCACGCGGGATGGAAGGCACCGGCATCCTGCCCGGCGGTCTGAAGGTGCGCCGCCGGGCCAAGGGCATCCATGACGCGCTCATGGCCGAGCGCGGGCTGAACCAGACGCCGCCCCACACGATCAACGACTGGATGAGCCTTTACGCCATGGCGGTGAATGAGGAAAACGCCGCCGGCGGCCAGGTTGTCACCGCGCCCACGAATGGCGCTGCGGGCGTGGTGCCGGCGGTGCTGCGCTATTACCTTGACCATGTGCCGGGGGCGAGCGTGTCGAAGATCGGCGATTTCCTGCTGACCGCCGCCGCCATCGGGGGCCTGTGCAAGCACAACGCCAGCATCTCTGGCGCGGAATGTGGGTGCCAGGCAGAGGTCGGTTCAGCCGCCGCTATGGGGGCCGCAGGCCTTGCCGCCGTGCTGGGGGGCAGCCCCGAACAGGTGGAAAACGCCGCCGAAATCGCGCTGGAACATCACCTCGGCATGACCTGCGACCCGGTCAAAGGGCTGGTTCAGGTGCCCTGCATCGAACGGAACGGCCTTGGGGCGATCAAGGCGGTCTCAGCCGCTTCGCTGTCGCTGAGGGGCGATGGCCAGCACCTTGTCAGCCTGGACGCCTGCATCGAGACGATGCGGCAGACCGGGCAGGACATGCATGAAAAGTACAAGGAAACGTCGCTGGGCGGGCTGGCGGTGAACGTCCCGAACTGTTGACAGGGGTCAGCGCCGCGCGACCCTGCCGGATGCCTCTGGCGGGAGTGTTTGAAGAAAGGGCAAGTTGATTTGCTCTTTGCAAGATTACTCTCTGGCGGTTTTGGGCAGGGGGTGTTGGGCAGGGGGTTTGGGGGCAGAATGCCCCCATCGTCCGAGCCGGTTGGCGCGCGTCTTCGCGCGCCAGAGGCGAGACAAAAGGCCTTCGCGCGGAACGCGCTCTTTTTGAAAACCTGCGATGGCAGCGGCATGTCGTTTTCAGACAGGCGGCTGGTCTTGCCCCGGGGTAGGCACGGTCATGGTCAAGGATACCACGCTTCGCGGCATCGTGTTGATGCTTGTCTTCTGCATGATAGCGCCGCTTCTGGACGTATCGGCCAAGCTTGCCGCACAAGGCGGCATTCCCGTGGGCCAGATCACGACCGCCCGCTTCCTTGTGCAGATGCTTTTGATGCTGCCAGTCGTGCTGATCATGGGCCTGTCGCTGCGGCTGTCCGGGCGGGCCTTGGCCTTCACGGTTTTACGCGCGGTGTTCCTGATCCTGTCGACCTTCTCATTCGTCTCCGGCATCGCCGTGATGCCGGTGGCCGACGCCCTTGCCATTGCGTTTGTCGAGCCGTTCATCCTTTTGGTCCTTGGCAGCCTGATCTTCGGTGACCATGTCGGCCCCCGCCGGATTGCGGCCTGCGCGGTAGGGTTCGGCGGCGCGCTTTTGGTGATCCAGCCATCGCTGGCCGCGTTCGGCTGGGTGGCGCTTTGGCCCTTGGGCACCGCGTTCTTCTTTGCCTTTTACATGCTGGTCACCCGCGCCATCTCGGCCTGGATGCATCCGGTGGCGATGCAGTTCCACACCTCGTGGACGGGCCTGCTGATGTGCCTGCCGGTGATGCTGCTGGGCAACGGATCGGGGATCGCGCCGCTGGACCCGGTTTTGCCACAAGGCCTGAACTGGTTGTGGCTGGTGGGCGTCGGCTTTTGGGCAGCCGTCAGCCACATGGCAATGACCTATGCGCTGAAATTTGCGCCCTCAGCCACGCTGGCCCCGTTGCATTATTCCGAGATCGTGGTTGCCGTGGCGCTTGGCTACCTGATCTTCGGCGATTTCCCCAATCTCATGACCTGGACCGGGATTGCCGTCATTGTCGCGTCGGGCCTTTACATGATCCACCGTGAGCGTCTGGCCGCGCGCCTTATCCGGCTGCCGACAGCGCCCTGATCGCTGCATCCAACCGTCGCCGGGGCAGGATGACCAGCATGCCGGGCTGGTCAAACTCCAGCACCACTTGCCGCGCGACCACCCGGTTCGAGGTGCCTATCGTCCCATCTGGCGCAAAGCCGATCCCCTTTATCGGCCACTCCAGCCCCGTGCTCCGCCCGGTGACCGGCCCCATGGGGAACAGCGACAGGGGTTCGCCCACCGTCAGCGCCAGATCAAGCCTGGCAGGCGCGGCAAAGGCCACATCCTGCGGCCCGATCAGGATGCAGCGTTGCCCCGCCCGTTGCACCAGCGTGTTCATCGCCGCCAGACCGTGGTCCAGCCGCGCCCCCGCAAATCCCAGCGCCAGCACAAGGGGCGCGTCAACCGACCGCAGCGCCTTGTCAAAGTCGGTCGTGGCCTGTTCTGCCATCGGATGCTGCCGCGCCTGCGGGATCGCCGCCCGTGCAGCCTCTGACAGCGAATCAAAGTCGCCGATCACCGCTTCGGGCATCACCCCAAGCCGCAAAAGCCGGTCGGCCCCGCCATCTGCCGCCACCACGACCGGCGCGCGCGCGAGGCAAAGGGACAGGTCACGACGGCCGAACGGCCCGCCACCGGCAAGGGTGACCCCATGTATGGTCTGGACAATAGCGGGTTTCATGCAAAACTGTATCCAATTAAGGCAGGTTTCTTGGGGTCCGGCCACAATCAATCCATCAAATTACCCCGGTCTGTCCATGCATTAGGGCACTAGGTGTTTCAGTGTTGCGGTGCAAGAATGCGAAAGGCTGTCATGTCATGACCAGTGAAAGCAAAATCCTCACGGTGTCCTACGGCACGTTCAGCTGCACGCTGGAAGGCTTCGATGATCCCTTCAACACGATGAAGGCCATTGCCGAGTATTTCCGCGACCTGACCGCCGAAGATCGGTACTTTGGTGCCGAACCGCCGCAGCCCGATGCCGCCATGCTGCACCGGATTGCGGAACGCGAGGTGTCGCGCCTTGTCGACGCGCGTGTGCGTGAAAACGGTGTGCATTTGCGGCCGCAGGATGGTGCGGATGCAGCGCCTGCCCAAGCTGCGCCCGCCCCCGTCACGCCAATGCCCGCGGCAGAGGTTGCCCCCACTCCAGCGCCAGTTGAGCCTGCCTTGCTCAACACCATGCCGGAAGGCGTGGTCGCCAAACTTGCCCGTGTGCGCCACTCAGTCACCGTTGAGCCGGTCACTGTCGCGCTGGCCGTGGATGAGGCCCTGACCACCGCCGCGCTGGACGATTTCTCGGACGCCGCTGTGCCAGCGGGTCTGACCGATCAGGACCGCACCCGGTTCCGCAGCGATGCGCTGACCCAACTTGAGGCTCTGTTGCGCGCGCCCTCGGACGAAGCCACAGAGGCGGCCGTTGAAGCGGATGATGTGGTGGCCGGCAGCGCGGAACAGGCAGACCTGGCCCCCGCAGACCTTACGCCCGAAGATCTGGCCGCCACAGATCTGGCCCCCACAGATCTGGCGCCCGCAGACTTGGCTCCCGCAGACTTGGCGCCCGCAGACTTGGCGCCCGCAGACTTGGCGCCCGCAGACTTGGCGCCCGCAGACTTGGCGCCCGCAGACTTGGCGCCCGCAGACTTGGCGCCCGCAGACTTGGCGCC
>JBBQVR010000059.1:0-20153 GCA_038211355.1 Rhodobacterales bacterium | reverse complement strand
CTGCGGGTGGTGGGGCTGGAAAAGGACGGCGTGGTGCCTTTGGCGTTTCGCCAGCAGGACCTCGCCGATGCGCTTGGCCTGTCGCTGGTCCACACCAACAAGACGTTGATGGATCTGCGCAAGGCAGGTCTGGCTCGTTGGGTTGATGGCTTGCTTGAGATCAAGGACCGGGCCAAGCTGGCAACCTACGCCGGGTCAGCACCCGAGCCGCTGGACCGTCGCCCGCTATTGTGATGCGTCTGAGATAAAGTTCCGCCGATGTGGCCTGTACTTGAAGATACTGGCCACATCGGCGGCAAGTGTTGGCTCAAGACGAAAAAACGTCCTGTGCGCCGGACCGCAGGGAGGGACATCCTGCAGACCCGCACTGAAGAAACGCAGTGCTTGGAAAGCGGTTCCCCAGTCGGGCTGATTTTGCCGCAGATCACCTTCATCAGGTCAGTTTGGTCAGGCGCGGTCTTTCGGCGCGTCATCCTTGGTGGCGGCGACCCTGCTGGCAAGGGTATTGGCCAGACTGCTGGCCAGACTGGCGACCAGACCGCTGGCCAGCGTCGTGGCAAAGGTCACGCTGGTCTGCGCTACCCGCGCCTCTTCCTCGCGCAGGACCGCGCGGGCCTGTGCCAACAGGAGGTCACGGTCGGGGCCAAGCACCCGGTCTTCAACTGCCGTGCGGGGCAGTGCTGCACCCACGGCCGCGCCGATTGCCATGCCGATCCCGGCGGCCAGAAGGGGGCTGTCCTCGATCAGGCGACCGGATGGTCGCGCCGCTGCTTGGGGGGCATCGGTGGCATCCGGGGTGGTCAGGATCCAGTCCTCAGCCAGACTGGCCTGTTCTGCCGAAAGGTCGCTGTCCGGTATCAAGCCTGCCATGGCCGCTGATGCTGCCGCCGCAGCCGCCTCTGTCCGGGCTTCGCGCGCCGCGTCTGGATGCGGCCCGCCCTTGCGGCCCAGCACCAGCCACGCGACGGCCGCACCAGCCAGCACCGCGGCCAGCGGGTTCGCCCTGACGGCGCCATCCACCGCCTTGGCGTAGGGCGCGAGGTTGGACTGGGCGTATCCGATCACGTCTTCCAGCAGCACATTCGGCGTCAGCCGGTCGCGCAGCCCTTCGATCGACTGGGCCAGCGCGTCGCGGTCCTCGTCCAGACGCGCGGCAATCTCGGCCGGAGTTTGCGTCGCCATATCTGCGGGTGTGGGGTCAAGCAGGGTCATCACGCCTCATCAATGTTTGCAAGGTTTCAACATCGGCCTTAACCGAGGCACCGCTGCGACTGGGCAGGTCCGCGGCATCGCGCAGCAACCGGCTGGCGTGACGGGCAAAGCCGAAGGCCAGCAGAAATAGCACCCCACCAACCGCAACAGAGGCCCACGGCGGGGACAGCCCCAACGCTACCACACCGGCCACCGCAGCGGCGGCCAGCGCATTGATGGCCGTAATGCCCAGAACCACCGCAATCGCGCCGTGAACCACCGCCTGCTGGACCGACCGCAGCCGCTCTGCCGCCTCGGCCCGCGCAAGGGCAAGTTCGCCCTGCACCAGCCGGGCAACCCCGGCCAGCACGTCCGCCATCATCCCGGCGGCGTTGCGATCAGCTCCGCGATCTGACTCCGTATCATGCGACCCGTCGCTCATCCCCGCTGGACTTTCACGACTGTCGGCTGGCCTTGGGTGTCCGCCGTGTAGCGGGTGGCTTCGCGCTGGGTCGAGGACCCGATGAACCGCGCAAGCGCAAAGCCCGCAATGGCCGCGCCGACCGCGAAGGTGCCGGGGTGACGGCGGGCATAGCCTTGGGCATCGGCCAAGAGGTCACCCAATGTCCGGCCGCGCAGGCTGTCACTGACCGTGGCCACGCCACCGGCCAGCCCGTTCAGAACCTGCGCCGACAGTCCGGTGGACCCATCGCCTTCGGTCACCAGCCGGTCAGCCAGCCGATCCGCCGCATCGACCAGCGTGTCGCGGACCGCGCCTGCCTTTTCCCCGGCGGCGTCGCGCACCGCGTCGAGGGTGTCAGCGGCATGGGTCTTCACCTCGGCGGTGACGGTGCGGCCGGCATCGCTTGCGGTGTCCAGCGCTGAGGTCGCCATCTCTTTGGCCTTGTCGGCGGTCAAGGTCAGCTTTTCTTTCAGATCGTTCATCGAGGGTTGGGTATTTGTCATGACAATCTCCATCGGGTATGTGGGGCAGGTAAGTGGGGCTGCTATTGTGCCCCGGTTTTGTCATCCGGCACTTCGCGATTCCGCGCGGGGCCTAGAAGCGGGGCCCAGAAGTCGGGCCTGGAAGTCGGGCTCAGGTTGTGGCCTGCAGTTGAACAAGATCAGCCCGCATCGCGCCCAGGCTGGCGACGGTGGCGGGATCGGTCTCTTCCGCAATTGCGGCGTCAAAGGCTTGCAGTATCCAGTCTTCGCCACTGCGGATCTGGTCCAGCGTGTCCGAGTCAATCTCATCAAAGAACGCGCGGACCTTGACCACCATCTCGTTCACGGTGCCCATCAAGGTGCCGTCAGGATATACCTCTTCGCCCTTCGCTTGCAACAGTCCGGCCAGCGTTTCTGACTGTTGCCGGTGCAGGGCAAGGAAGGTCTGGACCGTGCGTTGAAACGACGGCTCGGCATTGTCAGCCATGACCACAAAGCCGCGGACGGCATCGCGCGTGCGGTCATGCAGGGCAATCAGCGCGGTTGGTGGGCTGGCTGCGTGGCTATCGGGTCGGGTGGGAAGTGGCGTCTGCATCGCGCGTCCTGTCGTTGAAAGGGGAGCCCGTAGCGGGTGGGCAGCAGGGGTGTCTGCCTTTCAAACGCCCGGGCGCAGGCTTGGTTCCCGTCACCTTTCAGGCAGGCCTCTGGGTGCTGGCCTAGCCAGCCAGTGCACGCTGCGCTGCCGATCTGCGTCGGCGGGCGCGGGTTTGCGGGGCGGTCAACGGTTTGCCGGTTTCCGCGACAAAGGCTGCGATCATCGCCGCCTCCATTGAGGTGACCGCGAAATCGGCGCCTATCTCTTCCGCGGCGCGCAGGGCCAGGGCGGTGCCGCTGGGGATGGTGCGCCCCCGTGCGCTGTCTTGTCCGGCGTCTTGCGCGGGACTGGCCGCATCCGGCCCGGCAAGGGCATCCGGCATCTGCCAGATCACCACACCAACCCGCATCCCGGGCAGAGCGCGCTTGATCCGCCGCACGATCAAAAGCGAGGCGCGCGCCGGGGTCGGGTCCAGAAAACTGAGGACGACACAGCCCGGACGGTCGTTTTCGCTGCCAAATGCCGATGCTGCCGTCAGGTCGCTGCGGCGCAGGGGCGTGACTTCGGCCCCTTCGGCCGCCAGCGCCTGACCCAGCATCCGCGCGGCCACGTCGTCAAGATTGCTGCGCCCCCCCGCCACGATGATGCGGAATGGCGCGGGTTCGTCCGGGGTAGGCGCCTCAACCCCCTCGACCACCGCGGCGTCGATCAGCGCGGCTTCGGCGGCCATCTCAGCGCGTTCTTCGGCCACCACCGGCTCCAGCGCCTGCAGAAACCGCATGGCCGAGCGTGAGATGCCCTCTTCCTGCGCCTGGGTCAGAACGCCCCGGTCGTAGTCGGACTGCGCCAGCAAAAGCGCGGGCAGACCGACGGATTGATAGTAATCGGCCAGAAAATCCTGGTCCAACGCCTCTTCGGCGCGGGTGACGGATTCCACCGTGTCGCCGGACAAGAGCCGCTGATATAGCCGCGCATGGCCGGCCAGCATCGGCTCATCCCCGAAGAGGATGTCGAACACTTCGAACTGCGGCAGATAGCGGCCCAGCACCACCAGACAGACCGTCAGCGGCGTGGACATGATCAGCCCCATCGGCCCCCAGATCCACGTCCAGACAATGGCCGAGATGATGACCGCCAGCGGCGATACCCCGGTGCGTGACCCGTAAAGCCGGGGCTCGATGATGTTTGAGGTGATCGCCTCAACCGTCAGAAACAGCACGCCGGTCCAGATGACCATCGACCAGTCGGCCGAGGCGGCAAAGGCCACCGTCAGGGGCAACGTCGCTGCGACCACCGATCCGATGTAGGGCACAAAGCGCAGGATCAGCGTCATGAAGGCCCAAAGCATCGGGTTTGGCACCCCGATGATCCACAGGCCTACCCCGATCGGCACCGCATAGATCACGTTCACCAGGATCTGCGTCAGCAGGTAACTGGCGACGCGCGCGCCGGCATCCTCAAGGATTTCGGTCGTGCGGTGCAGGTCGTTCGCCCCCGTCAGGCGGATAAAGCGGTCGCGGATATCGTCCCGCTCAAGCAGCATGAAGATCACCACGACGATGATCAGGCCCGTCGTCACCAGCGGGCTGATCACTGGAAACAGCACGTCGCGCAGCAACTGCCACAGGCTTTGGTTTTCCACGACCTCAACCGTCATCGGCTGTCCGGCGCCTTGGGCTGCGCTGCCGCCCGAACTTGCAGCAAGTGAGGTGCTGATCTCGTCATTGACCCGCGCCACAAGGTCGGCGAACCGGCCAAGGACGTTGGATTGCCCCTGCGTCGAGGTCCATGCCTCGACCTTTGACAGGATGTTGGACTGGTAGGTTGGCAGGCTTTGCACCACCAGGCCGATTTGTGCGCCCATCAGCACAAGGATAACGCCGATCAGTCCGAAGGTGACCGTGACCGCAGTCAGCACCGCCAACATGCGCGGCATCCCCTTGCGCCGCAGCGCCGAGATCAGGGGCGAAATGGCAAAGGCGATCAGCGTGGCGATGGCCAGCGGCAGGAACACCTCACTGCCAAAGTGCAGGATCGCCGCACCCACGCAGATTGAAATGGCCGAAAACCAGTTGACCCGCCGCGCGCGGATATCCTCCACCGTGTCAGCTTGCGAGCTGGAAAACGGGCCGCCAGTGCTGCCAAGACCAGTGCTGCCCAGACCGGTGTTGCCAAGACCTGACTGGGTAAGTCCGAGGGGGGCCGCTGGCGTTACAGAGGGATCAAGCGCGCTTTTGTCAGCCATGTTGGCGGGGTATCCCTGAAAACCAAACCTCGCCCAGAAGTTTGGCGCCAATTCCAAACGCTGACTAGACGATACCGGTTCCCGACCCCGGTGCAAAACGCTGCGGCCCGCCGATGCAGGCCACAGCGCTTAGCCTTGCCCAGCGCTTGGCCTTGGACAGCGCTTAGCCTTGCAGCGTGCGCACCCCGTACCCTTCACCCCGGGCGCGCATTGCGGCCACGGCGGCAATGCTGGCGGCAGCGGTGGTAAAATACGGGATCTTGTCCATCAGCGCCACGCGGCGGATATCGCGGCTGTCGCTGACGGCCTGGGTGCCTTCGGTCGTGTTCATCACCAGGGCGATGTCGTCATTCTTCAGCCGGTCGACGATGTTCGGGCGGCCTTCGTAGACTTTGGCCACGCTTTCGCTGGGGATGCCTTGCGCACCCAGCCATGCGGCGGTGCCCTTGGTGGCGACGATGGTAAAGCCCATCGCCACAAGGTCACGCGCGGCGGCGGCAAGGGGTTCGGTCTTGTCCATGTCCTTGACCGACAGGAATACGCGGCCGGTTTCGGGCAGAATGGTGCCAGCCCCCATCTGTGCCTTCAGGAAGGCGAGCGCGAAGGTGCGGTCCCAGCCCATCACTTCACCCGTGCTGCGCATCTCCGGGCTCAGAACCGGGTCAACGCCGGGGAAGCGGGCAAAGGGCAGGACGGCCTCCTTTACGCTGAACCACGGCGTGATCGGATCTGCCAGGGTGTTGGGGTCAGCCAGCGGCAGCGGGCTGTCGGGGCCAACGCCAGCGGGGTAGGGCGCGCGAAGGGGGAAGTTCGACAAGGGCTCACCCGCCATCAGACGCGCGGCGATGCTGGCGATGGCGCTGTCGGTCGCCTTGGCCACGAAAGGCACGGTCCGGCTGGCGCGGGGGTTCACCTCCAGCACATAGATCACGCCATCCTTGATCGCGAATTGCACGTTCATCAGGCCCACGACATTCAGCGCCAGCGCCATCTGGACGGTCTGGCGTTTCAGTTCCTCGATGGTATCGGCGGTCAGGGAATGGGGCGGCAGGCAACAGGCGCTGTCACCGGAATGAACGCCAGCCTCTTCGATATGTTCCATGATTCCAGCAACATGGACCGCTTTGCCATCGCTAAGCGCGTCGACATCAACCTCAATCGCATTGGAAAGGTAGCTGTCCAGCAGCACCGGACTATCGCCCGACACTTGCACGGCGGTGCGGATATAGCGTTCCAGCTGGGCATCATCGCGGATGATCTCCATCGCGCGGCCACCAAGGACAAAGGAGGGACGGATCACCAGCGGATAGCCGACATCCTTGGCAACCTCGAACGCCTCATCCCGGCTGCGGGCGGTGCCGTTGTGGGGCTGCTTGAGGTTCAGCTTGTGCAGCAGGCCCTGAAACCGCTCACGGTCCTCGGCCAGATCAATGGCGTCGGGGGTGGTGCCAAGGATCGGGATGCCTTCGGCATGCAGCGCGTTGGCAAGTTTAAGCGGCGTCTGGCCACCAAACTGGACGATGACGCCGTGCAGGGTGCCGTTTTCCTGCTCGACCCGCAGGATTTCAAGGACGTGTTCCAGCGTCAGCGGCTCAAAATACAGACGGTCCGAGGTGTCGTAGTCGGTGCTGACGGTCTCGGGGTTGCAGTTGACCATGATCGTCTCATAGCCCGCCGCCGTCAGCGCATAGCATGCGTGGACGCAGCAATAGTCAAACTCGATCCCCTGGCCGATGCGGTTGGGGCCGCCGCCAAGGATGACCACCTTTTTCGCCTTGGTCGGGCGGGATTCACATTCCACGTCGCCCATCGCGGGCATCTCATAGGTGGAATACATGTAGGGGGTCTGGGCCTCAAACTCTGCCGCGCAGGTGTCGATCCGCTTGAAGACGGCGGTGACGCCAAGGCGTTGGCGCGCGCGACGCACCTGCGCCTCATCCCGGCCGGTTAGTTTTGCAAGGCGGGCGTCGGTAAAGCCCATGATCTTCAGCGCGCGCAAGGCGTCAGGGTTGGTGGGCAAGCCGTCCTTGCGAACCTGCGCCTCGGTGTCAATGATCTCGCGGATGCGGGCGAGAAACCAGGGGTCGAAGGCGGTGATCTGGTTGATCTCGTCATCGGTCAGGCCATGGCGCATGGCCTGGGCGATGACGCGGATCCGGTCGGGGGTGGCCTGGCCGAGGGCCTTGACGATGGAGGCTTTTTCCGGCGCGCCCGGGATGTCGATTTCGTCAAAACCAGTGAGGCCGGTTTCAAGGCTGGCAAGCGCCTTTTGCAACGATTCATGGATCGTGCGGCCAATGGCCATCGCCTCACCCACCGATTTCATCGCGGTCGTCAGGTTCGGTTCCGAGCCGGGGAATTTCTCAAACGCAAAACGGGGGATCTTGGTGACCACATAGTCGATCGAGGGTTCAAATGATGCGGGCGTGACCTTGGTGATGTCGTTGTCGAGTTCATCCAAGGTATAGCCGACCGCCAGCTTCGCCGCGATTTTCGCAATCGGAAACCCGGTGGCCTTGGACGCAAGGGCCGAGGACCGCGATACACGCGGGTTCATCTCGATCACCACCATGCGGCCGTCGGCGGGGTTGATCGCCCATTGCACGTTCGAACCGCCGGTTTCCACCCCGATCTCACGCAAAACGGCGATGCTGCCGTTGCGCATGATCTGGTATTCCTTGTCGGTCAGCGTCAGCGCCGGGGCCACGGTGATGCTGTCACCTGTGTGGACGCCCATCGGGTCGACGTTTTCGATAGAGCAGACGATGATGGCGTTGTCGGCGCGGTCGCGGACCACCTCCATCTCAAATTCCTTCCAACCCAGAAGGGATTCATCGACCAACACCTGTGCGACGGGCGAGGCTTCAAGGCCGCTTTTGACAATAGCCTCATAGTCGTCGCGGTTGTAAGCCACGCCGCCGCCGGTGCCGCCAAGGGTGAACGCGGGGCGGATGATGGCGGGCAGGCCGACATATTCGATGGCGGCAATCGCCTCGGCCACGCCCGCCGCAATGTCATATTTGCCCGACGGCAGCTTGGGGGCGGCAATGATCGTGGCCTTGGGGTTCTCCAGACCGATCCGGTCCATCGCCTCGCGGAACAGTTTGCGATCTTCTGCCATTTCTATGGCTTCTTGCTTGGCCCCGATCAACTCGACGTTGAACTTTTCCAACACGCCCATGTCGGCCAGCGCAAGTGCTGTGTTCAGGCCGGTCTGACCGCCCATCGTGGGCAGGATCGCGTCGGGGCGTTCCTTTTCGATGATCTTGGCAACAACCTCGGGCGTGATCGGCTCGATATAGGTCGCGTCCGCCAGCCCCGGATCGGTCATGATCGTCGCGGGGTTGGAGTTGACCAGGATCACCCGGTAGCCTTCTTCGCGCAAAGCCTTGCAGGCTTGCGCACCCGAGTAGTCAAACTCGCAGGCCTGACCGATGACGATGGGGCCCGCGCCGATGATCATGATCGAGTGGATGTCTGTCCGCTTCGGCATGGTCGGCCCCTGTCTATTGCGCAAAATTGTGCGGGTTATAGACAGAAGCGGGGGGGGCGCAAGGGGCAAACCTTGGGCAAACCTTGGGGCAGGGTGCGGGTCTGGCGTGTCGCATCCGGGCGCTGGCAGGGCGGGAATTGCACTGGCGCGGTTCAGTTCATCGGCCTATCTGAACCTTGGGATAACGGGGGCGCGCAGTGATCCTTCTGGAACATGGTCCGGCGGACGAACCGGCGCTGTTTGACGCGCCGCGCCGGGTTATTGCCGCATGGTCCCCGGCTGAGGTGTTGCCCGCCCTGCACCGGGCGGAGGCCGCGCGCGCAAAGGGTGCCTGGATTGCCGGCTACATCGCCTATGAGGCGGGCTATGCGCTGGAACCAAAGCTGGCCCATCTCATGCCACGCAAGCGGCCCGGGCCGCTTGTGGCGCTGGGCGTCTTTGACGGGCCGCAGGATGCGGGGCCTTTGTTGGCACGCGCGGCGGAGGAGGGGCGGTCCACGACGATGACCGCGCCGGAACCCATGGTCAGCCGCCGCGCCTATGGTAATGCAGCGCGCAAGGTCTTTGACTGGATCGCGTCGGGCGATTGCTATCAGGTGAACCTGACCTTCCCCATGGCCGCGCAACTGGAAACCGGCACACCGCTGGGCCTTTACGGCGCGTTCCGGCGCACCGGGGCAGTGGGGCACGGGGCTTACGTCGATCTGGGCGTCGGGCCAGTGGTGGTGTCCCGCTCGCCCGAGTTGTTCTTCAAGGTTGGCGCAGGCAAGATCATGACCCGCCCGATGAAGGGCACCCGTCCCCGTGGCAAGGATGCCGCCGAGGATGCGGCGATCATCGCAGGGCTTCTGGCGGATGAGAAGGACCGGGCGGAAAACCTGATGATCGTCGATCTTCTGCGCAACGATATCAGCCGTCTGGCGCGGGTCGGCTCGGTCAAGGTGCCAGCCCTTTACGCCATTGAAAGCTATTCGACCGTCCACCAGATGACCTCAACCGTCGAAGCTGTGCTGGACGGCCCGCCATCCCTGCCCGCGCTGATGACAGCGCTGTTTCCTTGCGGTTCGGTCACCGGCGCCCCGAAAATCCGCGCGATGGAGATCATCCGCACCGTGGAACGCCGGGCGCGCGGCGTCTATTGCGGCGCGGTGGGCTGGATGTCGCCAGGCGGCGACGCGGATTTCAGCGTGGCGATCCGCACCCTGTCGGTCAGCGGAACGAAGATCGTGATGAACGTGGGCGGCGGGCTGACGCACGGCTCAACCACCACAGGCGAATGGGAGGAGGCGTTGTGGAAAGCGCGCTTCGTGAAGGCGGCCGTCAGCCGGGGTTAAAGCTGATCGAGACGCTGCTTTGGGACGGCACCACCGCCCCGCGCTGGCCCCTGCATCTGGCGCGGTTGCGGCGCAGTGCCGACATGCTCGGCTGGGCCTGCCCCACGATTGCCCCCGCCGGCCCTGACCACCCCGCGCGTCTGCGCCTGACGCTGGATGCAGCGGGTGCCACAGTATGGGAGGTGGCAGCGCTGCCTGCGGCCAAATCCGAATGGCGGGTCGGTCTGGCAAAAGCGAGCCTGTCCTCGGACGATCCGTGGCTGCGGGTCAAGTCGACCCGGCGTGAGGTTTATGATCATGCTCGCGCCAGCTTGCCCGCAGACCTTGATGAGGTGCTGTTCCTGAACCAACGCGGCGAGGTGTGTGACGGCACCATAACCACCGTGTTCTTTGATCGGGGACTGGGACTTCGGACGCCGCCCCTGACCTCAGGCCTCCTTCCCGGCGTTCTGCGCGCCGAGATGGCCTGCCCGGAAGAGGTCCTGGTGGCCGCAGACCTGCCCCGTGTGCGGCTTTGGGTTGGCAATGCTCTGCGGGGTCTGATCCCTGCCAGTTTCATCTGTCCCTAAATATCCCCGCCGGAGGCTTCTGCGGCAGGCCGGGGGTGCCTCCGGCGGGGATATTTAGGGACAGATGAATGGGGGGCGGGGTTGACTTGGGGGCCGGGGCGCGGTGTATCGGCGCGATCATAAGATTTGCCCTCGGAAGGGGAACGGACATGCACGCCTACCGCAGCCACACTTGCGCAGACCTGAGCACCGCCCATGTGGGGCATGAGGTGCGGCTGGCCGGCTGGGTCCACCGGGTGCGCGACCATGGCGGGGTCCTGTTCCTTGATTTGCGCGACCATTACGGGATCACGCAGGTGATCGCCGACGGCGATTCACCTGCCTTTGCGGACATCGAAAAGGTCCGCGCGGAATGGGTCGTGCGGATCGACGGCCGGGTGAAGGCGCGCGATGCGTCCCTTGTTAACCCCAAGCTCTCGACTGGCGCGATTGAGGTTTATGCCACCGGCCTGACCGTTCTGGGTGCCGCCGAAGAGCTGCCGATGCCGGTGTTCGGCGAGGTGGACTACCCCGAGGAAACCCGCCTGACCTACCGTTTCCTCGACTTGCGTCGGGAAAAGCTGCACCGCAACATGATGCTGCGGTCAAACGTGGTGCGCAGCATGCGCAACCGGATGTGGGATCAGGGTTTCAACGAGTTTCAGACCCCGATCATCACCGCCTCCTCCCCCGAAGGCGCGCGGGATTTTCTGGTGCCGTCGCGCCTGCATCCGGGCAAGTTCTACGCCCTGCCGCAAGCGCCGCAGCAGTTCAAGCAGCTGATCATGGTGGCGGGGTTCGACCGCTATTTCCAGATCGCGCCCTGCTTCCGCGACGAAGACCCGCGCGCCGACCGGTCGCCCACCGACTTTTACCAGCTTGATATCGAGATGAGTTTTGTCGAGCAGGAGGATGTCTTCGCCGCCGTGCAACCCGTGGTGCAGGGGATTTTCGAAGAATTCGCGCCGGACAAGAAGGTCTATTCGGACTGGACCAAGATCGCCTACCGCGACAGCCTGAAATGGTACGGCTCCGACAAGCCCGACCTGCGCAACCCGATCCGGATGCAAGAGGTGAGTGACCACTTCCGCGGCTCGGGCTTCGCGATCTTCGCCAAATTGCTGGAGCAGGACGGCAACGAGATCCGCGCCATCCCCGCCCCCAAGGGGCCGTCGGGCGACCCCGTGGGCCGCAAGTTCTGCGACCGGATGAACGCCTTTGCCCAACAGCAGGGCCTGCCGGGGATGGGGTATATCTTCTGGCGCGAGGCTGAAGATGGGTCGGGCATGGAAGCCGCTGGCCCCCTCGCCAAGAACATCGGTCCAGAGCGGACCGAGGCGATCCGCCTGCAGCTTGGCCTTCAAAAGGGTGATGCGGCCTTCTTCCTTGGCGGCAAGCCGGAGACGTTTGAGGCCATCGCAGGCCGTGCGCGCAACGTGATCGGTGAGGAGCTGGGGCTGACCGAAAAGGATTGCTTCCGCTTCGCCTGGATCGTCGATTTCCCGATGTATGAGAAGACCGACGACGGCAAGATCGACTTCAGCCACAACCCCTTCTCCATGCCGCAGGGCGGGCTTGAGGCGTTGCAGGGTGACCCCCTCAACGTCTACGCCTACCAGTATGACCTGGCCTGCAACGGTTATGAGCTGATCAGTGGCGGCATCCGCAACCACAAGCCCGAGATCATGTACAAGGCCTTTGAACTGGCGGGTTACCCGAACTCGGAAGTGGACAAGCGCTTTGGCGGCATGGTCAAGGCGTTCAAATACGGCGCGCCACCCCACGGCGGCTGTGCGGCGGGGATCGACCGGATCGTGATGCTGCTGGCCGATGAGCCGAACATCCGCGAGGTGATCATGTTCCCGATGAACCAGCGCGCCGAGGACATGCTGATGAATGCGCCCTCGGACCCGACCAACGACCAGCTGCGCGAATTGCGGCTGCGCGTGGTCCCGAAGGACGCCTGATGTACCTCGCCACCGTCCCCGTTTTCCGCCACTACCTTGCGCGCATCAGCGACATGGTCGAGACGGCGGGGCCGGAGGCGCTGGCCACCCAGATCGCCGATGCCTTTCCTGCCGCTCAGCAATTCGCCACAGCGGCGGGCTTTACCCTGCGCATCGCCTGCCCGCTTGCCGGGCGTGAGGTGCCAAGCCTGCCGCAGGCGCTGGGGCCAAGGCTGGCCGTGGCGCGGGCGATGCTGGGCGCGATGGCCCCGGCTGATTTCGACGGGGCCGAGGTGCGGATCATCCATCATCGCGCTGGCGCTGCCGACCTTGCTCAGACCGGCAGTGATTTTCTTTATCTCTATGGGCTGCCAAACTTTTTCTTTCACCTGACGATGGGTTATGCGGCGCTGCGCCTTGCCGGGGTGCCACTGGGCAAGGCCGATTTTGATGGCTTTCACAGCTATCCGCCGGGTTTTTCCTGACTGAGGTCTCTGACTGCCAGCACAGCGGCGGCTACGCCCGAGGCCATGCTGATGCGGCTGGCCGAACCGGTTGTTCCGGTGCCGGGTTGGAAACCGCCTAAACCGTGGGCCGCGAGGCGATGCTGCTCCTGTCCGCCCGGTGCGGGCGCAAACTTCGGCCCCGGATCAGAACCTGCGGCTAACCCCGGCGGCGCGGTTTCTTCTGGATCATGTTTGTCACGACAAGCCCTGACCGGTGCCATCAAACGCCCGTTGGAGCGTTTGCAACGGTTGATCCTGCGCCTGCAGGCGGGCCGTGGGCCACTGGTCTGGTGCCAGAGGTCTGGGGCCAGAGCGTGGTGCTGGCGCTGTCCGTGGGCACGGTCTTTCCCGGCCTGCGGATGGAGGCGAAGCCCGGCCGGATCCTGTGACCTTGCCAGCCAGCCCCCCTGCGGCATAGCCTTGCGCCTATGGGCCAAAGGAGGATGGCGGTGACCGACACAAGACTGGGCGACCCGGTTGCCAACTGGACGCCGCCCCGGCCCCCCGACACTTTGCCGATGGCAGGCCAGCATGTCCGGCTGGAACCGCTTGAGGCTGAGGCGCACGCCTTTGACCTGCACGCCGCCTTTCAGGGCCATGACGGCTTGTGGGACTACATGGCCTATGGACCCTTTACCTCAGCCTCGGCCTATCACCGCTGGGCGCGGGAGCGTGAGGCGGGCACTGACCCGCGCTTTTTCGTGCTGCGCGACCCCGTCAACGGCAAGTGTGGCGGGATCGCCGCCTACCTGCGCATCACACCCGAGGCGGGCTCGATCGAGGTTGGGCATATCTGCCTTGCGCCCGCAATGCAGCGCAGCTTGGCCGCGACCGAGGCGATGTTCCTGATGATGTCTTGGGCGTTTCAGGCGGGATACCGGCGGTATGAATGGAAGTGCGATGCGTTGAACCTGCCCTCACGCAGGGCGGCGCAGCGCTTTGGGTTCAGCTTTGAAGGGGTGTTTCGCAACCACATGGTGATCAAGGGGCGCAACCGGGACACGGCGTGGTTTTCCGTGATCGACAGCGAATGGCCCGCCTTGGCCGAGGCTTATGCGGTCTGGCTTGCCCCGGCGAACTTTGATCGCGCAGGGCAGCAGCGCGAGCGTCTGTCTGACCTGACGCGTCTGGTGCGGTCAGCCGGTGATCCGGCGCTGGGCTCGGGCCGCACCTGACACACCATGGTCAGGACAAGCGCTGCGGTTTTGCCAGACGCGCGGCAACCAGCCGGGCAAGGGCATCGCGTCCGGGGCCGGTTGCGGCTGCCAGCGCCGCCGCCTCCAGCGCATGATCGCCGGCTGACCGGCCCAGACTGCGCAGGAACCCGGTGGCATAGCTGGTGTCTGCCCCGCCGATCAGGGGTGCGGCATGGGCAAGATCATCGCGGAAGGCCAGGTCATCGGCGCGTGGCGCGCTGTGCAAGGCGGCGTCGATGCGCGGCTGGGTATCGCTGTAGCCGACAAGGTCCAGGATCAGGCGCTGAAACGCGCTGACGCTGCCAATCGGCTTGTCCAGAAACGCCGCAGCGCCCGCAGTCAGCGCCAGGGGTCGCCCGTCAGGATCGCCACTGGTGGCCAGCACGGGCAGGCCGGTGCAGGCCAGATCGGCAATCAACCCTTCGCCCCGGCCATCGGGCAGGCCCAGATCGACGATCACCACATCCGGCCGGTGGGCCACAAGATAAGACCGCGCCGCCGCCAGTGTTTCTGCCCGCCGCAGCCGAGCCCCCGACCGGATGCAGATCAGCCGCAAGGCATCACAGGCAAAGCGGCTGTCTTCAACCGCCAGCAGCGTCAGCCCGCGCAGGGGCAGGGCTTCTGCGGCATCATAGACTTGTGGTGACGTGGGGGCGTCGGGTGGAAAGGGCATGGGCAACCTCTGGCAACTGGCGCAGCATCGCACCCGGCCGGTAAACGCCCGGTTAAGATCGCTGCGACCGGCTGACACTTGCAAGGCCGCCGCGCCATGGCCATAAGCGCACCCAACACTCGCCGCAGGGAGCGCAGCATGATCGGTCGCCTGAACCACGTCGCCATTGCCGTCCCGGACCTTGAGGCCGCCGCTGCGCAGTACCGCGGTGCCCTAGGTGCCAAGGTTGGCGCGCCCCAGCCCGAACCTGATCACGGCGTCACGGTGATCTTCATCGAACTGCCCAACACGAAGATTGAGCTTTTGCATCCGCTTGGCGAAAACTCTCCCATCCTTGGGTTCCTGGAAAAGAACCCCTCCGGGGGCATCCACCATATCTGCTATGAGGTGGAGGACATCCTTGCCGCGCGCGACCACCTGAAGGCCACCGGCGCGCGGGTGCTGGGGTCGGGTGAGCCGAAGATCGGCGCGCATGGCAAGCCGGTCTTGTTCCTGCATCCCAAGGATTTCAACGGCTGCCTTGTGGAACTGGAACAGGCATGACGATCACCGCCGCTTTCGTGATTTATGCCGTGACCTGGTTCATGACGTTCTTCGTCGTGCTGCAGGTTCGCCCCCAATCGCAACGTGACGCAGGCACGGTTGAACCCGGCACTCCCCCCGGCGCCCCGGCGGATGAGATTGTGGGTCGCAAAGCCAAGCTGACCACGCTGATCGCCACGCCAATCTGGGCGGTGATCTGCGGGGTTATCCTGTCAGGCTGGTTCACGATTGCTGATCTGGACTGGTTTGGCCGGATGGGGCCGTAAGGGCAGGCCGGGCCAACATCCCGGCAGCACGGATTTTTGCTTATCGTCCGGCGGCCATCAGCCGGTGGAAAAGATGGGTAAAGGTCGCCACCCCCAGCACCGGGATCACCAGATTGACGATGGGCAGCGACAAGGGCGCGGCCATCAGCGTTCCAGCCAGCCACAGCCGCCAGCGGTTGCGTCGGCGCATCGCCTTGGCCTCGGCCGGGGACAAGCGGCGCAGGGCGACGAGGGTGAAGTATTCCCGCCCCAAAAGGAACCCGTTGATCGCCCAGAAGACCAGCGGAATGGCCGGGCCGGCGAAGGGGTACAAAAACAGCGCCCCCGCGTTCACCGCCAGCACGAGGCCAAGAAAGTTGGCGGACTGGCGCAGCGTCTCGGCCAGGGGCAGGGCGCGGGCAGGGGGCAGGTGCGGATAATGCCGCGCCTCAACCGCCTGTGCCACATCCTCAAGGAAAATCCCGGTGAAGGCTGACGCGACGGGCACCATCAGGAACACCGACAGCCCCAGCATCACCAGCAGTGAGGCCCAGCCCAAAAGCGTTTCAACCCCGCTGATCGGCCCGATGAGGGGCAGGTCGATGCTCTCTGGCGTCAGCCACCACATCAGCTGCAAAAAGCCCGCGTAGACCGCGATCAGCAAGGCCAGCGCCAGCAGGACACCCAACAGGACCACCCGGCGAAAGCGGCTGTCGCCCAGTTGCGACAGCGCGGCAAGGAAGGCTTGAAGGATCATGCCTGAAGCCAGGTGGTCAGGCGGGCAAGGTCGGGGCGCGGGCGGTCGGGCGCGTCGGGGGGTGGGGTGCCGATATGGACGATGCCGGCCACGCTTTCCCCATCGTTGCAGCCAAAGGCGCGGGCGGTAAAGGCTGCGTCGTGGGCCGGCCAGCCCGTCAGCCATGACGCACCCCAGCCCGCAGCCTCGGCCGCGTTGACGATGCCAAGGCACAGGGCCCCGGCGGACAAAAGCTGTTCCACATGTGGCACCTTGGGCGCGGGTTTCGGCGCGGATATGACCACGACCGCCAGCTTGCCCGCATCATACTGGCCACGTCCCTTGGCCACCTTTTCGGCATCACCGCCAAGCTCATGCGCGCGCGCCTCGGCCAGGTCGGCCAGACGGGGGAAGGCGGCCCCTTGCAGCACGACCAGGCGCCAAGGCTCCAGCTTGCCATGGTCGGGCACCCGCAGGGCGGCGGTCAGGATTTCGGTCAGCTGCTCGCTGCCGGGCACGGGATGGGTAAAGAGCTTGGCCGGACGGGATCGGCGGCTTTGCAAGAAATCAAGCGCGGCTTGGTTGCGGGGGGGCATCGGCGATCCTTGGTCCAAAGGTATTGCCCGAATGTAGGGCTTTCCCCCGCCCCCCGCCAGAGCGCGCAAGGTGACGGGCCGCTGCAGACCTCGGTGGGAAAGCGGAGTTTTCGAAAACTCCGCGCCGGAGCCTTCAAAGGCTCCGGTCCGATTTCTTGAAAGAAATCGGCGACCTTCCTAAAGGTCAAAACCCTGTGCCGCCGCGTCGATCCAGGCTTTGGCAAAGGCGTCAAACCGCGCGTCGGGCTGGCGCTTGGCCAAGGTGTCGGCAAGGGGATCAGCGGCGGTGATGGGCGAGGCCGCCAGCGCCTCCAGCACCGCATGGCCGCAGAAGGGGACGTAAACCTCGGAATACCCCCCCTCGTGCACCAGAACCAGCCGGCCATCGCACAGCCGGTCAGCGGCGGCCATCACCCGTTCGGTCAGCGCGCGGAAGGTGGCGGCGGTGGCCAGCATCCGGCCCAGAGGATCAACCGCCGCCGCATCAAACCCGCAGGCAACGATGATCGCCTCGGGGCGGAAACGGTCCAGCGCGGGCAGAACCACCCGGTCCATCGCATGCAGATAGGCCGCATGGCCGCAGCCGGGCGGCAGGGGCAGGTTGAGGTTGGCACCAACCCCCGCACCACTGCCCACAGCGTCAAGGCCACCGGTATCAAGGGGGTAGTTCCGGTCCTGATGCAGGCTGATCGTCAGCACGTTGGGATCTTCCCAGAACACGGCCTCGGTCCCGTTGCCGTGGTGGACATCCCAGTCGATCACCGCCACGCGGCGTGCCAGACCTTCGGCCTGGGCGGCACGGATGGCGATACCGATGTTGTTCAAAAGGCAGAACCCGTTGGGGAAATCGGGCAGGCAATGATGGCCCGGCGGGCGCGACAGGGCATAGGCGTTGCGCACTTCACCCTTCAGAACAGCGCGCAGGGCCGCCGTGGCAAGGCCCGCCGAAAGGGCCGCAATCTCATACCCGCCCCGGCCAAAGGGGGTGCGCAGGCCAAGTTCGCCCCCGCCTGCGTCAGACATTGCCTTGAACGCCGACAGATAGCTTTCGGGGTGCACCCGGGACAGTTCGGCATGGGTTGCGGCCTCAGCCCTGCGCATCGACAGATCGCGGGTCAGGCCTGTCACCTCGATCAAGTTGCGCAAGCGGCGCTTGGTCTCGGGGTTCTCCGGCAGGCCTGCGGGCATCGGCTGCACCAGCCCGCCCACTGGCAGGGTGAAAGCGTAGTTGCCGCCCCCATGCCAAAAGCAGCGTTCGTCGGAATAAAAGGCGGTGGTCATCGCGGCTCTCCTCTTGCCCGGCAAGGCTATTGCCGTCGCCGGACAAAGGCCAGAGGGTCACGACCGCGGCGCAAGATGCAAATGTCGTCCTGAAGGACACTTGTGGCTTGCCTGTGGCCGGGCTGCGCAGTCATGACCGACGCCATGACCAATGCCATGGCCGACCTGACCCATCTTGCCGTCCCCGGTGGCGTAATCGCCGTGCGCGTGACGCCCAACGCCCGCCGCGCGGCGGTTGAGGTTGCGGCGGGGCAAATCCGCATCGCCGTCACCGTGGTCCCCGAAGACGGCCGCGCGACCAAGGCTGCGCGGGCAGCACTCGCGGCCGCGATGGGCGTGGCAAAAACCCGACTGGTTCTGCTGCGCGGGGCCAAGTCGCGGGACAAGGTGTTTCGTCTGGAGGTGGACTGACCCCCCGGTCAGTCCGCTTCGCCTGGGGCTTCACGCTCCAGCCGGTAGCTGCCCTCGGGCAGGTTCAAGGCCGCCGCAAGATCGCGCACCTGTCCCAGCGAGAGGGTGATGCGCAGCACCTCTTCCGTCCGGGGATCGGTCTGGTCGATCGTCACGCAATCTTCAAACGCGTTGATGATCACGTCCTCAAGCAAGGGCAGATCCTCACCCTCATCGACAAGGGTGATTACGGTGGCGTCGAACTCGTGCTCGATGGTGAACATGGGTGCAGGTTACCCATGCCCGCAGCCCATGGCAACCGCCGCCTGCTGGCTAGTCCCTTTGGCAAATCCGTAGGCCAAATCCGTAGGGCAAATCCGTCGGGCACAGGCTTTCGCATGACACCTGCGTGAGGCGCCCTTTCCCTTGCCCCGCAATTTGCTAGGCTTTGCACCAGCCATAGCCAAAGGTTCCGCATGCGCCTGTCCTTGCCGTTCACGCTGATCCTTGTGCTGTCGCTTGCCGGCTGCGTGACTACCGTGGCCCCCCTGCCCACCCCGGCCCCCGCGCCCCCGATCTCACCGATGGAACAGACCGCGCGGGCGCAGGCCCTGACGTTCCTTCAGGTTCTGGCGGCGGTTGAGCCCGTGGCCGAACAGGTCTGCCGTGACCGTGCCACGGTGCGCAACTGCGACTTTCGCATCGTGATCGATGACCGCCCCGGCCAGCCGCCCAACGCCTTTCAGACCCTCGATGCGCGGGGCCGCCCGGTGGTCGGCTTCACGCTGGCGCTGATCCGCGACGCCCGCAACGCCGACGAACTTGCCTTCGTTCTGGGGCATGAGGCGGCGCATCACATCGCCGGCCACATCCCCCGCCGTCAGGATCAGGCGATGACCGGGGCCCTACTGGCCGGGGTGCTGGCCCAGGCAGGCGGTGCCACCCCAGATGAGGTGCGCGCCGCGCAGAATCTGGGGGCCGAAGTCGCGGCCCGCAGCTACTCACGCGAGTTTGAGTTGGAGGCCGACGCCCTTGGTGCCGAAATCGCGCTGGTGGCGGGGTTTGATCCGGTGCGTGGCAGCGGGTTCTTTGACCGCCTGCCCGACCCAGGGGACCGCTTCCTTGGCAGCCACCCGCCAAACGCCGAACGCAAGGCACAGGTCGCAGCCACCGTACGCCGTCTGACAGGTGGCTGATCAGGGCGGTTGATCTGCGTCAAGGCGCGCGCGCCGTGCCAAGGGCAGCATGGGGTCAGTTGGCCAGGAGATTTGCCCATGATCGGATATCCCGAAGCACCGAAAGCCTGGTGGCTGACCCGTGGCATGGCCCGGATCAGTGGGGTGAACCTGTCGCACGCCGTGCTGGAAGGCTGGCTGCAGCGCGCTGAGCTTGAAGATCTGATTGCCCGCTGCGCCGCCTGCAACCGCAAACCCGACTGTGAGGTCTGGCTTGCCCGGTCAGGCCCCGGGAAGATGATGCCGGACTTTTGCCCCAACAAGACTGGGATCGAGGCGCTGGTCGCCTGAGATGTTGCCGGGGCTGCCCTCCCGCACCCCGTGCAGCCCGGGTGGACGGCGCAGGACCAAAGCGCCCGATCAGCGATGCCTGGCCCCCTTTTCCCACGATCAGGCACCACTTTTTCGTTCAAAACGGGTGAGGACACTGTGCCCGGCCCCCCCTCGTGCCAGAC
>JBBQVR010000058.1:0-20244 GCA_038211355.1 Rhodobacterales bacterium | reverse complement strand
GACGACCCCGATCAGGACAACATCAGCTTTACCATCATCAAGGTCAACGACGCCTCAACCCGCCCGCATGAGATGCGCGCCCCACGACCCGCAATGACCGTCACCAGACCCAAACGCTTGACGACGGTGGTGGCTGAGCCGATCTTGCTGCCAGTGCAGACCCCCCCTATGTTGGAGGCGCATGTCGACATAGCCCCCGAACCAGCGCCGCCCCGTCCCAGGGTGGTTGAGGTGCGGGTTGAAGAGGTTACTGACCTTTCCGACATGCGCATGCGGCCGCGGCGGGTTATCGTGGTGAAGTGAGGCGCTTAGAAGTGAGACATGTCTGACGAAACCGGCGAAATGACGGTCGCCCAGCGCCTTGGTCATTTGCTTGACCGGGGCCTGTTGCCTGCCGGCGGCGCGGCCGAGGCGGCAGAGCGGCTAATCGAACGGCTGGAACGTCCGGCGCGGATTGCTTTGCTGGGCCTTCCCGGGGCGGGGAAATCGGCGATCCTCAATCTGCTGGCCGGCACGATCGTGGTGCCGGAAACGCTCCGCCTGCCCACGATCATCGTGCAGCACGGCATTGAGGCGCGGATGCTGTGCACCCTCGCGGATGGCCGGACTGAGGTTGTGCCCGGCAGCGACCTGTCGCAGGTCATGGCGTTGAACCCCGCAATGGTAACGCTGGAAATGGACCTTGGCGCGCTGAAGGTCATCAGCCTGCTTGAAGTGTCAGCCGGGCCGATGGAGGCCGAACAGCGGCGGGCTGCGACCTGGGCCAGCAAGCGGGCGGATATCGTCATCTGGTGCACCACGTCCTATCTGCCGAAAGAGCAGGTTGTCTGGGAAAGCATGCCGGATGCGGTCAAGGACAACGGGTTCCTGTTTCTGACCAAGGTCGATCTGCTCGGCAGTCGTGAAGCGGCGTCAGGGATGCTGGAGCGCGTGGAACTGCGCGCAGGCGAAGAATTCCGCCAGGTATTGTCGATATCGGCCAAGCAGGCTCGGGCTGCGCTCACGTCCAGCGGCATGGACCGCGACCTGTTCCGCGACAGTGGGGCGGCGTCGGTGATCAGCACCATCAAGACCCGGGTGCAAATGGCGCGACGGGCCGATACCGACATGGCCGAACTGCTTTTGGCCCGGCATGTCGAGGCAAGCTCGATCGTGGCGCGGCGGTTTGCCGACCCCGCTCCGGAAGAGATATCGGTTGCCCAGTCCTGGTCACCCCCGCCGGACGACGTGGCACCGCCTGTGCGGATGCCAAAACCGTCTGCGGACAAGCCGGTGGTGCAATTGGCACCAGAGCCAGAGGCCGAACCCGTCATAGAGCCGGAAGTGATCTTGCCGATAGCAACGGCGGAACTGGCCGAACCGGAAGAACCGGAAATTGAGGTCGAAGTGCCTCAGCCATCGGCAACGCCGATCCTGCCTGAACCGGTTCAGGAACGGCCAGAACCCGTGGCCCCGCGGGCGCCAGAGCCTGAGCCGACAGCATCCCCCGGCAGCAAGCGCTTTTCCGACCGGATCAAGCAGATGCCCCAGCCCGAGGACGCGCCGGCCGTTGAAAAGGTGCCGCTGCGGACAACGTGGAAATCGCGGGCGGAAACCGCTGCCCCACCGCCTCCACGCCAAGCGCCAGAGCCTTCTGTTGCGGAAGCGCCACCTGTGGCATCGGCAGATGAAGCTCCGGCAATTGTGGGCATGGATGATGCGGCAATTGCAGCAATGCTGGCCGCTGCGGCAGCCCCCGCAACGCAGGCCCGCGTCGCCCGTGACCGGTCTGGCCGCGATGCCGGGCTTGCCCGTCCGGCAGAGCCGACACCGGCCAGAGATCGGCCCGCAGGAGGAAAGCTGTTCGGCGGGCGCGCGCCGGGCGCTGCACCGCAGGTTGACTTGTCAGGCCTGCGCACGCGCGATGTTTCGCCGCCCGAAGCGGACGAGGAAGAGCCTGAACCTGAGGCAGAGCCCGCCGTTCCAGAGCCCCCCGTTGCAGAGGTCGACGTTCCAGAACCACCGATGCGGCAGCCGCGCCCAACCGAAACGGCGGGCCGCGCACGGCCACCGGTTATAGCCCGTCAGCCTGCGACCCAACGTGCCCCCCAAACTGTCCCGCACCCTGATCCCGCCGAACCGGTTGATCCCATGGCAACCCCGCGTGTGGCGGTTTTGCGTGACCGGCGCGCTGACCCTGCCCCACCCGAACGGACCGAACGGCGGGAACGGCCGCGCATTGCAGCGCGTGGCGCGACAGCCACGGCTGCACCCGTCGCTGCGGCCCTTGTGGACGGCCCGCTTCCGGCCAGTGAGCAGACTTTGCTGGATCAGGCGATCATCCTGATCATCAGCCGGTCAGCCAGCCTGACCGACATGATCGACCCCGAAGAAAAGCTTCCGATCGACCTTATTCTTGAGCATGGCCGTGAGACGACCGAACAGGTGATTGACCTTTTGTCGCGGGGCGGATCGGCCGCATTGCGCCGAATCAATGGCGACCTTGGCGAGGTTCTGGATCTGATCATGCTGATGCAGCTTGAAAAGGGGCATGCGCCTGCTGACGATACGGTAACACTTTTGCTGCAGATTCGGCGTGATCTGGAAACATTGCGCGCGGCTTGATAACATTATTGACCGAAGAATCGACAGAAACCTGCCCAATTCGGACCACTTTCCAAACTTATGTCGTGATTGCGGGGACTTGCGCCCCGGTCTGTGCCATATAAGTGGTTTGAGGCGGAAGTTGTGAGGGTATCATGGGACTTGGCGCCATAGTTCAGGACGATGAACCGGTTCTCGACGCAGGTCAGCCTGCCGAGGCTGCGCCCGATGTTGCGTTGAAACGCAGTTTCCCGGGCCTTGGCCGCATTGCCGAAGCAACGCAGCAGTTCGAAGACGTGCTGCGCGATTTCGTGACCATGGCAGACCCCGACACGTCCAAGAAGGTGACGCGAATCCTGCAGCAGGTGCGTGAGGTTGAACCCTCGGTCACCGTGATCGGGCAGATCAAGGCCGGCAAGACGTCGCTGATCAACGCCATGATCGGCGCACCGGGGCTGTTGCCGACGGACGTGAACCCCTGGACGTCGGTCGTAACGTCGCTCCATATCAACACGCCCAGCCCTGAGCTGAACGTGAAGGCGAAGTTCAAGTTCTTTGACGGGGCAGAGTGGGACAAGCTTGTTTCCAACGGTGGCCGGATCGGCCAGCTGGCAGCCCGCGCCGGCGCTGATGATGAACTGGAAAAGCTGCGCCTTCAGGTCGTCGCCATGCGCGAAAAGGCCCAAGCCCGCCTTGGCCGCAAGTTCGAGATGCTGCTTGGCACCGAACACCGCTACGGCACGGTCGATGATTCGCTGCTGCGTCGCTATGTCTGCGTCGGCGACGAGGAACTTGGCAGCGCTGATCAGGGCCGCTTTACCGACATCACCAAATCCGCCGATCTGTATATCGAGCGTGAGGATATTCCCGTTCTGCTGTGCGTCCGCGACACGCCCGGCGTGAACGACACGTTCATGATGCGCGAACAAATCACGATCAACGCCGTGCGCGACAGCCGGTCCTGTATCGTCGTGCTGTCTGCGCATCAGGCGCTAACCACGATGGACATGGCGCTGATCCGTCTGATCGCGCACCGCCAGTCGCGCGAGATCATCATTTTCGTCAACCGGATCGACGAATTGCCCGACCCGGCGATGCAGGTGCCGGAAATCCACAAGTCGATTCTGGAAACGCTGGAAAAGAACAACGCGCCGCAGGATATCGACATCATCTACGGCTCGGCCCATTGGGCGAATGCGGTGCTTGAAGGCAAGATTGACGAGATGACCGATGACTCGACCGAGTCGGCGATCAACTGGACCCGCGCCGCCTTTGCCGACAAGATGAACGACTGGACGGCGGAACAGCTGGTCTGGCATGCCTCGGGTGTGCCGGCGCTGCTGGATGCGCTGGGCCAGCGGATGTACGAAGGCCCGGTGGCCGAAGCGCTGCAAAAGTCGGCCCGTCAGGCGCTGAACCTGGCGCAAAGCATTGATGTCGTAGATCAGGTCCGCATCCTGGAATCGGATGGTCAACTGAACCGGACGATGACGCCAGAACAGCTGAACGCCGAACTGGCCCATATCGAAGCAGCGGCCGAAGAAAAGCTGACGCATCTGACGAACAACGTCTGCAAGGATTTCACCAACCGCATTGACCAAAGCTATGAGCGGTTCCTGGAACGCGCGACCAACAGCCTGATCGAACATCTGCAGGCCAATGGTGAGGATGCCACCTGGCATTACAGCCCCTTGGGTCTGCGGATGCTGCTGTCATCCAGCTATCAGGTGGTGCTGAAGAAGATGCACGCCATCGCGGCTGAGGTGAACAACGAAACCGCAGTCAAGATTGCCGAGCTTTACGGCAAGACCTTCTCTATCACCGTCGAAGGCTTCAAGATCGAGACGCCGGTGGTGTCCTACATCCCGCCGCCGATCAACCTGGGCCAGACCATCGCACTGGACCTGCAGGTCAGCTGGTGGAAGGGCTGGTGGCAGCGGCGTCGCGGCTACAAGGCCTTTGCGCAGGATTTCTACCAGCTGATCCGCGCGGAAACCGACCCGATCATCAATGACCTGAAGACCATCCAGATTGGCCTGTTCCGGGAACGTACCCAGGTCACGCTGCGTGACTTCCTACAGGAACAGCGCGAATTGTTGATGAGCGCGCTGGCAAGCTCGGAAGTTTCGATGGAAGAGATGAAGGAACTGTTTGGCGTGAATGCCTGGGAAGACCGGCAGGAATGCCTTGCGTCGATCATGGACGAACTTGGCGTATATGCCGATTAAGATTGGTATGCCAATGAAGCCTGGGCCGCGCTGGAAAGGACGAATCGTATGCCGATGACCCGCAAACCCCGAATCGCCATCATGGGCGAATTCAGCTCGGGCAAAAGCACCTTGTGCAACGTGCTGATGGGGGCGCGTCCGCTTTTGGAAAAGGTCACTGCCACGCAACTTCCGCCAGTCTGGCTGTCCTACGGGCCGGATGACGCCTACACGATGGGGCTGGACGGCGTGGCCTATGATCTGGACGTGGCCGATCTGGTCAACGTGTCGCTTGAGACGACCGAACATGTCCGCATCTTCATGAAAAGCGACATCCTGCGCTATTGCGACCTGATCGACATGCCGGGGATCTCTGACCCTTCGATGTCGCCCGAAGTGTGGGAACGCATGGCGCATCTGGCCGATGGCGTGATGTGGTGCACCCATGCCACGCAGGCCTGGCGGCAGTCGGAATCGGGCGTGTGGTCTACCTTCCCGGCAGAGATGCGGAAGAACAGCCTGCTTTTGATCACCCGCTTTGACAAGATTCTTGGCGACAAGGACAAGGCCAAGGTCCTAAAGCGCGTCACGAATGAGGTTGAGGGCCTGTTCGCCGACGTCTACCCGGTGTCCTTGCTGAAGGCGATGACCGCGGGCGAGGATGAGACGAAGTGGATCGAAAGTGGCGCGCAGACCTTTACCAACGCGCTTTTTGACCTGGTTCACCGCCTGATCGACGAAGGCGCCCCCGAGCCGGGCGAAGGCGCGAACCCCGCCATCACCCCTGATCCGGCAGACCCCTCGGAAACCGGGCAAAGCCTGATCGCCCGATCGTTTGAGCGGATGACGGCGATCCGCAACACGCCGATCTTCAAGGTGATGCCACGCCGCGTGGCCGCTGGCGAACGTCTGCTGCGCACCGAACGCCCGACCGAAGAGACGGGGCCAGCCGTGGTGTCCTTTTCGGACCGGGCGGCGAACGGCGGGGCGGAACCGCGTGCGGCCAGCCGGTCGCAAAGCCAATAACACGGGTGGGGATGCAGTTTGGCAATCATTGACAGCCTTGGGGCGGTGATCAAGGCCTACCCTCAAACGCGCCTTGTGGCCTTCGCTGACCTGTCCTCCAGCATGATCCTGGCCAGCCAGGGCCAGGACGACGTGACACAGGAATATCTGGACCGGCTGTGCCAACAGGCGCGCACCAGTTTCGATGATCCGCTCTTTTCCCTTTCGGTTGAGGCGTTTGGCGAACCGCGTGCCGCGCTGATCATGGGCGCGGATGGCATAAGGCTGTTCCTGCGGTCCGAGACAGAGCCCGCCGATGCCCTGTGCTGCATTTGCGACCACAGCATTGACCTTCCGGGATTTGTGGCGATGATTCGGGAAACGCTGGACAAGATTTCTGCCGGTGCGTGACAGCGAAACAACCAGCCAAGGTCAGGCATTCTTGTGAACAAGGCCGCACTTCCCATCTTTGCCCGGCTGCAAGCGTTGCAGACTGCGGCCCATGTGGCCCCCGGCGGCGCGCGCGTGATTGCCGCCTTGTCGGATGACAACCCCTTGGCTGCCCTGCTGTGTGAGGTGAACGAAACCGTGCTGGGACGCACGTTGGACTTTGAATCCAGCGGCGGCTTTGGCCTGACGCTTGAGGTGTCGGGCAGGCGCGTGCTTCGGGTCGTCGCGGCGAAGGATTTGCCGGACGCGGACAGCTGCCTTGCCGCCGAAGCGCTTGAGGATGAACACAAGGACAATCTGATCAAACTGCTGCAGGCCGTCGCCGCCCCAGGGCACGAATTGCACGTTCGGGCGCTGCCGATGACACGGGACGTGGATGGCGTCAGCGTTGGTCTGCCCGTGGCCCTGTTGGCGGATCTGCTGCTGGTTGACCTGAACCCGCATGCGCTTGGCGCGCCGATCAACCCGGTTGCCAAACCTCGGGCCACCGGGGCGCGGGTTGCCGTGCGCACTGGCGAAGCGGCCCCGCCCTCCAGCCCGTTCACCGAAAGACCGGTCACCGAACTGCCGCGCCTGTCTGCAAGATTGGGCGTGACGGCCCAGCCCATGGTGCAAGCCGCCGCTGACCCGGTTCTGGGCGATGCGCCGGGTGCAGACCAGACCGACACGCACACGGATGCGCCGTTCCTGCGCGCCTTTGCCGGCCATATCGGCCCTGATCTGATGGCCTGGCTGATCGTGGGCGACCAAAGTGACGGGGCGACCGATGGCCCCGAGGAAATGGTCAGCCACCTGGCTGGTTTCCTGGATGATGAAGGTCCGGCCTTGGGGGCGCAGCTTGATCAGGTGTCGACTGACGCGGGAACGCCGGTCTGCATCGTGCTGGGGGCAGCACTTGTCGAAGGGCACAGCATCCTGTGCGCGCGAAAGGGCCCCGGACTCTTGCTTGGCGTCATCGATGGCGATGCCACCCAGACCGTGCTGCGGGCCTGGATCACTGCCCTGCGCGGTTAAGCCGGGGCTTGGCGGCGCACCCCGCTTGAACGATCGGCGCATACGGAAGACCCACCTATTCGAAAGACTTGCCAATGCGAAAGACACCTCCGCGCGCACAGGTCTTTACCGGGGCTGCCGTTTTTGACGGGACGAACCTGCACCCCGGCGGCAGCTTGCGCGTGGTGGATGGCTGCGTGGCCGACTCAGCACCCGACTCAGCACCCGACTCAGGCCCCAGCGAAGAGGTGCGCCTGAACGGCGGCATCCTCGCGCCGGGCTTTGTTGACCTGCAGGTCAACGGCGGCGGGGGCCGGATGGTCGATGGCACCTGCACTGCCGAAGGGCTGGCCCAGCTTTGCGCTACCCATGCGCGGCTGGGGGCGACTGGCATTTTGCCCACGCTGGTCACCGACACGCCCGAGGCGACGGCCTGCGTGATTGCCGCCGGGATCGCAGCAACGGAACGGCAGACGCCCGGTTTCCTTGGTCTGCATCTTGAGGGCCCGCACCTCGACACGCGTCGCAAGGGCGCGCATGATCCCGGTCTGATCCGACCGATGACCGAGGACGATCTGACCCTTATCCTGCATGCCGTGCGCAAGCTGCCAGCGTTGATGGTGACGCTTGCCCCCGAGGCAGCCTCGCTGGAGCAGATCGGCCGCCTTGCCGCCGCCGGGGTGATCGTCAGCCTTGGCCACAGCGATTGCAGCCACGCCACGGCGCGCGCCGCCTTTGCCGCCGGAGCGCGCGGCGTGACCCATCTTTTCAACGCGATGAGCCAGCTTGCCCCCCGCGAGCCGGGCCTTGTGGGGGCAGCCCTTGATGCTGGCGTGCCTGCGGGGCTGATCGCCGATGGCATCCATGTGGCCCCGGAAACCTTGCGCATCGCGATGGCGTGCAATCCGGGGCGGCTGTTCCTGGTCTCTGACGCCATGGCTGTCGCGGGCAGCGACCTGACCGAATTTCGGCTGAACGGTCGCCGCATCCTGCGGCAGGCTGGCCGGCTGACGCTGGAGGATGGCACCCTTGCCGGGGCGGACCTGACCCTGCCGCGCGCTGTTGCGGTGATGATCGGCCTTGGCACCCGGCCTGAAACCGCGTTGGCCATGGCCAGCGCGCGCCCCGCCGCCTGCCTTGGGATGGAGGGGCATCTGGGCCACCTGATCCCCGGGCGCAGCGCCGATATGCTGCATCTGGCTGAGGACGGCACCCTTTTGAGCGTCTGGCGTGGCGGCAACCGGCTGTCCTGATCGCCCGCGCCCAGCGGTCTGCTGGTCGGTGCGTGATCGGTCAAAACCATGGCGGGCTTGCGACCTTTCGCTAAAAATTCGCAGGTTAAGCAGCGGTAAAGGGCAATTTGCTATCTCTGATCCCGGGTAAGAACACGGGTGTATGGGATGGCAGGGCAGGGTAACGCGCCAGTCATCATCAAGCGAAAGAAAATCGTCCAAGGCGGCGGTCACCACGGCGGGGCATGGAAAGTGGCCTATGCTGACTTTGTGACCGCGATGATGGCTTTCTTTCTGTTGATGTGGCTGCTGAACGCAACGACAGAAAAACAACGCAAGGGCATCTCGGATTACTTCAATCCGACAATCCCGGTGAACCGCATTTCCGGTGGCGGCGATGGTGCCTTTGGGGGCAACAGCGTCTTTTCCGAAGAAACCATGGCGCATACCGGCACCGGCGGCTCTGACAACCGGACCGCAGCCACCTCCAACGGCGAAGCAGGACCGTCAACCGGCAAGGACAGCGCCGGTGAAGGCCGCGCGCAGTCTGAGCTTGAGGATGTCGAAAGGGCCCTGCTGGCCCGTGGCGGCGAAAGCAACACGATGGAACGGCTGTTGCGCCATGTCGTGACCAAAGTCACCGATGAGGGGCTGGTGATCGAGATCTTTGATCTGCCGGACGCCCCCTTGTTCAACGAAGATACCGGCGCGGCAATGCCCGTCACCCTTGCCATGGCCGATCTTCTGGCCGAGACGCTGAATCTGACCAGTAATGAGATTGCGGTCAGCGGCCACTTGCGGTCGCATCCCGTTACCTTGATCGACAATCCGGTCTGGGACCAGTCGGCCGAACGCGCGCAGGCGGTGCGGATCATGCTGGAAACCGCCGGAATCGACCCTGAAAGGATACAGCGAATCTCGGGCTTTGCAGATCGCAAGCCGGCGGTTTCAGACCCGGCAGCAGTTCGCAACAACCGGATCGAGATCATCTTGCTCCGCCGTAACCGCTAGTCAGAAAGATCGAATTTTAACTGAAAGGCCAGATCCGTTAGGCCAGCGTTAAGTTGCCAAGGTGCAGTTTCGACCCAACAGGGACCGAAGCAGCAGAAAGGCGCTTTTCCATGACCATCTCTTCCTCGCTAAGCGCAGGCGTGGCCGGCTTGAATGCAAACGCCACACGGCTGGCAGCGATCTCGGACAACATCGCCAACTCTGGCACCTATGGGTACAAGCGGGTTTCGACCGAGTTTTCCAACCTTGTCATCACCGGATCACGCGGGGCCGGGTCCTATTCGGCAGGTGGTGTCCGGGCCGCAACCACCCGGATGATCGACGAACGCGGCGATCTGGTCGGCACCGCCAACGCGCTTGACCTGGCCATTGCCGGGCGGGGAATGCTGCCAGTGGTGCAGCAGGTGGCGTTGGAAGATGGCACTGCGCCCCTCTTGATGACACGGACAGGCAGCTTCCGCACGGATGCGGATGGGGTTCTGAAAACCGATTCGGGCCTTGTGCTGATGGGCTGGCCCGCCGATGCCGACGGCACGATCCCCCCTTACCCGCGCGACAGCATGTCTGGGCTGGTTCCGATTGTGGTGAACACCAACCAGATGGTCGGCAACCCGACCAGTGAAATCGGGCTGGGGGTGAACCTGCCTGCCACCTATACCGTGGCCGGGTCTACCGCGACCGTGCCACCCCTGTCCGTGGAATACTTCGGCAACCTGGGCACCTCTGAAACGCTTGAGATCAGCTTTCAGGCGGTGGTGCCCGCCACCGGTTCATCCAACCAGTGGACAATGCAGGTGCGCGACTCTGCGTCCGGTGGGGCGCTGATCGGCGAATACACCCTGACGTTCGACGACACGCGCGGCGCTGGCGGAACGCTGGCCTCTGTCGCGGTTGTGTCGGGTGGGGCCTATAACCCCGCCGATGGCACGATTGCGCTGACGGTGGCTGGGGGGCCGATGACCGTGACCATCGGCATCCCGGGGGAACCTGACGGCATCACCCAACTGTCTGACCTCTTCGCCCCGCTGGCGATCACCAAGAACGGCTCACCCGTCGGCACCCTTGTGAAGGTTGAGATTGACCAGGCCGGCTATGTCAACGCCACCTATGACACCGGGCTGACCCGGCGGCTTTACCAGGTGCCAGTGGTGGACGTGCCCAACCCCAACGGGCTTTTGTCGTTGAACAACCAGACCTACCAGATCTCGCCTGACTCGGGTGCCTTCCTCTTGTGGGAGGCCGGTTCCGGGCCGACCGGCACGATTGAAGGCTACTCTCGCGAGGGGTCAAAGACCGATGTCGCCGCGGAATTGACCAACCTGATCCAGACCCAGCGTGCCTATTCCTCGAACGCCAAGGTCATCCAGACGGTTGACGAGATGCTGCAAGAAACCACGAACATCAAACGGTAACCGCAGATGAGCATCACATCCGCCCTCGGTTCGGCCCTGACCGGGCTTTCGGCCACCTCTCGGCAGGCGGAAATCCTGTCGTCGAACGTGGCCAACGCCACCACCCCCGGCTATGCCCGGCGTGAGGTTGGCCTGCGCGCTGCCGTTCTTGCGGGAACGGGTCAGGGGGTCGCCATCACTGGCATCACCCGCGACGTTGACCGCCAATTGCTTGGCGAACGCCGCCAGGCCCAGGCGGGTGAGGGTGATCGAAGCGTCCGTGCCGCTTTTCTGGGACGGGTTGAAGGGGCCTTTGGCACGCCCGACAGCGCGGGGTCCTTGGCCGCGCGGGTCGCCAGTCTTGACCAGTCGCTTCTGGAAGCCGCTGGCCGCCCTGAATCTGAGGCCCGTCTTGCCACCATCGCCAGCAACATCGGCAGCCTGATCAATGGCCTGGCCAGTTCTACGGATGACATTCAGGACGCACGGATGAATGCCGACCGCCAGATTGCTGACCAGGTCGGCATCCTGAACGGCACCCTGGTACAACTGGAAAAGCTGAACGATTCCCTGCTTAGCTTTACCGGGGCCGGGCGCGATGTCTCGGCGCTGCTGGATGAACGTCAGCGGCTGGTCGACACGATTTCCACCATCGTGCCAATCCGGGAAGTCCAGCGCGATAACAACCAGATCGCGCTTTACACCACCGGCGGCGTGACCCTGCTGGACGGCCAGCCCGCGGTTTTCGGCTTTACGCCCACCCGCCTTATCACGCCCGAGATGACGCAAACCTCAGGCGGCCTTTCCGGCCTTACCATCAGTGGACGCCCCTATGACACGGGCGGGCCCAACAGCCTGATCCTTGGCGGGACGCTCGCCGGGCATTTCGCCGTCCGCGATGATCTTGCCGTCAGCGCCCAGGGCAAGCTGGACGCCGTCGCTCGTGACCTGGTTGAGCGTTTCTCGGCCCCCGGTCTGGACCCGACCCTTGCCCCCGGCGCACCGGGTCTCTTTACCGATGGCGGGACGGCGTTCTTGCCGATCAATGAGGCAGGCCTTGCAGGGCGGCTGTCGATGAACGCCGCCGCTGACCCCCGCCAGGGGGGCGCGCTGTTTCGGCTGCGCGACGGCTTGGGCGCGGTTACCTCGGGGCCGCCCGGCAATGGAACCCTGCTGGGCGCGCTGCAAGGGGCACTGACGGCGTCGAACCCGCTGTCCTCGACCGCCTTCATCGCTGGCAACCGCAGTTTTGCCGCCCTGACGCGGGACCTTTTGTCAGACACCTCAACCTTGCGGCTGTCGGCCCAGTCCGAACAGTCGTTTGCCGCTGGTCGCCTGACCGCGCTTAGCGACATCGAGGCGCAGAACGGCATCGATACCGACCAGGAGATGCAGCAGCTTCTGGTGATCGAAAAGAACTACTCAGCCAATGCCAGGGTCATCCAGACGGTGAGCGACATGATTGATACTTTGCTGCGGCTAGGCGCATGACCCGGGTTTCCGTCGGCGACGCCAGCCTGACCAACATCCTTGCCCGTCAGGGGGCCGAGTTGCGCGGCCAGGTCCAGCGCGCCTCGATCGAGGTGACGACGGGCAGGCAAAGCGATATCGCCAAGGCCCTGCGCGGCGATGTGGCGCCCTTGCTTGCTGTCGATGCCAGCTTGACCAGGCTGGGCGCGTTCAAGACCACGACGATGGATGCCGCCTTTCAGACCAGCGTGCAACAGAATGCGCTGGCAGGGATGTCATCGCTTGCGGCCGGGATCACCACCACCCTGCTCGGCGCGCGGGACTACTCCACCGTTGCCCAGGTCAATTCGGTCGCCGCAGATGCCCGCGCCCGGCTGGAAAGTGTAATCGGGCTGGTGAACAGTCAGGCCTCTGGCCGCGCGGTGTTTTCGGGCACAGCGACCGATACCGCGCCGCTTGGCAGCGCGGATGCCCTTCTGTCCGCGCTGGAAACAGCGGCGGCCGGGGCCACGACTGCGGGTCAAGTGGCTGCGGCAGTCGTCAACTGGTTCGCTGATCCGCTGGGCTATGGCGCCTTCTACCAGGGCGGCGGGCCGCTTTCCGCCGCCCCGATTGCCCCGGGTGAAAGTGCTGATCTTTCCACCACCGCGCTTGACCCCGCGATACGCGATACGCTGGCAGGTTTTGCCATGGCGGCGCTGATCGACAGGGGGATACTGGCGGGGAATTCCGGCGAACGCGCAGGCCTTGCCCAGCGCGCCGGTCAAACACTTTTGACCAGCGAGGACGCCCGCATCGGTCTTGGCGCGCGCATCGGCACGGTTGAGGCGCAGATTGAATCCGCCCGCACCCGCAACGCAGCCGAGGGTACCGCGCTGGGCATCCTGAGGTCAGACATCGGTTCCGTCGATCCCTATGAGGCTGCGACCCGGCTTGAGAATATCCGGGGTCAGCTTGAATCCCTTTACCTTGTCACCGCCCGCGTCTCGCGGCTTAGCCTTATGGATTTCCTTAGATGATCCGTCTGTTTCTGGCCCTGTTTCTTGTCGCCACATCGGCCATGGCCGAACCGATCCGCATCAAGGATCTGGTGGAATTCGACGGCGTGCGCGGCAACGATCTGGTCGGCTACGGTCTTGTCGTGGGCCTCAACGGCACTGGCGACGGTATCCGAAACGCGCCCTTCACTGAAGAGATCATGGCCAACCTTCTGGAACGCCTTGGCGCCAATGTGACGGGTGAGGAGTTTCGCCCAAAGAACGTGGCGGCGGTCTTCGTGACCGCGCAACTGCCGCCTTTCGCCCGGGCCGGCGCGCGGATTGATGTGACCGTGTCGGCCATCGGCGACGCGAAAAGCCTTCTGGGCGGAACGCTGATCATGACACCGCTCAATGGCGCGGATGGGCAGATCTATGCAGTCGCCCAGGGCACAATCATCGCAGGCGGCGTGTCCGCCGAGGGGGATGCAGCACGCGTCGTGCAAGGTGTGCCCACCGCCGGGGGTATTCCCTCCGGCGCGCGGGTAGAGCGTGAGGTTGAGTTTGACTTTGCCGGTCTCCCGGTCTTGCGAATGGCGCTGAAGTCGGCCGATTTCACCACAGCCGAACGGATTGAGCGGGCGGTGAATGCCGAATTTGGTCGGCGGGTCGCCGAGATGCAGGATTCTGGCACCGTGGCCATCGACATTGCAGCGGCAGGAATGCGGTCGCCAGCCCATGTCCTTAGCCGGATCGAAAAGATCCTGGTGGAACCCGAAACCCGGGCCCGCGTGGTGGTGGATCAGCGATCAGGCACCATCGTGATGGGTGCCGATGTGCGGATCAGTCGGGTTGCGGTGGCCCAAGGGAACCTGACCTTGCGGGTCGAGGAAAGTCCCCTGGTCGTGCAGCCAAACCCCTTCAGCGAAGGCGAAACCGTGGTCGTGCCCCGCTCCAACGCCGAGATCACCAAGGACGGCACGGGTTTGGCCGAGGTGCGGGGCGGGACTGATCTGGCCGAGGTTGTGGCCGGACTGAACGCGCTGGGCGTCGCCCCGCATGACATGATCGACATCCTGAAAAGCATCAATGCCGCCGGGGCGCTGCATGCCGAGTTTGTGGTGAACTGACCCCGCCTTAGCCAGCCTTTGACTGCAGGGTGATGATGGTGCCCCAAGGGTCTTCCATCCGGTCAGCGCCGCCCTTGGCCTTTATCCCGGATATGGACGGTGTGTCTGCGGCCAGCGTCACCTCTGCCAGACCGGTGGCTGGGTAACTGCGCGGCACGGCACCGCGGCTGTTCCACACATTCGTGGCGATGTGGTGGTGATACCCACCAGAGCCATAGAACGCGGCACCGGGATAGCGCGCCATGACCGGCAGGCCAAGTGTGCCCGAATAAAACGCTTCGGCCTCTGGTACGGCGCCGACCTGCAGGTGGACGTGGCCGATCGCCAGCCCTTGGGGTGCTGCGGTCCAGGGGCCGTCGGCATCCCGGACAAGGGCGTTCAGGTCCAGCGCCTCGGTCGCCATCTTGATCGCTCCGGTCGCGTCATGCCAGGTGGCGCGGGGGCGGTCGACGTAGACCTCGATGCCGTTGCCTTCGGGGTCGGCGAGGTAGATCGCCTCGCTGACCAGATGGTCAGAGGCGCCTTGCAGCCGCAGGCCGGTGTCGGCGGCATGACGCAGCCAGCGGGCAAGGGCGGGGCGGTCAGGCATCAGAAACGCCGTGTGGAACAGGCCAGCTTCACGCGGGGTGGACTTGCGGGCCGCAGGGTCTGCGCGCAGCTCGACCAGGGGGCGGTCGCCAACACCCAGGCGAACAAGGCCGGGGGCAGAGGCCACGTCATCCAGGCCCATCGCGCCCCGGTAAAAGGCGGCCATGCCGGGCAGGTCATGCACGGTAAGGGCGATGTGGGACAGCTCAACCGGGGCTGAGGCAGTAGAGGCGGGTGGATTGATCATCGTTTGGCCCTTTCCGGGCATGTAAATCCTGACCTCGAAAATGCAGGCGGGGCGGGGCGCAAACAAGGCATCTGGTGGCACAGTGAGTCTATTGGAATCCGCCATGCCAGGAACCGTCGACATCTGTCCACATCTTAACACTCTGGCCAGACACAGGAAATCAATAGCTTGATCGTTCCCGCTTCCCAGATCTTGAACCCTGACTTCACATGCCTTGAAAGCCTGGGGCAGCAGAAATCGCACAGGCCGGCCAGAGGCAGGGACGTTTCTCCGCTGCGCTGGGCCGCGCAAGCCGGGTGGCACCGGTTGACCGCAAAGGGTGCGGGGCGTAATCCCCGAAGGCAACGTCAGGAGAGCACGCGTGGCCATTCACCTTCACAAGACCGACCTTCCCGATGGCCTGACCCTTGGCACGGTGGTGGCGATTGATACCGAAACCATGGGCCTTGACCCGCGCCGCGACAGGCTTTGCGTGGTGCAGCTTTCGGACGGGTCCGGCGACGCCCATCTGGTGCAGATCACCAAGGGCCAGACCCGCGCACCGAACCTTGAACGCATGTTGGCCGACCCTGCCGTGCTGAAGCTGTTCCACTACGGCCGCTTTGACATTGCCATGCTGAAACAGGCCTTCGGGGTGACCACGGCGCCGGTCTGGTGCACCAAAATTGCCTCAAAACTGGTGCGGACGTTTACGGACCGGCACGGGTTGAAGTATCTGCTGGCCGATCTTGTCAGCGTCGATGTGTCCAAGCAGCAGCAGACCAGCGACTGGGGGTCCGAAGTGCTGACCGAGGCGCAGAAGGAATATGCCGCGTCGGATGTGCTGTACCTGCATGCCCTGAAGCGTGAGCTTGAGGCGCGGCTGATCCGCGAAGGTCGGCTGGAGCTGGCGCAGCGCTGCTTTGACTTCTTGCCCACCCGGGCCGAGCTTGACCTTCTGGGTTGGGATGAGACGCATGACATCTATCTCCATTAAAGCCACGGGCACTGATCTGCAGGAAACCGGCCGCCGGGTGATCCGGCGTGAGGCGGGGGCGCTTGACGCGCTGGCCGATACGCTGGGTGACAGCTTTTCGTCAGCGGTCGGCCTTCTCATGGCGGCGAAGGGTCGGGTGATCGTCTCGGGCATGGGGAAATCGGGGCATATCGCGCGCAAGATTGCCGCGACCTTTGCCAGCACTGGCACGCCCGCGCATTTCGTCCACCCGGCTGAGGCTAGCCATGGTGATCTGGGGATGGTGGCCGAAGGCGATGTGCTGATCGTGCTGTCAAACTCGGGTGAGACGCCGGAACTGGCCGACATTCTGGCTCATGCCAAGCGCTTTGCCATCCCGCTGATCGGGGTAGCAGGGCGGGCGGGGTCCACGCTGATGCGGCAGGCGGATGTGGCGATCCTGCTGCCTGAGGTGCCAGAAGCCTGTGAAACCGGGATCGTCCCTACCACATCGACCACGATGACCCTGGCACTTGGCGATGCGCTGGCGATTGCGCTGATGGAACATCGGGCCTTTACCCCCGACCACTTCCGCATGTTCCACCCCGGCGGCCAGCTGGGCGCGCGGCTGTTGCGGGTGCGCGATCTGATGCATGCCGATCCGCCGCTGGTGCCGGAAGCACTGGATATGGGTCAGGTGCTGTTGGCCATCACCCGCAGCGGCTTTGGCGTTGTTGGGGTGACCGATGCCACGGGCAATCTGGCCGGCATCATCACCGACGGTGACCTTCGGCGGCATCTCGATGGCCTGATGTCCCATACCGCAGGTGAGGTGATGACCCGCAACCCCCGCACCATCGGGACCGAGGCTTTGGCCGGTGAGGCGCTGGCCGTGATGAATGACCGCAAGATCACCTGCCTTCTGGTAACCGAAGGGCCAAGGGCGATTGGCATCCTGCATGTGCATGACTGCTTGCGCGCGGGCGTGGTCTGACGCATGGCGGTTGACCGGCATACGCGGGTGGTCGGGTGGCTGAAGGTCACCCTGCCGCTGCTGGCGCTGGCGATCCTTGCCACCTTGTTCCTTCTGGCCGACCGGATCGACCCTGACGCAGCCCTGCCCTACGCCGAGGTGGACGTTGAAGGGCTGGCCCGCGAACCCCGGATGACCGCCCCCACCTATGCCGGGACCACCAGCGATGGCGCGGCGCTGACCCTGTCGGCCGATGAAGCCCGGCCTGCCGCTGCGGCCGCACCCGCTGGTGCGCTGGGACTGCGGATGCAACTCGACACGCCTGACGGTGCGTCCACCACGCTGAACGCGGCCACCGCTGTGCTGGACACGACCACGCGTGAGATCGTGCTGTCGGGCGGGGTGGTGATCACCACAAGCAACGGCTACCGGATGGAAACGGCGGAACTGACGGCCAAGATGGACCGCTCAGCCCTGCAATCGCAGGCACCGGTCACGGCCACAGGTCCGGCGGGTGACCTTTTCGCAGGCGGAATGGCCCTTGGTCAGGACAATCGTACCCCCGGGGGCACCCCCGGCGCGTATCTTCTGGTTTTCAATAGCGGCGTCCGGCTGGTATACCAACCAGGTGGCCAAGGCCCATGAGGTTTGAAGAATGGCATTGACGCAAAGGCTTATGACCGTCGCCATCAGTGTGGCGCTGTTGGTATCGCCAGCGCTGGCGCAACAGGCGACCATCGCTTTTGGCGATCTGGCGCAGGACACCACCCAACCGGTTGAGGTGACTGCTGATCAGCTGGCAGTGAACAATGCCGATGGCATGGCGGTGTTCAGCGGCAATGTGCAGGTCGTGCAGGGCGAAATGACCCTCAGCGCGGGGGAAGTGCAGGTCAAATACGGATCGACCCCGGGTGAAATTGACCAGTTGATCGCAAGTGGCGGGGTCAGCGTGACCAACCTTGGCGACGCGGCCAGCGCGGATGGCGCGGTCTACACCATCGACAGTGGTGTGATCGTGATGTCGGGCAACGTGGTGCTGACCCAAGGTCCCTCATCCATGCGGGGGCAAGAGCTGACGATCAACCTGACGGACGGCACCGGCATCATGTCAGGCCGGGTGACCACAACCTTCGTGCCGGGCGGCAACTGATGACGGGTAAGCCTGAACTGGCCGTGACCCCGGGCGAGGGCGGGCTTCAGGTCCGGTCCTTGCGCAAAAGCTACAATAAGCGGCCGGTGATCCGGGATGTGTCCATGGACCTGCGGCGCGGTGAGGTGGTGGCGCTTCTGGGGCCGAACGGGTCGGGCAAGACGACGTGCTTTTACTCCATCGCCGGGCTGGTCACGCCAGAAGGCGGGCAGGTTCTGATCGACGGCAAGGATGTGACCGCCCTGCCGATGTATCGCCGCGCGCGGCTGGGGATCGGCTATCTGCCGCAGGAAGTGTCAATCTTCCGGGGACTTAGCGTTGAAGACAACATCCTTGCCGTTCTGGAAATCGCCGAGCCCGACCGTCACAAGCGGCGCGAACGGCTTGAGGAATTGCTGTCCGAGTTTTCGATCACCCACCTGCGCCGCACACCCGCGCTGGCGCTGTCGGGCGGTGAACGCCGGCGGGTCGAGATTGCCCGCTGTCTGGCGGCAAACCCGAAATACCTGCTGCTGGACGAACCCTTTGCCGGGGTAGACCCCATCGCCGTGGGCGAAATCCGCCATCTGGTGCATGATCTGAAAAGCCGTGGGATCGGCGTTCTGATCACCGATCACAACGTGCGCGAGACTCTGGATATCGTTGACCGCGCTTACATTCTGCACGACGGCAAGGTGTTGATGAGCGGCACCACAGATGAGGTGGTGCGCGATGAAACCGTCCGCCGCGTCTATCTGGGCGAGAACTTCCGCATCATCTAGGCAGCCCGCGGGCGGGTCTGCATCGACTCGGTTGACAAGGGGGCATCGGGTAGCGCCAAATACCCTTGATGCGTGTGTCACATGCCCTTTGTCCGATCCGTTTGGCCGCGAAAGCCGTGGGCAAACTGTGCGTGACGCAACGTTCCTTCCACCAAATCACGAAGGGGTCGGACGCTCCGGAATGACCCGGCTCGCCCGGCCAAACGGCAAGAGGAGAGGCCATGCGCTACCAGATCAGCGGGAAACAGATCGACGTCGGTGAGGCCCTTCAGACCCATGTGAAGGCGGAAATGGGTGAGGTGGTCGAGAAATACGCCCAGCGCCCGACCGAATGTGTGGTGGTGTTTTCCCGTGAGGCGCATGAGTTTGTCTGCGAAGCGGCCATCCACCTGTCCACCGGCCTGTCCGCACAGGCCAAGGGCCACGCAGCCGAAATCTATGCGGCCTTCGAATCCTGCCGCGAAAAGATGGACAAGCAGCTGCGCCGCTACAAACGCCGCATCCGCAACCACCACAACCACCGCGCAACGCCGGTTGAATTCGGCGGTGGGTCGTCATATATCCTCGCCTCGTCCGAGGAGATCGAGGATGTGGAGCCCGACACGCTTCAGCCCATTGTGATTGCCGAAATGGAGACGAAGATTCCTTCGATCACCGTCGGCGAAGCGGTGATGCAGCTGGAGCTGGCCGGGCAACACATGCTGGTCTTTCGGAATGAAGGCCATGGGGGCGTGAATGTCGTGTATCGTCGGGAAGACGGAAACATCGGCTGGATCGACCCTCGAAACAGCAAGTAGCGCCCTGCGGCGCGGGAACATCGTCTGCCTATGGAACTTTCCAAGCTACTAGCCCCTGGTGCCGTCCGTGTTGTCGGACAATTCACGTCGAAGAAGCGACTGTTCCAGGAGTTGGGCGAGATTGCCGCGCAGGCCTATGGGCTGACGGCGGCCGTGGCCATCGATTGCCTGCAGGAACGTGAGACTTTGGGACCAACCGGCGTGGGGGGGGGGCGAGCCCCGCCCCCCCCCCCGGCCACCGAGCGGGAGGGGGGTGGAGCTGGGGGGGGGGGGACGAACCACCGAGAACCGCCGGGGTGGGAGGGGGGGGGGGGGGGGGGGGGGGGGGGGCGCGCCCCCCCCGCC
>JBBQVR010000057.1:0-20258 GCA_038211355.1 Rhodobacterales bacterium | reverse complement strand
GCGAAAGCCGGTCTTTCCGTTCCGCCAGACGGGCAAGATAGCGGTCCCGCAGATCGCCAGCGCGCTGGGTTTCATGGCGCATCGTGCCGCCCATCGATTCAAAGATCGTGCGGCCGTCAAAGGGAAACTCTTCCTCGGCCGGGTCAAGGATCTGGATCAGCACGCCCTTGACCCCCCGGTCCGATGCCCGCGCGAGGCCTGCCTCAACCGCCGTCAGATCGCCAAGGAAATCGGACAGGAACACCGCCCGGCCATGGCTGACCATGCCTTCGGTTTCCGGGGTGCCGTAGTCTTCGCCCGCCTCCTCGCCCGCCAGACGGGCGGCAAGGCGCAACATCTGCGTCCGCCCGGCGCGGGGGCTGGCCATGCCGGCAAGGCCCACCCGTTCCCCGCCGCGCAGCAGCAGAACTGCCAAGGCCAGCGCCAGAAGCTTGGCGCGGTCGCCCTTTGGCGCGCGGGATTTGTCGCCGGTAAAGGTCATCGACTTGGCCGGATCGACCCAAAGCGTCACGGATTGTGCCGCTTGCCATTCGCGTTCGCGCACAAAGGTGGAATCGCTGCGCGCTGACCGGCGCCAGTCAATCATCCGGGCGGAATCACCCTGATGCGCGGGCCGGTATTGCCAGAATTCATCGCCCAGACCCGCCCGCCTGCGTCCGTGTTCGCCCAGCATGACCGTCGCCGCCAGCATCTCGGCCTCGGCCAGAAGCGGGGGCAAGGTCTGCCCCAAAGCCTCCGCCCGTTCACGAAGATGGGGCGCGCGAAGGTCGGGCGCTGTGGTCACGCGGCAGCCTCAAGCCCAAGAACGCGGCCGGTGACACGGGAAATGATGCCCGACAGCGTCTCGCCCCGGGCGCGTGCGGCAAAGGACAGTGCCATCCGGTGGACCAGAACGGCCTGCGCAAGGTCGGCCACGTCGCTGATCGACGGCGCCAGCCGCCCGTCCAGAAGCGCCCGCGCCCGCACGGTCAGCATCAACGCCTGCGCCGCACGCGGGCCGGGACCCCAGGACAGGCTGTCGGCCAGATCACGGCCCTCAGCCTCACCCGGACGGCAGGCGCGGACCAGATCAAGGATCGCCTCAACCACCTGATCGCCCACCGGCATCCGGCGGATCACGCCCTGCGCCTTGATCAGCCCTTCGGCGGTGAACACCTGATGCGCCTCGGCCTCTTCGACCCCGGTGGTGGCAATCAGGATGTCACGTTCGGTGGCGCGGGTCGGGTATTCGACATCGACCTGAACCAGAAACCGGTCCAGCTGCGCCTCTGGCAACGGATAGGTGCCTTCCTGTTCGATCGGGTTTTGCGTTGCCAGCACATGGAACGGCTTGCCCAGGGGGCGGTGCTGGCCGGCAATCGTCACCTCTTTTTCCTGCATCGCCTGCAAAAGGGCTGACTGCGTGCGGGGCGAGGCGCGGTTGATCTCATCGGCCATCAGAAGCTGGCAGAAGATCGGCCCTTCGATGAACCGGAACGCCCGCGCCGTGGCGTCGCCGTCCAGCACTTCGGACCCCAATATGTCGGCGGGCATCAGGTCAGGAGTGAACTGGATGCGGTTGGCCTTGAGGCCCATGACAGTGCCCAGCGTGTCCACCAGCCGCGTCTTGCCAAGGCCCGGCAGACCCACCAGCAGCGCATGGCCGCCGCACAGCATGGAGGCAAGGACAAGGTCCACCACCTTTTCCTGCCCGATGAAGCGGCGGTTGATCGAAGCCTTTGCTTCCCCCAGGGTCACCCCCAACGCCTCGATCTCGGCAACAAGCGCTGTGGTGTCGGCCATGGCAAAGCTCCGTTCAGAATGATCCGATGGTCATTAGACCCAAGTATGCCGCCCGGCACAAATGGCAAAAGGCGACTTGACACAAATCATCGTGAGACAGGCACTTTGCCGAGCCATTCCCCCTTGCTGGACGCGCCATCCCAGAATTCGCACCCCGGAATTTTCGAAAATTCCGGACCGGAGCCTTCAAAGGCTCCGATACGATTTCTTTGAAGAAATCGTTCGTGCGGCGAAGTCCGGTTGCACCGGCAAAGGGCAGCGATACATTGGCATGATGACGAAACACCCCGCTGCCCCCCCGACCGCCGACACACTTGCCGCCGCCGCAAGCACTGCCGCCCGCAAGGGCCCGCCGCCGGTGCATCTGTGGAACCCGCCCTTTTGCGGCGACATCGACATGCGCATCGCGCGCGATGGCACCTGGTTCTATCTTGGGACGCCCATTGGCCGCGCCCCGCTGGTCAAGCTGTTCTCGAATATCCTGCGGCGTGAAGGGGATGCCTATTTCCTGGTCACCCCGGTCGAAAAGGTTGGGATCAAGGTCGACGATGCGCCTTTGTTTGCCACCGACTTTGACGTGACCGGTGAAGGCACCACTCAGACCATCACCTTTACCACCCTGACCGAGGATGCCGCCACCCTTGGCCCCGACCATCCCTTGCGGGTTGAACGGGACGCTGTGACAGGTGAGCCTTCGCCTTATGTGCTGATCCGGGCCAATCTTTGGGCGCTGATCGACCGGAAATCCTTTTACCGGCTGGTTGATCTTGGGGGCCATCACGCCTATGCGGGGCAGGAATGGTTTGGCGTCTGGTCCTCGGGTCAGTTCTTTCCGGTCATCCTGTCGTCTGAGTTGTCCGCCTGAGTGTCCCCAAAATTGCCCTGAAAGGCCGATGCCCTTCATGCCCCGATACGCTGCGAACCTGACGCTTCTTTTCACCGAAGTGCCGATGCTGGACCGCCCCGACTGGGCGGCGCGTTGTGGGTTTGACGGGGTCGAGGTGCTGTTTCCCTACGACTTTCCGATGGCCGACTGGGAACGCGCCCTTGCCGGCCAGCCTTTGGCGCTGATCAACACGCCGCCCGGCGACTGGGCCAGCGGTGACCGCGGTTTCGCCGCCGTCCCGGGGATGGAGCTGCGCTTTCGCGAAAGTTTCCTGCGCGCGGCCGATTATGCAACGCGGCTGCAGGCGGGACGTCTGCATGTGATGGCGGGGGTCGCCAAGGGGCCGCAGGCCGAACAATGCTATGCTGAAAACCTGGCCTGGGCCTTGGCAGAGGCGCCTGATCTGACCCTTACGGTCGAGCCGCTGAACCCCGATGACATGCCGGGCTATTTCCTGAACGACTACGATCAGGCCGCGCGCATTCTGGATGATCTTGGCCACCCGCGGATCGGATTGCAGTTTGACCTGTGGCATGCAGCACGGCTGCATGGCGATGCGGCACTGGTCTGGGCCGACCATCGCCACCGGATCAACCATGTCCAGATTGCGGGCTTTCCAGCGCGCAACGAACCCGGCGGCGGGGGATTTTCCTTGCCGGACCTTTGCGATCAGATCGACGCTTATCTGCCTGGCACCTGGGTGTCCGCCGAATACCGCCCGGCCAAAGGCACAGCCCAAGGGCTGGGCTGGCTAACCGCATTGAAATCGCGCGGAACGCCGATCGGCGGGTAGGGCGGCAGGCGCAGCAGGCTCCTCTTGTGCCTGCCCGGCCTGAGCCTCTATTGTGTGACCAACCACTACAGGAAGCCCCCCATGCCCATCGACGCGCCGGAAACCCAAGTTGTCACCACCTGGAAACTGGCCTGCGACGGGGGCGATGGTGCCTTGGGCCATCCCCGCGTCTGGCTGACAATTCCAGCTGACACCGGTTGGGTCGAATGCGGCTATTGCGACAAGCGCTACGTCATCGACCGCGACCACGCGCACGACGACCACTAGGTGCGCGCGGCCCCGCCGTCAGTACGCCGCAAGGCTTCTCGACAGGCATCTGGCGGCTGAGGTCATGCGCTTTGCCCTGCGCCTGCTGGCGGTGATCATTGGCCTTCCGCTGCTCTTCCTGGCAGCTTCAGTCGCTTTGCCGCTGTTCCCCGGCCCCGGGCCTGACAATTCCGGCCCGCCCGCCCGCACCATTGGCCTGCTGCAAGGCCCGATTCACACCGACATCCTGCTGCCGCTGACCCCCGACACCCGAGCGCGTTTTGCCTTTGCAACGGCCGCAGGCGTGCCGGTCACCCACCCCGAGGCTGAGTGGCTGATGTTCGGCTGGGGCTCAGCCGCGTTCTACACCACCGCCGGAACCTATGCCGACATCACCCCCGGTGCGGTCCTGACCGCTGCCACGGGCGATGCGGCGGTGATCCGGCTGGACGTGACCGGCCCCCTGCCACCCTTGGAAAACCTGCGCTATTTGACGATCTCGGAAGCGCAGTTTCAGGCGCTGCTGGCCCAGACGCTTGCCGCCTTCGCCAGCGAAACGCCGCTGGACCACCCCGGCTTTACCGCGCTGGACGCCTTCTTTCCCGCCAAAGGCACCTTTCACGCCTTTCGAACCTGCAACGTCTGGCTGGGGGAAACCCTGCGCGCCTCAGGCATCCCCTTTGGGCTTTGGACGCCGGCAAACTGGTCGGTGACGCTGTCGCTGGACTGGCATCTGGATGGCCAAAGCGGGTAGCCCTTTGTGACCCTTTCTGCCATTAATCCAGCCTGAACCGGGAGAGAACCATGACCTTCGGCACGGGCCACCACCTTCACCTCATCGACGGCTCGGCCTATATTTTCCGCGCCTATCATGCGTTGCCGCCCCTGACGCGCAAGTCTGATGGCCTGCCGGTCGGTGCTGTAGCGGGGTTCTGCAACATCCTGTGGAACGAACTTTCCCGCGCGTCGAACGGCAAGGCCGCGACCCACCTCGCCGTGGTCTTTGACCATTCCTCGCTGACCTTCCGCAACACGCTTTATCCCCAATACAAGGCCAACCGTCCTGAGGTGCCCGAAGACCTGCGCCCGCAGTTCCCGCTGACCCGCGAAGCCACCCGCGCCTTCAACGTCGCCTGCCTGGAAACCGAAGGGTATGAGGCAGACGACATCATCGCCACCCTTGCGCGTGAGGCGGTCAAGGCGGGGGGCAGCTGCACCATCATCTCGTCCGACAAGGACCTGATGCAGTTGATCGGCCCCGGCATCGACATGTTCGATCCGATGAAGACCCGCGCGATCGGCCCCGATGAGGTGATGGAGAAATTCGGCGTCGGCCCCGAAAGGGTGATCGACGTGCAGTCCCTTGCCGGTGACAGCGTCGACAACGTCCCCGGCGCGCCGGGCATCGGCCTCAAGACCGCCGCCCTTTTGATCAACGAATATGGCGACCTTGACACGCTTCTGGCCCGCGCCGGTGAAATCAAGCAGCCCAAACGCCGTGAGGCCCTGGTCGACAACGCCGACAAGATCCGCCTGTCACGCGATCTGGTGACGCTGAAGGATGACACCCCCCTCGACACCACGCTGGATGACCTTGAGATCCGCCAGCCCGACCCATCCGCCGTGATGGAGTTCCTTACCAGGATGGAGTTTCGCACCCTTACCCGCCGCGTGGCTGACAAGCTGGGCATCGCGCCCCCCGCCCTGCCCGAAACCACGGCACTGCAAATGGCGACACCCGAGACCGCCGCACAACCCGACCGCCTGCCCTTTGACCATGCCGCCTATGAATGCATCCGCGACATGGAGGCCCTTGGCCGCTGGATCGCCCATATCCGTGAGATCGGCCATGTGGCGGTCGATACCGAAACCACCAGCCTGGATGAAATGCAGGCCGACCTTGTCGGCATCTCGCTTTGCGTCATGGCTGGCCGCGCCGCCTATATCCCGCTTGGCCATACCACCGGTGGCGGCGACCTTTTCGGTGCAACCGCGCTGGTCGATGGGCAGCTGCCGCTTGACGCCACCCTTGCCGCGCTGAAACCCATCCTTGAAGACCCGGCCATCCTGAAAATCGGCCAGAACATGAAATACGACTGGAAGATCTTTGCCCGGCATGGGGTGCGGATCACGCCCTTCGACGATACCATGCTGATGAGCTATGCCATGCACGCAGGCTTGCACAACCACGGCATGGATGAGCTTTCCGACCGCTACCTTGGCCACCAGCCGATCCCGATCAAGACCCTGCTTGGGTCTGGCAAATCCCAGATCACCTTCGACAAGGTCACCATCGACGATGCGGTGAAATACGCCGCCGAAGATGCTGACGTGACCCTCCGCCTCTGGCAGCACCTGAAACCGAACCTGCACCGGGCGCGCGTCACCACGGTGTATGAGACACTGGAACGCCCCCTCGTCCCCGTCCTGGCTGACATGGAGATGGCCGGGATCAAGGTTGACCGCGATACCCTGCGCGGCATGTCCAACGTCTTTGCGCAAAAGCTGGTGCAGCTGGAGGAAGAGATTCACGGCATTGCCGGCGAAAAGTTCAACGTAGGCTCACCCAAACAACTGGGGGAAATCCTGTTTGACCGGCTGCAAATTCCGGGCGGTGAGAAGGGCAAGACTGGCGCCTATGCCACCGGCGCGGATATCCTTGAAGACATCACCACGCTGGCAGATCACCCGCAAGGTGCGCAACTTGCTGCAAGAATCCTGGACTGGCGTCAGATCGCCAAGCTGAAATCCACCTACACCGATGCCCTGCAAGAGGCGATCAACCCGGATACCGGCCGCGTTCACACCTCATATTCGTTGACCGGGGCGGTCACCGGGCGCTTGTCCTCGACCGACCCGAACCTGCAGAACATACCTGTGCGCACCGAAGAAGGCCGCCGCATCCGTGAGGCGTTCGTGGCCCCCGAAGGCCGGGTGCTGGTGTCGCTTGATTACAGCCAGATCGAACTGCGCATCCTGGCCCACATCGCCGACATCCCGGAACTGCGCCGCGCGTTTGAGGACGGGATCGACATTCACGCCCTGACGGCTTCCGAGATGTTCAACGTCCCCCTTGACCAGATGACCAGCGACATCCGCCGCAAGGCCAAGGCGATCAACTTCGGCGTGATCTACGGCATTTCCGGCTTTGGCCTTGCGCGCAACCTGCGCATCCCAAGGGCCGAGGCGCAGGGCTTCATCGACCGCTATTTCGAACGCTTCCCCGGCATCAAGACCTACATGTCCGATACCGTCCAGTTCGCCCAAGGCAATGGCCATGTGCAAACCCTGTTCGGGCGGAAGATCAACACGCCCGAAATCAATGCACGCGGCCCAGGCGCGGGCTTTGCCAAACGCGCCGCGATCAACGCCCCCATCCAGGGCACCGCCGCCGACGTGATCCGCCGCGCGATGATCCGGATGCCAGCGGCCATCGCGGGCCTTGACGCAAGGATGCTGTTGCAGGTCCATGACGAACTTCTGTTCGAGGTCGCCGAAGATCAGGCCGCCGCCCTGATCCCCATTGCCAAAGAGATCATGGAGAACGCCTCGCACCCTGCCGTGGCCCTGAAAGTCCACCTCGCGGTTGAGGCGGGCACCGGCAAGAACTGGGCTGCCGCGCATTGATCAGGGGCGGGCCCGCGCACGCAGCCTTGACCCTCAGACGCACCCTGCGATCTGCATCTGCCCAAAGAAAGGTGCCGCAATAAACGCTGCGCCCCACCCGCTTCCTTTCCGTAAAAATATTCCCGGGGAAAAGGGGCCTTGGCCCCTTTGGGGGGGGGCGCCCCCTTTGTGCTGCGCCTTGGCGCAGAACAAAGGGCAAAGGGCTTGCGGCGGCACGCCGCGCCGTCAGGTACCCGGCCGATGCGGCGACGCGGACGGGTGGGTTACTCAGCCTCGACCAGTCGGCCCAACACCCGGCCCCCCAGAATATGAAGGTGGTAATGCGGCACCTCTTGCATCCCATGCTCCCCGGCGTTGGTGATGCCACGGAAACCGTCTGGCCCGGTCAGACCCAGGATCGCGCAGGTCTTTGCGATGGTGCGGTGGAAATCCATGATCTCCACCTCGGACGCTTCGGAGGCGAAATGGTCCAGGGCCACATAGGCCCCTTTCGGGATCGCCAGCACATGCACCGGGGCCAGCGGGCGAATGTCGTGGAAAACCAGCGTGTGTGGCGTGTCCATCACGGTGCGGTTCGGAATCTCGCCCCGCAGGATGCGCGCGAAGATGTTGGTCGGGTCATAGGTCCAGCTCATGCTTATCAATCCACGAATAGGTAATCAGTTGCCGCAATCTCACGCGCCGTTTCACTGGAAATATCCAGAAACGCCGCCAGCGCCCGCGCGTTTTCCTCCAACAAGCCCACCTCGCGCAAACGATGGTGGCCCGGCAGACCCAGATCACGCAAGCGCTCGCTTTCAAAGCGCACATCGTAGCGGATGGTTGGCAACAGCCGGTCAAGGGCGGCCGGCGGCGTATGCGGGCCCGCCAGCCCGACCCGTCTTGCATGGCCCAAAAGGTAGTCATCCGAGAATGTGCAATCAATATCCAGCAGCCGCACCTTGGCGCGGTCGTCATAAAGATCCTGGATCAACTCGGTGCTGGCCGGATCGACGCACAGGATCAGCCGGTCCGTTTCCCAAAAGTCATACAGCATCCGCACCAAAGCCCGGCGATGGCGCATCCGCTTGTCCAGCGTGCTTTGGATACCGCCCAGGTCGGGCAAGGCGGTCGCCTCTTCGTTGAACAGATATTCCACCACCGGCAGCTTGGTGACCGCATTCACGCGCTGCACCAGCCGCTTGGCCACATGCCATTTCTTGCAGGTCACCAGCATCAGGGTCCGGTCGCGGCCAAGACTGGTTTCCGTTTCCCAGAACCGGGGCGCAAAGCGGCGGCCCGCCCGGCCCCGTGCGGTCAGAAACTTGAACTGCCGACGCCCGTCGCCTGTGGTCTGAAAGCTGCGGCCCGTCTCGACGTAAAGCGCGCCCAGCCGTTCTTTCAGCTTCAGCGCATCCGGGCTGATCTTGCGCGCGAACAGGTATTCCTGCGCCAGAAGCAGGTCATGGTGGTCGTCGTAAAACGTCGCCGGCATCCCGTAGTCGGTGAACATGAGGAACGTCAGCGTGCGCGACCGGATCTCACGCTCGGGCACCAGATGGCCGACGATGGTTTGAAAGAACGTCTCATCCGGGATCCAGGTTGTGCGGAAAAAGCGCAGGATATCGGGCCGGCGGTCGATGAAGGCCAGCGCCGCCTCGACCGTGCGCCGCCGCAGGCACCACCACTGGCTGCCGATGCGGATGCGCAGATCGGACGGCACCTTTCGCGCCAGCCCCAGTCGCTTTTGCAGCTCCATCGAGCGGTAGAACCAGGCCTTTTGCCGACGCTCATTGAACCAGTGGCGGTAGATCAGCCGTTCGTCCTTGATCCCGGTCTTGATCCAGTCCGAGGTGAGGAAGTCGAAGCTTTCGATGAAATCCGCCTCTTGCGCCTCAAGCTGCTGATGCACATGGTCGGCCGTCTTGATCGGCATGCAGTCGCCCGACAGCATGTAGAAATGCGTAGCTGCGGGAAACGCCTCCACCGCGGCGCGCAATGCCTCCAGGGTGGCGGCGACCAGGCTCCATTCCCCCCAGCCGCATTTCACCCGCCGGGCGGCAAAGGTGACGCGGGGGTTGCTGGCCAGCGCCTGTCTGATCCGGTCGAAATCCGCCGCGCGGGCGCGGGCGTCAAAGTGGATCGCGATGCAGTCGCCCGCCGCCGTCAGCCGCAAAGCCTGGGCGATGATCCCTTCGGGGTCCTTGTGGCACAGCAGGATGAAGGCGATCGTCGTCATCGGGCACGCACGGTTAAGGGCGGGGTGAAGGGCAGGCCAAGGCTCATGCCCGCCGTCGTAAACTGCGGCAAGCTTCCTTGAAAAGCCTGAACTTGTCTGCTTGAGTGCCGCAATCTTGGCATAGGCTCGCTTTTGTCAGGTTTGGCACGGAAAGGAATGATGGCATGGGTTTCCCCGGTACTTGGATGACCGAAAGCGAAAGCGTCGTCTACCGGGTCGTGCCGAAATGCGCCTGTTCGACCATCGGGCAGATCATGTTTTATTCCGACCACGGCCAGTTTTTCGACGGCGACATTCATGACGCGACCAGTGGCCTGCACAAATGGGCGCTTGAAGGCAGCCAACCCCGGATCGAGGCCGTCGTTCACGGGCGTAACGCCTTTGCCTTTACCTGCGTGCGCAACCCCTACACGCGCATCCTGTCGTCGTTCTTCGACAAGATCTGCGGCATCCAGCGCAACGGCAAACGCTACCGGGGCAACATGGTGCCACTGTTGATGCAGAAATACGGGGTTGAGGTTGGCGGCGACGATGGCAAGCAAGAGTTTGACCAGATCGCCAGCTTCCGCCGCTTTCTTTTGTTCGCACGCGATACCATCCGCTGGAAAAAGCCGATGGACCCGGACATTCACTGGTCGGCAATGGCCGGGCATGTGTCGACCTTCATCGTCAACGGCGGGCGCTACAACCACATCCTTTTTACCGAAGATTTCAACGCCGGCATGCAGACCGTGCTGGACAAGATCACGGTAAAGCACCCGGTTGACCTGAAAACCATCCCCCGCTTCAACGAAAGCGAAGGCCATGGGCCTGCCCGCGCCCATCCGGTTGAGGATTACTTCGACGATCTGTCGATGCACCTGATGTGGGAAATCTACAAACGCGATTTTCAGCTGTTCCGCTATGATTTCGACAATCCGGGGAACAAGCTGCCCAAGGGGCCGGTTGATCTGGATGAAGTGCACGCCAAGCTGGGGGACTGACCGTGGAACAGGCAACCGGCGGCTGCCTCTGTGGCGCACTCCGCTTTACCGCGACCGGGCAACCCTACCGCGTCGGCATCTGCCACTGCATGGACTGCCGCAAGAACCATGGTGCACTCTTCCATGCCTCGGCGATCTTCCCGGAAACCGCTGTCACCCTGACCGGCACCTGGGCGACCTACGCCGGCAGGTCGTTTTGCCCGACCTGCGGCTCTCCGGTCTTTGCCCATATCGAGGACGAAATCGGTCTCAACCTCGGCGCGTTCGATGCGCCCGACCAGTTCCGCCCGACGTATGAGCTTTGGACGTTCCGCCGCGAAACCTGGCTGCCAGAGTTTCCGGGCCTGCGGCAGTACGACAAAAACCGCGAGAGTGACGGCCGGACCGAAGGCTGACGACCCACTGGCGCGCGGGCTTAGACCGGATCGTCGGCCCCGATGCCCCGGAACCAGCGCACGATGGCGGCGCGCTCTTCCGGCTCCATATAGCTCAGGTTGCCGGGTGGCATGGCGTGGCTGACGCCCGACTGCAGGTAAATCCGCCGCGCCTCATGCGCGATCTGGCTTTCCGTCTCCAGCACCACGCCTTTTGGCGGCCAGGCGATGCCGTCCCATCCGGGTTCGGCCGCGTGGCACATGCTGCAGCGGCCCTGCACGATGCTGACCACATCCTCAAACCCCGGGGCGCTGGCCAGCTGCAACGCTTGCCCTCTCAGGGCAACTTCTTCCACCAACTTCATCGGCGCAGAAGACAGCCAGGCACTCGCCACGAACAGCGCTGCCGTCAGACCCCAGGTCCACCACGGGCTGCCCTTGCGGGCGTGGCGGGTGTTGAACCAGTGCCGGATCGTCACCCCCATCAGGAACACAAGCGATGCGATCAGCCAGTTCCACTGGGTGGCAAAGACCAGCGGGTAATGGTTCGACAACATCAGGAAGATCACCGGCAGCGTCAGATAGTTGTTGTGCGTGCTGCGCTGCTTGGCGATCTTGCCGTATTTCGGGTCCGGCTTGCGGCCAGCCTTGAGGTCAGCCACCACAATGCGCTGGTTCGGCATGATGATGAAAAACACATTCGCGCTCATGATCGTGGCGGTGAAAGCCCCCAGATGCAAAAGCGCGGCGCGGCCGCTGAACACCTGGGTGTAAAACACGCTCATCCCCACCAGCACCGCAAACAGCGCCAGCATTAGCAGCGTCTGGTTGGCGTGGACAAAGACCTTGCACAGCGTGTTGTAAATGACCCAGCCAAAGGCAAGCGAGGCGACAGAGATACCCACGGCTTGCCATGTGGTCAGTTCCAGCACCGTGGGGTCGATCAGGTAAAGCTCGGCCCCCATGTAATAGACCAGCACCAGAAGGGCGAAACCCGAGAGCCAGGTGGCATAGCTTTCCCATTTGAACCACACGAGGTGATCCGGCATCGACCCCGGCGCCACCAGGTATTTCTGGATGTGGTAGAACCCCCCGCCGTGGACCTGCCATTCTTCGCCATCAGCACCCGTAGCAAGATTGCGGTCGCGATGCAGGCCAAGGTCCAGCGCGATGAAGTAGAAGCTGGACCCGATCCAGGCAATTGCCGTGATCACATGCAACCAGCGCACCGCAATCTCGGCCCATTCCCACATCAGCACCACATCATACATCCGCGTCCCTCCCCTGGCTTTGCCGAAAGGCTATCCTGCCGCTGACCTTTCTGTTAATCCATATAAAGCCCGCATCACTTTCAACCCGTGGCGAACAATGTCTTACGTCAATACCATCCGCATGTTCGTCCGTGTCTATGAATTGGGCAGCATGTCGGCCGCTGCCCGCGATCAGCGCACGTCGCCTGCCGTCGCCTCGGCCCGGATTTCGGACCTAGAGAAACACCTTGGCGTGCGCCTGTTCAGCCGCACCACCCGCAGCCTGCAACCGACCGAGAACGGCCGCATCTTCTATGACGGCGCCCGCCGCGTGCTGGAGGCGATTGATGAGGCTGAGGCGGCGGTGATGGACGTGACCCAAAACCCGCGCGGCACGATCTTTGTCGCCGCCCCCCTGGGCCTTGGCCGCCGCCTGATCGCGCCGCGTGTGCCCGCCTTCAAGGACCTTTACCCCCAGATCGACGTGCGCCTGCGCCTGTCGGACCGGGGGGTGGATGTGGTCACCGAAGGCATCGACGTGGCCTTTCACCTTGGCCTGTTGGAGGACAGCACCCTGAAGGTCCGCACCATCGCCGACTGCCCCCGCACCTTGTGCGCAGCGCCCGCCTATATCGCCCGCCGGGGAATGCCCGCTGATGGCGAGGCGCTGGTCCGCGACCGGCACGATTGCCTGAACCTGCGCTTTCCCGGCGCGAAAGAATTTCAGTGGACGCTTGCCACCCCCGACGGTCCCCGCCGTTTCGAGATCACCGGTCCCTTCGAATCTGATGATGGCGATGTCCTGACCGGCTGGGCGCTGGACGGGCGTGGCATCGTGCTGAAACCGGTGTTCGAGGTGGCGGATCACCTTAGGTCCGGCGCGCTGGTGCCGGTGGCGACCGCCACGCCCCCCTTGGCGGTCCAGCTGACCACCCTAAGCCAGCACCGACGGCTGAAAGACCCCAAGGTGCAGCTTTTCACCGATTACATGGCCGCCCTGATCCGCGATGACCTTCGCCAGGCAATGGCGCCCCCCTGATGCAAAAAAGGCGAGGCCGAGGCCCCGCCTTTCCTGAACCCGAAAGCAGCGCCTTACTGGATGCGCTGGCCGTTCACATAGATCTCAAACCCCGGCTTGGCTTCGATCTTCGAGGTCAGCTCATCCGGGCCCGCGCCGGGCGACATGAAGGCGCCCATCATCATCCGTGCGCCCATTGCGTCTTCTTCGGTCACGACGCCAATGGCGATCAGCCCGTCGATCAGGGCATTGCCGCCGGTCAGCGACACGTTCGCCTCACCCAACGGCATCGGGAACCCCATCGAGTTGTCGAAGGTGAAGGCCCCGGTGCCTGCCAGCGCCGCGCCAGCCGCTTTCAGCGTCAGCTCGGTGATGTTCAGGCTTTCCGGCGAAGGGATCACCGGCATGCCGCCAGCCCCATCCGCAGCAATCATCGCCGGCACATCGATCAGCGTCTTGCCCGAGATGTTGATCGCCAGATCTGCCGGATCACGCGGCAGGGCGGCGGTCGGGTCAATCATGGCCCAGGCTTCTTCATTCACGCTTAGCTGGTCAAGCTTCATCACCAGCGCAAAATCACCAGCGGTTTCAGCCGCAACGATCGGCGTGGTCATCTCAAACGCAATCGCGCCCATCGTCACGTTGATCGGTGCCGGCATCATCGACGAGGTGCTTTCCACCGCAAGACCGGTGCCCGACGATTTGATGCTGAACACATCCTTGTTGAACACGCCCGAGGATTCGCCACCCCCTGCCACGATCTTCAGGTCCATCGGAACGTAGGGGCTTTCCTGCTTGACCGTCCCCGTCGTGTCACCTTGGGTGGAGGCAAAGGTCAGGCTCAGCCCTTCCTGGATCGCCACGCCGAAATCTGCGGGCATCGTGGCACCGTCTGCCGACATCGACGACGGCAGCGCCAGATCGAAGGACACCGTCAGGCCAGCGGTTTCGCTGGTGGTCTCTTGCTTGATCTCAAGGCTGGGGTCGTCAAGGCTGGTGGCATAGGCCAGAACCCCCGCGGTCATGTCCAGCCCGAAGCTGCGGTTGGTGCCGGGCGTGTCGGAATAGGTGCCCGAAACCTCACCCAGGCTGACCGTCCCCTTTGATGCCACATCCCCCGCGGGCGTGCCGTCAAAGGACACCCCCGGTGCGGTGGTATCATAGACGACATCCAGCGTGTCAGCCGCAAAGTCATAGGCCACGCCGCCATCCGCCTCACGCGCGGTCAGGGTCAGGCCTTCGTGCTGGACGCCGGCGGTGCCCTTGGTGTCACCCGACATGCCAAGGTTGATATCAGCGCCCGGAACAATGGTCACAGACCCGTCCGATTCCTCGGTCATCACCATGTCCGAGATCGTCACCCCGGCAGCCCCGGCCGGCGCGATCGAAACGCCGTTCAGGGTCAGCGTGCCCGAGTCCGAGTTTTCCGTGGCAGCAGTCACCTCAAGACCGATCATGGCCCCGGCGTCCTTCCAGGACTGCCAGACCTGATCCGCCGTCAGCGCCGCATGAGCCGTGCCACTCATCAGCAGAACAATTGCAGGTGCAGCAAAGCAAGAGGTCATCCGAAACATACGATTCTCCTAAGTCTATTTTTTCCCGCAACATAAAACGCTCTCTTACGGACAACAGCAAGTAAACCTTTCACTTCCCAACCCCTTTGGCACGGGGCAAATCGGGTGCGCGTCATGACCCCCGATAGGTCGAATAGGCAAAAGGCGACAGCAGAAGTGGCACATGGTAATGTTGCGTGGCGTCCGGCACGCCAAAGCGTATCGGGATTTCGTCCAGAAACAGCACCCCTTCCGCCACCTGCCCCGTCGCCCGCAGGTAGTCGCCCGCACAGAATACCAGCTCATAGCGGCCTTCGGTCAGGTCCTTGCCTTCCAGCATCGGCCCATCGGTGCGGCCGTCGGCATTGGTGACCATCTCCTTGATCTCGCGATGGCTTTGCCCGGAAATCCGGTACAGCATGATCTTCACCCCCGCCGCGGGCTTGCCCTTCGCGGTATCCAGCACATGCGTTGACAGCCGTCCCATCACACCCTCCATTTTCGGGTATCTGACCACGAAACCCCCAGCCCCGCGACCCCGCATTGCGCGCATATGACCTTTCGTGAAATCCTGAAAATATCTATTGCCATTTGCCCCTAATCTGCCCCGAAGCAGGAGAACCCCGTGAACCGTTACCCCCGTGATTTCCGTGGCCATGGCCCGACTGCCCCCGATGCCCGCTGGCCCGGTGGTGCGAAAGTCGCAATTTCGCTGGTCCTGAACTATGAGGAGGGCGGCGAAAACAACCTGCTGCATGGGGATGCCCAGTCTGAGGCCTTCTTGTCCGATATCGCGGGTGCCCAACCCTGGCCGGGCCTGCGCCACTGGAACATGGAGTCGCTGTACGATTACGGCGCGCGCGCCGGGTTCTGGCGGCTGCATCGCCTGTTCATCGGGCGGGGGCTTCCCGTCACGATCTACGGCGTCGCCACGGCCCTGGCCCGCAACCCCGAACAGGTCGCCGCGATGAAATCCGCGGGCTGGGACATCGCCAGCCACGGGCTGAAATGGGTCGATCACCGCGACATGCCCGAGGATGTGGAACGCGCCCAGATCAGTGAGGCGATCCGCCTGCATACCGAAGTTGTCGGCGCCCCACCAAAGGGCTGGTATACCGGCCGCTGCTCACTGAACACGGTGCGGTTGACGGCCGAAACCGGGGCCTTCGACTGGATTTCAGACACCTATGACGACGACCTGCCCTATTGGGCCGAGGTGGGGGATCGTGACCAGCTGGTGATCCCCTACACGCTGGAAGCCAACGACATGCGCTTTGCCACGGCACCCGGCTACACGACAGGTGAACAATTCTTCACATACCTGCGCGATACCTTTGATACCCTTTACGCCGAGGGTGCTGCGGGTGCGCCAAAGATGTTCTCCATCGGTCTGCACTGCCGCCTGATCGGCCGTCCGGGCAAGATCGCCGGACTGATCCGCTTTCTTGACCATGCACAGCAACATGAGGGCGTCTGGTTCGCCACCCGCAGCCAGATTGCCGCGCACTGGGCCGCAACCCACCCCCACAGCCGCATCGAACGCCCCAGCCAGATGACACGGGCGCGGTTCGTCGAACGCTTTGGCGGCATCTTTGAACATTCCCCCTGGATCGCCGACCGCGCCTTTGACCTTGAGCTTGGCCCCGCCCATGCCGGCGCCACGGGTCTGCACAACGCCTTGGCCCGCATCTTCCGCAGCGCCAGCCACAACGAACGTCTTGGCGTCCTGAACGCCCACCCCGATCTTGCCGGAAAGCTGGCAGCGGCCAAGCGCCTGACGCCGGAAAGCACCGCCGAGCAAGCCTCCGCCGCACTTGACGCCCTGACTGATGAGGAGCGAAGCCGCTTCCAGCGGCTGAACGAGGAGTATGTGCAGAAACATGGCTTTCCCTTCATCATCGCCGTGCGCGACAACACCAAGCCAAGCATCCTGCAGGCCTTCCAGACCCGTCTGGCCAATAATACCGAACAAGAATTCACAATCGCCTGCGCTCAGGTTGAACGCATCGCCGAACTGCGCCTGAAGGACCAGCTGCCATGACCAGTTATCACTTTCCCACGGGTGGACTGCCCTCACAAACCACGCTGATGACCGCCCGCGCCGTCTTTACGCAGGCGTACTGCTTCATCCCCCGGGGCTGCTTTTCGGACATCGTCACCAGCGCCCTGCCCGGCTGGTCCAAGACCCGCCTCTGGCTGATCGCGCGGCCAATGTCCGGCTTTGCCGAAACCTTCAGCCAGTATGTGATGGAGGTTGCCCCCTCTGGCGGCTCAGACACGCCAGACCCCGACACCGGCGCGGAACACTGGCTGTTCTTCACCGACGGCCTTGCCACCGTGACCATCGCGGGCGTGGGCTATGAAATGGAGGCAGGCTCCTACGCCTATATCCCAGCCGCCACCCCCTGGACCCTGCATGCCGAAGGCAGCACCCCCGCCCGCTTCCACTGGCTCCGCAAGCTTTACGCCCCCGCCCCCGGCACGCCCGCGCCCACCCCCTTCGTGATCAACGAACGCGACGTCCCCGTGCGCTGGATGCCCGACACCAACCAGACCTGGGGCACCACCCGCTTTGTCGACCCCGAAGACCTGGCCCATGACGCCCACGTCAACATCGTCACCTTCCAGCCCGGCGGTCGCATCCCGTTTGAAGAAACCCATGTGATGGAGCATGGGCTTTACGTTCTGGAAGGCCGCGCCGCCTACAAGCTTAACCAGGACTGGGTTGAGGTTGAGGCCGGTGATTTCATGTGGCTGCGCGCCTATTGCCCGCAGGCCTGCATCGCAGCAGGGCCCGGCCCGTTCCGTTATCTGCTTTACAAGGACGTGAACCGCCACGCGAACCTGCGCCACCTGCGCTGATTTCATCTGTCCCCAAATATCCCACGGGGGTCCGGGGGTGTGAAACCCCCGGCTCTCCGCCCGCGAAAGGCGCCGACCCATGCAGACGCTGAAGCCCGAACCCCTGACCGCCGCCGCCTTCGCCCCCTTCGGCGATGTGCTGGACGCGACCGGTGATTTCCGTCTCATCAACGACGGCCTCTGCCACCGCCACCATGACCGCGCCCGGCTGGACTTCGGCCCCGATGCGCGCCCGGGCCTGTCCGTCTTCCACGCTGAAGCCCGCGCGCTGCCCTACGCGTTTGACCTGATCGAACGCCACCCCGAGGGCTCGCAGGCCTTCATCCCGATGACGGAACACCCGTTCCTGGTGATCGTGGCCGAAAGCCCAAACCATGCTCCCCGCGCCTTCCTGACCAAAGGCGCACAAGGCATCAACCTGCACCGCGGCACCTGGCATGGCGTGCTGACACCGCTGCATTCCCCCGGGCTTTTCGTCGTCATCGACCGGATCGGCCCGACCCCGAACCTTGAAGAATACCGTTACAGCCAACCCTGGACGGTCATCGCCCCCTGAAGGGCGATCTAACCGGATCGCACCGTTGGGGCAGTGCGAAGACGGCGCGAACATAAACGCCCCATAGGGAAAGGTAACATTATGACCAGCGCATCCCTGGGCACACCAGAGCAACTCCGCGACCCCGACTATCTGCCGCCATTGGGCCAGGCGGTGCCACTTGGCATCCAGCATGTCCTTGCGATGTTCGTCTCGAACGTGACACCCGCGATCATCGTCTGCGGCGCGGCGGGGATCGGCTTCGGTTCTGACCAGGGCGCGCTTGGCTTTCCGGACATGACCTACATGATCCAGATGTCGATGCTCTTTGCCGGCATCGCCACCTTGTTCCAGACCATCGGCATGGGCCCCGTCGGAGCGCGGCTGCCGATCGTGCAGGGCACCTCCTTCGCCTTCGTGCCGATCATGATTCCGGCCGTCGCGGGCCTTGGCACCGCAGGCCTTGGCGGGCTGATGACCGGCGTCGTTCTCGGCGGCATCTTCCACTTCTTCCTCGGCTTCTTCGTCGGCCGCATCCGCTATGCGCTGCCACCCCTCGTCACCGGCCTGATCGTGCTGATGATCGGTCTGGCGCTCGTCAAGGTCGGCATCCAGTATGCCGCCGGCGGCGTTCCCGCCATGGAAGCGGGCATGCGCACTATCGCCGAGGCAAAGGCCGCCGGCACGCCCGTCGACTGGTCCACCATCGCCTTCGGCAGCTTCAACCAGTGGCTTCCGGCACTTGTCGTGATCCTTGTGACCCTCGCGATCAAGTTCTTCACCAAGGGATTCATGGCCGTCGCCGCCGTTCTGATCGGCATCCTTGCCGGCTATGCCGTGGCGCTGGTAATGGGTCAGGTCAGCTTCACCTCGGTCGAGCGCGCCGGGCACTTCGCGCTCCCGAACCCCTTCCGCTGGGGCTTGGAGATCAACTTCGCCATCATCATCGGCATGTGCTTCATGGCCGTGGTCTCCGCTATTGAAACCGTGGGCGACGTCTCCGGGATCGCCAAGGGCGGCGCCGGGCGCGAAGCGACCGACAAGGAGATCGAGGGCGCGACCTTCGCCGATGGTGCGGGTACGGCCGTGGCCGGCATCTTCGGCGGCCTGCCCAACACCTCGTTCAGCCAGAACGTCGGCCTGATCGCCATGACCGGCTTGATGAGCCGCCATGTCGTCACCATCGGCGCGATTTTCCTGATCGTCTGCGGCCTCGTCCCCAAGGTCGGTGCCGCGATCAACACCGTGCCGATCAACGTGCTTGGCGGCGGCGTCGTCGTGATGTTCGGCATGGTCTGCGCCGCTGGCGTCAACATGCTGTCTGAAGTGAAGTGGAATCGCCGCAACATGGTGATCTTCGCCACGGCGCTGTCGGTCAGCCTCGGCCTGCAACTCGTGCCCGAGGCGCTGCAGCACATGGGCCGCACCGCGCAGATTCTTCTGACCTCGGGCCTCCTGCCCGCGGCGGCCATCGCGATCATCCTGAACCTCGCCCTGCCGGAAGAGCTGGGCGACTGACAAACCAGCCGCAGGGCGTGCAGATCGCCTGCCCTGCGGTGAACCGGGTTCCGGCCCGCACACAAGGCCCCGCAAATGACAAAGGGGGCGGCCCGCAGGCCGCCCCCTTCGCTATTTCAAACGCTTATGGCTTATGCCAGCGCGAGGTTGATCGCCGACTCGCGGCCGTCACGGCCGGATTCCACGTCAAACGTCACAGCCTGACCATCGTCCAGACCACGGATGCCAGCGCGTTCCAGCGCGGTCACGTGAACAAAAACGTCCTTGCCGCCGGATTCCGGAGCAATAAAGCCGAAGCCTTTAGTTGCGTTGAACCATTTCACGGTGCCCTTGGCCATCGTGATATTCCTTCTCATAGCGCCATCCGCAACACGCGATGGCCTGGCTTTCATCCGTTAGATCGAGTGTCTGAAGCCGAAAAGGAAACAGAAAGGTCGACAGCAGGTGTTTTCGCCCGACCCATATGCACCTTTTCGGGGCAAATAGCCAGCCTTTTCGCAACCCCGCCGCGACCGGCCCCGCACGGCGTTCAGCCGCCGTCGCTCAGGGCCAGCGCGACGCCTTCCAGATAGCGCCGCACTGGAGGGTTCACGGTCAGGGCCGTCGCCTTGGC
>JBBQVR010000056.1:0-20600 GCA_038211355.1 Rhodobacterales bacterium | reverse complement strand
GCTGGAACCCGTGCCGCAGCGGATTGCGATCATGCTGGGGGGTGTGATTGTTGCCGAGACAACCCGCGCGCTGCGGGTGCTCGAAACCCACCACGCGCCAAGCTACTACCTGCCGCCCGAGGATATCCTTGCCACCCTGCGCCCGGTGCCGGGCAGCAGCTTTTGCGAGTGGAAAGGGGTTGCGCGCTATTTCGACGTGATCGCGGGTGGCAAGACCGCACCCCGCGCTGCATGGGCCTACGACCACCCCACCATCGGCTTTGCCGGGCTTGCCGGCCATGTGGCGTTTTATGCCGGGCTGATGGATGAGGCCTGGGTCGGCGATGCGCGCGTCATCCCGCAGCCGGGGAACTTCTATGGCGGCTGGGTCACGCCCAACCTGGACGGCAAGATCAAGGGTTCGCCCGGAACAAACCATTGGTAAAAGGCGTCATGCGCAGTCTTTTCCCAGCTGTCTTTCTGGCGACGATTCTTGGCGAGGCCAACCCTGCTGCGCTGGCCGACGGGCTTACACTCCGGCCAACGGTCATCGGGGATTTCACCATACAGCCGGAAACCCGCTGGCGGTTCTTTACCGATCAGGTGATGGGGGCGTGTCCACTGGCACTATTGCCTCCCTTCGGGAAAATGGCACGCCCTTCGCGCGCATGACGGGCCTCGTCCGCACTGCCAACCGGGGCGGGCTCATCCAGATGCGGCTTGACCTGGCCAACCCGCCACCCGAAGGCACAACCGGCGTGCGCCTGCAACTGGCCGAGTTTTCGGCGTCAGGCGCAGTCTTGCGGGACATTCCCCGCCCCGGCAGCCTGAATTCAGTGGCCGTCGTTGCCTGCGGCCGCGACCACGACGCCCGGACTGATATGCGCGAGGTTGGATTCTATTGAACCACCGAAGGCCCTGCGCAAAGGCGCGGCGACGTCAGCGGCGCTACAAGGCGCTGTTGACGCAGCAATTGAGACCTCGTCTTGATTGCACGGGATGATATGGCGCTGGTCTTCGACTATGATCCTTCGCTCCGCCAGATCGATGTCATGGCGCGCGACGGGCATCATGAAACGCAAGAACGGTTGATGACACGCATCGCCCAGGCCTGTTCGGCCTACCCCGCCATCACGGCGCTGGATATCTGCTTGCGCAGGCGGCCTGTTCTGGCCGGGTCGAGCAGCCTTGGCGTGCGACTGGTTCTGGATACCAAAGGACTGTCGGCGCTGCGCCAAGCGGCGGTGTGATCAGCCGGCCGCTGCCCCGGATACAGCTGGCGTCAGGGGGTTACGGAACAAGCCAGGTCCCGGTCCAGTTCGTGTCGCGATCAAACCGGGCGCGGCGGTGGTTTGGCCCCAGATGCAAGGCATCAATCCTTTGCACCGTCAGCCGCAGGATGGCGAAACGCGCCGGGTCGGGAAGCCTTGCATAGTCAAGGGCTTGCGCGATCGGGTGCCCCGGCGACGGCAGGCTGCCGTAGGCCGGGCGCGACATATCCGGAACCCGGTCCCAGATCACCGCCGCATCAGGGCCGCTCAGAATGGCCACCGTCGCCTCAATCCGCATTTGCAGGCGCGCAGCCGTGTCCCACACATGCAGCACCGCGAAAGGTGTCCGTCGCAGCCCCGCCACCTTGGCCGAGTGCAGGTCAGTGTGGATGTCCAGTGTCGCGGCAGCTTTGTCCGCCGCACGCAGAACCACCGTTCTGGCCTCGGGCTTGCCCTCGGGTGACACCGTGGCCAAGGTCGGATGGCGCGAGGGCGCGCGCCTATCGCGCACACCGCGCACCAGACGCGTCCAGACCTGCGCCTGCAATTCCTGCAGATCCGCAGCCCAAGGGTGCAATTCAAGCGTCATTTGTACACCTCGCGCCGGTCGGAAAACTGCCGGACCCGTCTGCGCCACACCAGATAACTGCCGCGCTTGAGGGTCCGCCGCATCAGCGCCTTTACCGCATCCGGGCCAAGACCGTGCAGGTTTCGGATCGCGTCGAAACTGGCGTGGTCGCTTAAGGCCAGCTCGATGATTTCGCTGACGGTTGCCGCGTCGATTGCAGGGTGCTTCATAACAACCGAGGTGCGGCAGCAAGGCGCCAAGTCAAGGTCGCGCCGCGCCGCTGTTTTCATACCCGACCAGTGGTCCCGGCGCCAAAGGGGCGCTAGGTCCGGTGTGGGACCATGCCAGGGCCGGCCTGCCACGGGGCAAGAAGATGCAGCGAAGTTGCAGTTTTCTTCAAGCTTGCCCCGAGACCCCGGTGGCGTCGAACGTGGGTACCGAGGCGGCACTTGAAGCCGCCCGGTTCCTTGACCCTTTGCTGTCGTCCTCAGGCCGCGGCGAGGGCCATGTCCAGAAGGGCCTTGATGTCAGCCTTGGATGTGCCGGCGACAATGCGCCCGAGTTCCTGCTGACCCTTCAGCGCAACCAAGGTCGAGCGGCGCGGGATGTTCAGAGCTTTGGAAAGCTCGCCGTTGCCATACAGATCCCAGTCGACAATGAAGAACTCGATATTCGCCTCATAGGTTGGATTTTCCGCCTTCAGTGCCGCCAGTACCCGTTCCTGCGCGGCGCAGGTGGAACACCAGCTGGCCCAGAAATCCAGCAGGACGATCTTGCCCGCCTTCATGGCTGCCTCAGCTGATCCAGGGGTGTACGGGGTTGCCGCGACTGCGCGACTGGCGAAGGGCAACAGTGTCAGGCTGGCGGAAAGGGCAAGGAAATCGCGGCGCTGCATGAGAGGCTCCTTTGGGTCAGATGGAAACGGAAAAGTCGATCAGCCAGGCGGGCAGGGTCTGGACAAGCCAGCCTTCGGCGACGTGGTGCAGGCCGAACCAGAGCGCCAGACCCACGGCGATGAACGTGGCACCCATCACGGGTTTGGCACGGTCGGCAAGGGCGCGAAGCCAGGTCTGACGCCGCTTGATCGCCGATTTGGCACCGTAAGCGAGGCCCAGGATCAGGGTCGAGACCCCAAGGGCGAAGGCGGTCATGATCGCGCCAGCCCGCCCGAGGCTTTCGCCGGTCGAGGCAAGGGCGATGGCCGCGCCAAGGGTGGGGCCGATGCAGGGGCTCCACACCGCGCCCAGAAGCGCGCCGGAAAGCACCTGACCGCCAAGGCCTGCGTCCGAAGTGGCGTCGATCTGCGCGTCAGCCCGGGCGGCAAAGCCAGCCGTTGCGGTGGAAAAGCGGCCTGACAGGCTGGGGATCAGCATCACCGTGCCAAAGCCCACCATCACCAGGGCCGCGATCTGCGCCACGCTATCGGTATCCACCCCAAGCGCCGGTCCAAGCGCCGTGACGCCAAGGCCGAGCGCGACGAAAGACAGGCTCATCCCGGCGGCAAGGGCCAGGGGCGCGCGGCGGTCGCGGTGAAGACTAGAGGCGAGGACGATGGGCAACACCGGCAGGACGCAAGGATTGATCAGCGTCAGAAGGCCCGCAAGATAGGCAAAGATCAGTTCCATTGCACACTCCGACCACAAAAACCTGACCATTGTGCAGGTCCGGGCGGGCTGAACTGGTTCTGGCGAAAGGTCATCCTGATGCTTTGGCCTTCCATGATCGCGCGCTCTGGCTTGCTGTTCGTGAGGGGCATTTCGTACACAAGGGCAGTACGTTACAGCCGTCACGATCTTGTGTCCGGGGGCCAGGCCCCCACAATGATCGACAGGGACTGAGTAACAATACGGCTTCCGGCGCGAACTGGATGGGTGTGATGGCGGATGAGGTCGATGCGTGGGGCCAGCTTCTGGCGGCTGCGAATGGCGGGGATGCCCGGGCCTACGCACGGTTTCTGCACTCCGTAACACCGGTGCTGCGCGGAATCGTGCGGGCCAAGGCCGGCGGCCTGGGTGAGGCGACGTGCGAGGATGTGCTGCAAGAGGTGCTGCTTGCGGTTCACCTCAAGCGGCACACCTGGGACGCGGGCGCGCCGGTACGGCCGTGGCTGTATGCCATCACGCGCTACAAGGTCGTCGACGCCTTCCGGGCGCGAGGGCGAAAGACTGATGTGCCTATCGAGGACTTTGCCGAGGTCCTTGCGGCCGAAGCCGGGCCCGACCCGACCGAGGCCGCCGACATGGGCAAGATGATCGGCATGTTGGACGGACGGGCGGCGGATATCGTCCGCAAGATAGGACTGGAAGGCGTCAGCGTGGCCGAAACGGGCAAGGCCCTGACGATGAGCGAAGGTGCTGTACGCGTTGCCTTGCACCGGGCGTTGAAAACCTTGGCCATCCTGCGGGAAAGGCATGTGAAATGAAGACCGACGATCTTATCCGGGCTTTGGCCGCCGACACAGTGCGGGGGCCTGATCTGCGGGCCACACTGCTGATCGGGTTGCTGCCCGCGCTTGGGGTTGCGGCCGTGGCGGTCTGGCTGAGCCTGGGCTTTCGCGCCGATCTTGCCACCGCGCTGGTGACGCCAGTCTCGGTCGCCCGCATTCTTCTGACCGGCGTCCTGGGGATTGCCGCCAGCTGTCTGGCTCTGCTGCTGGCGCGGCCCGAGGGGGGGCAGACCGTCCGCCTCTGGCCTTTGGCGGCAGTCGCTGTGGCGGCGCTGGGGCTTCTGGTCTGGGCCTATGTCACGACGCCAGCAGAGGCGCGCCAGATGGCGACGGTCGGCAAGACCATGACAACCTGCCTTGTCACGATTCCGCTTTTGTCGATCCTGCCGGTCGGGGCGCTGCACTACACCCTGCGGCAGGGCGCGGTGACCGCGCCGCTGCGGGCGGGGTTTGTGGCGGGTCTGGCTGGTTCGGGCCTCTCTGCCGCGATTTATGCACTGCATTGCACCGAGGACAGCCCGCTTTTCTACCTCACCTGGTACGGGTTGGCGATTGCGGGGGTGACGCTGGTATCTACGCTGATCGGCGCGCGCAGCTTGCGCTGGTAGGTCAGCGCGTCTCGAACCAGTCGACGGCCATCTGCGCCCAACCCTTGGGGATGCTGTGGCCGCCCTCGTGCAGCGCAAAGCGCAGGTCGGTGCCGGACAGGCACTCCGTCCAGTGCCGGACCGTGTAGATGCCCAGCGTTTCGGTTTCGTCCGCGTCGGCCGAAGTGCAGCCGTTGGTCGTGCGCCAGATCTCCATCGCCTCGAAGACGTTGCCCTGCACAAAGCCCGGCATGATCTCGCGGCCCGTCAGGGGGACGGTCTGGTCCGCCCTGCCATGGGTGTGCAAAAGGCGCACCGGCCCCGCGCAAGCCGTCGGATGCGGTCGCCAGAAGCTGCCCGCGACCGGGGCATAGGCGGCAAAGGCATCGGGGGCCTGACAGGCGACATAGCTGGTCATCGACCCGCCGATGGAGAACCCGGCCAGCAGCATATCTTCGCGCTTCAGCCCGAACCGTGCGGCGGCATCATCCGCCACGGCGATCAGGAAGGCGACCTCGTCCCGGGTGGCGGGGCGGTCGGGGTGAAAGTCCCAGGACCGGCCTTCCCCATTGTCACGCTTTTGGCCATCTGCCGCGATCACCGCATAGCCGCGCCCAAGCATCAGGGTGACCATCCCCTTGTTGCGGATCGTCCCTACCCCTTCACCGCCATACCCGTGCAGAAGAACGATCGCCGGAACCGGCCCCGTCACCGTTTCCGGCAGGACAATGTGATAGGTGCCGTTCTCCACCCGGCACGGTTCGGCCGCACCGTCGCAATCGGCGTCGGCAGTGGTGGCGCAAAGCGTTGCCGCGACCGACAGGGCAAGGCAAAGGGCAACGGGTGTCATGCGATCTTCCGACGAAAGACCCGGATGCAAAAAGCCGACCGGGGCAGTTGCATCAAGGCCGCCAGCGGCACAGTCAGGCAGAGGCTGGCCGCCACCGGCAAAAGCCACAGGCTAAGTTGGCCGAGGACAAGAAGAGCCATCAGCCCCGCGCCCAGACAGGTCTCGACGGCATGAAACCGCACCAGGGTTCGCCAGTCGGATTGCCCCGCAGCATGCGCCGTCCAGCCGCCATCGCGGCCAAGGGCCGTTCGCAGGACCGCACGCACCTGATGCACCATCAGCGCCGGGGCCAGAAGGGCGGAAAGAACCACCTCGGCCAGCACCATCCCGGCAAAGCGCGGGGCATCCGCCAGCTGCACCGGGTAGCGCCGCAGATGGCTGACGATGCCCAAGAGCTTTGGTGCAATCAGAGTCAGCCCAACAAACCCAGCGATGGCGGCTTGCGTCACCGGCGGCAGGGCCGGCCAGGTTGGCAACAGGGGATTGTTCGCAAACATGTCCGGAATTGTGCCCCCCTGCCCCGGCAGCGCCCACAGGACCAACAGCGCCAGCCACCAGACCGAGGACAGATAGGCCATCGCCCCCTGCAAAAGGTGAAAGCGCGACAGCGGGTGCAGGCCAGGGGTCCGGATCAGCCGCAGATGCTGCAAGTTGCCCTGACACCAGCGCTGGTCGCGGCGCAGGTAGCCGATCAGCGTCTCGGGCGTGTCTTCAAAACTGTCTTCGGCCTCGGGCATCATGCGCACCCCCCAGCCCGCGCGGCGAAGGAGAGCCGCTTCGACGAAATCATGGCTGAGGATCACGCCCCCGCGCGGAGCGGACCCCGGCAAATGCGGCAGACCGGCGCTGGCGGCGAAGGCGCGGGTGCGGACCAGCGCGTTGTGGCCAAGGAAGTTCCCCGTCACCCCCGTCCACAGCGCAAAGCCGCGCCCCATGTTGACGCCGTAGACCTCGGAGGCAAAGCTTTGCAGGCCTTGCCACAGGGTATGCCCCGGCAGCACGCGTGGCACTGTCTGGATCAGGCCCAGCCCCGGTTCCTGCGTCAGGGCATCGGCCATTTGCAATACGGTTTTCGGCCCCATGATGCTGTCGGCATCCAGGATCAGCATGGCGTCATGTGCAGCACCGAACGCTTGCACCCAATCGCGGATATTGCCGGACTTGTAGTCGGAGTTCTGCGCGCGCCGACGGTAGGCGATGGTCAAGCCGGCGTGCAGACGGCGGGCTACGGCAACCGCTGCCGCCTCGGCAAGTGCTTTTGCCGGGTCTCGGGTGTCGGACAGGATCTGCAGTGCAAAGTGGTGCCGACCCTTTCCCTGCAGACCGGCCAGCAGACGCACCCCGTTGCCGATCGTCTCCTCCGCGGGTTCGCCACACATCGGCAAAAGGACCGCGACCTTCAGCCCATAGAGGGGCGGCACCTGGGGACGTGGCCGCCAGAACAGGCCCAAAGTTGCCGTGCCAACGGAAAGGACAACCCAAAAGTAGGCAAAGCCGGTGACTATGACCAGCGCGCCTTCGGCAAGCGTCAACCTCCCATCCAGCGCGAACCAACCCAGCGACAGCCAGCTTAACGCGACCGTCACGCAAAGCGGCACCATAAGGATCACCGCCCGCAAGGCGTGCGTCACACCATGACTGCGGATCCCCGGAGCGGCGGCGTCACGGAAAGCGGCGCGGAAGGACTGGTCGGGCATCGCCAGCGGGGGGGGCGCTGCGTCCATCGCCACCATCTGGCGCGGGGCGAAGGTCACGGCGACACCCAGCGGTTCAGCCAGACCTCGGCCACCGACCTGCCACCGCGCCAAAGCTCGGCACGCAGTTCGGCCACCGGCGCGTCGCCCTTCAGGGTAAAGTCCAGCCGCAGGCCACCCGTCGCTGGGTTCATCTGCAAAAGCTGCGCCGAAATCTCGCCCGCACTGGTGGTGACACGCGCCTCGATCTGGGTGAGGTCAGAGCCAAGGGCCGGATGGGCAGCGTAGTCGATGGTGAAGATGCGCCCGTCTTCGAACACCCGCGCGCCGGTGCGGGTATGGATCACCGGGGCGACGACGCCCTCGACCGGGGCAGAAGCAGACCAGTGAAGGCGGTAGTCGAACCGGTGCTCTTGCCCGGCCCCAAGCGCCTCGGCTGGCCGCCAAAATGCGACGATATTGTCGTTGATTTCCTTGTCGGTCGGAATCTCGACCAGCATCACTGCGCCCGGCCCCCAGTCGCCCAAGGGTTCCACCCACAACGAGGGACGGCGTTCGTAATGGGCCACGAGATCTTTGTAATCGCCGGGGCTACGCGCCCGCTGCATCAGTCCGAACCCGCGCGGGCCAGAGTCGCCAAAGGCACTGACCTCAACCGCTTTGGGGTTGGTCAAGGGCCGCCACAAAGCCTCACCCGCGCCGTTCAGTATCAGAAGGCCATCGCTGTCATGCACTGCCTCGCGGAAGTCGTCGAACCGGGTGCGGTTGATGTCGCTGAAAAGAAACATCGAGGTGCCGGGGGCTATGCCTGCCGTGGCCAGATCAACGCGCGGGAAGAGGCGCGAGGCGACCTCGATCACTGTCGTCTCGCCCTTGGTGATCTTGAAAGTGAAGGCCCCCGCAACCGAGGGGCTGTCCATCAGCGCATGGACGGTGACGGTGGGGGTGTTCGGCTCGGCCGCTTCGATCCAGAAATCGCGGAAGACGGGGAATTCTTCGGGGCCATCGCCGGCGGTGTTAAGGGCAAGGCCACGGGCCGAGATGCCATAGGCCAGCCCCCGGCCAATGGCGCGGAAATAGCTGGCACCCTGAAAGACGGCGTATTCCTGAAACCGGTCCTCGGAGACCAGCTCTCCCAGCAGGCGGAAGCCGGCGAACCCTGTGCCGTCTTCGGGCAGGGTGGGGAACTGGTCGGTGGTGTCGAAGGTGCGAAGCTGAAACGCAATCTCGCGCGATTGGTTCTTTTCGACCGCGTTCAGGCCGATCTTGTGCGGAAAGTAGAGGCCCGCCACGAAGAATTCGGCCTGCATCGCGCCGGGCGTGCCGCGAAACAGTGTGTGGCGGGTATCAAACCAGATGCCGCGGAATTCGTCATAGGACAGGTCCAGCCAGTCCTGCGATACCGGCGGCGGTGGCACATACGCCGCCGCCCCAAGGGCGCGGGCGCGGGCGACGACCATTTCAGGGTCAAAGGGCTTGGGCGCCCCCAGCGTCATGCCTGCGCGTTCGGGTGCATCCTGACCCCAGGCGGGGGCAAGGCCCATGGCGGACAAGCCACCGATCCACGTCATAAAGGTGCGGCGTGAAACCTCTGTCATGGGCGCACCTTGGCCCCCGGGGCCGAGTCAGGCTCTGCCAAAGCCGGGCGCGCGGTGGCGGTTTTCCACGGCTGGCTTTTGAAGAAGGCGGCAAGTCTGGCGACCCCGATGATCATGGCGAAACCAGCAAGGTTGACCGCAAGGGCGGCAAGCGGCCCGTTCCCGGCAAGGTTCAGGACCGCCCCAAGGACGCGCGCCATCACCATGGACGCGGCAAAGACCGCCAGCGACTGCTGGCCGACGCGGCAGATCAGGGCGACCCCGTCACCGACCCAGCCAGTTTGGCGCAGCCGTGCCCCCATCGGGCCGACAGCGACCCAGGCCAAGTAGGCCAGCGCCAGAAAGTGGACATAGCGCAGCACACCGAAGTCAGTCTTGTCGAACAGGGGGGAAGCGCTTTTCCGGATCTCGCGGATCGCTTCGACCTGGCCGATGATCTTGCCCCAGGCGAAGGGCACCGACAGCAGGACGATCCCCACCGCCAGCCAGACCAGCCCGCGACGGACAGGTGGGGCGGGCAGCCAACCGGCCATCAGTGCAAACCCGGTGAAGAACACGAGCTGCCAGGCAAAGGGGTTGAAAAACCATGGCCGGACCGAGGGTTTGGTAAACCACAGCTCTGCCGGAAGGTTCAGGCCTGCCGTGGCCGCAACCCAAAGCGCAAGGCTTGCAAACAACGCCAGCCGCACATCCACCCGCGCCAGCGCCATCATCACCGGGATCAACGCCAGAATCACCAGATACATCGGCAGGATGTCAAAGTAGTTCGGCACATAGGTCAGCGTCAGAAGCCCGATCAGGTTCGGCCCGGTGTTGTTCAGAAACGGCAGCAGGTTCAGCGCATTGACCTCATTGCGCGGAAAGGCCCCGGTCATGTTGAGCGCCAGCATCAGGGCCAGCGTCAGGAAAAACACCCCCAGATGCACCCAGTAGACCTGCCAGATCCGGTGCAGGATGCGCAGCGTGCCCAGCATCCAGCCAGCGCGGGAAAATACCGCCCCGAAAGCAATGGCCGAGGCCATACCCGAGCAGAAGACGAACATCTCGGTCGCGTCGGAAAAGCCAAAGCGCGCTGGGATCCAAAGCGTCCACGGATTGCCCGTGATATGGGCGATCAGGATGATGAACATGCCGATGCCGCGAAAGAAATCGAGGCGCAGGTCGCGCTGTCTTACAGGTTGGGGCATGTCAGACGGCCTGGGCTTGGGCAGCGTCGATCAGCGAAAGGCGGGCGGCGGTGTAGCCGTCAACCGACCCCGCCCGCCGCGCCATCCGGTCGCGCAAGAGGGCACCCGCCGCGTCGGTATAACCGCCCCGCAAGGCAGCCTCGATGGTGATGCGGTCAAAGACATCGCGCTGGGCATGGCTACCGCCGATCTGCTGCAGGTCAGTCCGTCCGGCGCGCAGGTGCATCCAGGCGGCCGAATATTCCCCGGCGGCAAAGGCTTGCAACCCTTGCGCCACATGCAGGCCGGGGTGTGCGATGATCCGCTGCGCTTCGTTTCCAACCGGCTTGGTCGCCTGCATTCGGGCGATCAGCCCGGCAGCGGCACGGTCCCGCTCACCCCCGCACAGCGCCAGCATGTAATGCAGGTCGGCAAAGGCCAGACAGCCATCCGTCGCGCGGTTTTCCGACAGGTCCGCCAGTTCTTCCCAGCGATTGCCGACATCAACTCCCTCAAGCTCCAGCCGCGACAGAAGCGACGCGCCGTTCGAGATGTCGCGGTAGTCGTCGGTCTTTTCCGCCCGGATATCAGCATCATACAGCGCCAGCGCCGTGTCGTAATCGCCAAGGTCCAGATGCATCAGCGCCCGGTGCCACCAGACGTGGAAGCGAAAGTTGTTGCAATGCGCCCAAGAACCCTCGCGCCCGGTCAGCCAGTCCAGCCCATCCCGCGCCCGACCGGTGTTGTCGAAGACATGGGCCACGGCATGCAGTCCCCAGGCGTCATCCGGGGCCAGCGCCACGCCCTTGCGGCCCGTACGTTCGGCCTGTGCAAACTCACCGGTTTCTTCCAGCGTAAAGGCATGGCAGCCAAGAATATAGCCTCGCGCCGGGTGATCATCCCAGGCCTCGATCACGCCTTCGACCGAGGCGCGCATTGCATTCGGCCGGCCCATGACAAAGTGGATCGCCTGAATCATCTTCATCGCCAAGGCATCGCGGGGGTTCAGGGACAGGACCACCTCGATCCGCGCCGCAGCCCGCGTGGGACGCCCGTTCAGCCAGTCACCAAGCGCATGAACAAAGGCGATCTCGCGCATTGTGGCCGGGGCCCCGGTCACGGCGGCGCCATAGGCCTGGCGCGCGATCTCGACCATTTCGGCCCGGCCCAAAAGCAGGCAGGATACGCCCCTGATCGCCTGCCCCAGCGCAAAGTCCGGGGCGGATGCGAGGACACGGTTCAGGTCCGGTCCGGTGCTTGCGGCATGAGACAGGATGCCCAGGATCACCCGGTTCCAGTTGTCGATCAGGTCCGAGGGCAGTGAGGTTGGAATACCGCTCAGGTCATCGGACATCGGCATGGGGCGACCTTTCACACGACAGGGCGAAGGCCTGCACGGCAAGTGGCGTCGCAGGCGCTGATGCCTTGCGGTTCGCGTTCCGGTCGGGTTTCGTTACAGGGTGAGGCGATTATGACAACCCGCTCACGAGCGCGTTATGTGGTCGCCTCAAAATGCGCCATCATAGGCCCGCCGGGGAATATGCGCGGCGATCAGCGTAAAGCGGTCGCGGGTCAGGGCGGCCTCTGCCTCACCCGTGAGGGAGGCGCTGTCGGACACGTCCACCCCATGCCCGCCAAAGGCGCGGGCAAGGGCGGCGAAGTCGGTCCCCGGCGCGCCGAAATCGACGCCCAGGTTGGGCCGTTGGCTGGCGCGCTGCTTCATCTCGATCAGGGTCAGGCTGTGGTCGACCAGCACGCAGATCACGATGGGCAGGCCCTGAGCCGACAGGGTGGCCAGTTCTCCAGCCCCCATCTCCAGCCCTGCATCGCCGACGAAGGCCAGCACCGGCACATCGGGCCGCCCAAGCTTGGCCCCGGCTGCCAAGGGCACCGCGCAGGCCATAGTGCAAAGCCCCGAAGATTGCAGCATCAGCCGCGGGGCCGGGCAGTCCCACATCTGGCTGACCAGAATGCGGTGCGCGCCAGAGTCGGCTGTGACAACGGTTTCCGGCGGCATCGCCGCGCGCAGGGTGGCAAAGACCGCATGCGGGCCCCAGATCTCGGGGCCAGTGAACGCCGCCTTCAGCGCCGCGCGGGCCGTAGCGGGTTGACCACCCGTCCAGCGGGCCGGGGCGTCATGCTGCAGCGCGTCGAGTGTCAGCGCAAGGTCGCCAATCAGGGGAATATCTGCCCGGTGCATGCCGTGATCGCGGCGGATGGGGGCGATGTCGATCACGGTCTGATCCGCGCCAAAGGCGTTGCGCCAGCCAATGCGCATTTCGACGGGGTCGTAGCCAAGCAGCAGGATCGCATCGGCTTCGGCGATCAACGGCATCAGAACACGGTCGGCGCGTGGCGAGAGGCCTGCCCCGCCAAGGCAAAGGGGGTCGGCCTCGGGCATAAGGCCCTTGCCCTTGTAAGTGGTGATCAGCGGAAGGGCATGCGCGCGGCAGAACGCGGCAACCGCCGGGCCTGCGCTTTCGTTCACCGCATCGACCCCGGCAATCGCCAGCGGGCGTTTGGCAGATTTCAGCGCCGCCAGCGCCTTGGCCACTGCGGCAGGCAGTGGCAGGCCGGGCGATGCGGCCCAAGACGGAACCACGGCCTCGCTCGCCAGCGCCTCGGCCACTCCGATCGGCACATCCACATGCACCGGCCCCGGCTGGCCCGAAGTTGCCAGTGCGATCGCGCGTGCCATGCCCGCGCCCACGGCTCCCGTCGCCAGACGGAAACTGCCCTTTACCACCGGGCGCAGCATCGCCTGATGGTCGAAAACCTGATGGGTATAAGTCGCGGCCTCGGCTTCATCGACGCAGCCGGTCAGGAAGATCAGCGGCACCCGGTCCTGCATCGCATTGGCCACGACGTTCACCGCATTGGCCACCCCCGGCCCCAGCGTTGCCACCAGCACCGGCAGGCTGCCGGTCATATGCCACAGCCCCTCGGCCATGAAGCCACCGCCGTTTTCATGCTTGACCAGCACAAAGCGCAGACCGCCTGCGTCCAACCCCTGCATCAGGGCCAGAACCTCACCCCCCGGAATGCCGAAGGCATGGGTCGCCCCGGCCTGAGCCAGAGCCTTGCCGATGATATCCGCGCCGGTTGTCATGCGTCCAAGTCTCCAGAAATCACACCTGCCGCCGCCAGTGACGAAAGCTCGGCCTGCGACAGGCCCAGAATATGCGCCAGCATCGCACCGGTATCGGCCCCAAGCGCAGGCGGGGACTTGGCATAGGTGACAGGGGTTGCCGACATCTTCAACGGGTTGCCGATCAGATGGACCGGCTGACCCGAGTCCAGCGGCATCTCGACCCGCATCCCCCGCGCGGCGACCTGCGGGCTGGCGAAGACCTGTGCCAGATCATTGACCGGACCGGCGGGGATGCCCTCGCCCTCGCAAAGGGCCAGCCAGTCCTGCGCGGTGCGCCCCGCCGTCAAAGCGGCCAGCAAGGGGATCAGCACCTCACGGTTGCGGACTCGGGCGGAGTTGGTGGCAAAGCGTGCATCGGCCGCCAGACCGGGCGCACCCGCCAGCGCTGTGAACCGGACGAACTGCTTGTCATTGCCGATGGCCAGGATGAAGTCTTGGTCACTGGCCGGAAAAGTCCCGTAGGGCACGATGGTCGGATGGTCGTTGCCGCGGCGGGGTGGGATCTTGCCGTCGGTCAGACAGCCCACCCCCTGATTGACCAGCATCGCCACCTGCGCATCCATCAGGGCCAGATCAATATGCTGCCCCCGCCCCAAGACCTGCCGCGCCGTGACCGCCGCCAGAATACCGACCGCCGCATACATCCCGCAGATCAGGTCAGCGATACCGACGCCTGCCTTCATCGGCGGGCCATCTGCGGTGCCGGTCAGGCTCATCAACCCGGCCTCGCCCTGCACCAGAAAGTCATAGCCTGCCCGATGCGCATTCGGCCCGGTCTGCCCGAAACCGGTAATGCTGCAGTAAATCAGTCGGGCGTTCACGGCCGAAAGGGTCGGATAGTCCAGCCCATAGCGCACAAGGTCGCCGGGCTTGAAATTCTCGACCAGAATGTCCGACTGCGCGGCCAAGGCCTGCACCAAAGCCTGCCCCTGCGGGTCAGCGATGTTGACGGCGACCGAATGCTTGCCCCGGTTGGCCGACAGGAAGTAGGCGCTTGGGCCGGTCTCTTCGCCGCTGCCATCCGTCACAAACGGAGGCCCCCAGCCACGCGTGTCATCACCTGCGCCAGGACGTTCGATCTTGATCACCTCGGCCCCAAGATCGGCCAGAAGTTGCGTGGCCGTGGGTCCGGCAAGGATGCGCGACAGATCAAGGACGCGCAGCCCCGACAGGGCCTGCGCGTTTTGGGTTGGCGAGTTGCCTGCGGTCAAAACGCGGGTCCGATCAGTTGGCCACCGGCGCCCCGGACTTGAAGTTCGGGATCTTGTCGGTCGAGGCGTTGGCAGACTCCAACCCGTCCCAGTTCTTTTCCGACTTATTCAGATTGCCCGGAATGTCTTCTTCCCAGAAGCCGACCACGTTCTTGGTGATGTTGAGGTAAAGCTTGCCGTCAACGATCCGCCATAGGGTCGGATTGCCCGGAACCTTGCCGCCCTTGGCCACGCCATAGGCGCAATGCCCGTCGTACTGCGGCACGAAAGCCTCCGGGTTGGCGACAAAGGCATCACGGTTGGCCTCGGTCGCAAAGGCGAACATGGCACCGTTGTAATCAGCGGTGATCGCGGCGCTGCCCGGCAGGGGCGATTGCTGCGGCTGGCCGACCTTGGACTGGGCCAAGTCGAAGTAGGACACGACGTCATAGCCTGATACGGCAAAGCCCGTCTTGTCGACATACTGGTCGCCCGCGAAGGCCGAACCGATCATTCCGGCGGTGATGGCAAGGGCAAGGGCGGTCATCTTGAACATGGGGAAACTCCTCTGGTTGGTGTGCGTCCCTTCGCGCTGCAGGCTGTCGCCGTTACCGACATGTCAGCCCGGTCGCGGCGACGTGATCTATATGCATCAGGGCGCAAGCTGCGCTGCCACCGCCTTGCAGATCGCGTCGCGCTGCAGGGCCATGAACGTCCGCGCCGCATCTTCGGTCGGATGAAAGGGGTCCTTCACCTTGCCCGAGGCTTGGCGGCGGAAATTGGCAGCATTGCCCATGTTCTCGGCAACCGTCTTCGCCGTGAAACCCGGGACAAAACTGCATTGCCCGCCCACCTTGGCGAATGCCGCCTGAATATTGTCCTGCGCCTTCTGCCGCAAACGGACAGACTTTTCCCCGTAAGGCGGGGCCGAGGTCATGAAGATGCAAGGCTGCCCCTTCGGCAGGTCAGCGAGGAACGACCGCACATCCTGCACAGCCGCCTCGGGGCTGTCGGCCCAGCGTTCTGTCGCGTTGCCCATCAGGAACATCAGAACGAGCTGCGGGCGGTAGTAGCCGTCATGAAACACCGCTTCCAGCGGCGACCGCTCGGGCGAGCAGAACTGAAACTGGTCTCCCCGGCCGATCTGAACATAAGGGTTCTCACCTTGAGACAGCGCGCCATAGGCCCCGGCATTCACCTTCCATTTCGGATCAACATCGCAGATCGCGCCCTTTGCCGCCTTCCCTTTTGAAGTCCATGACAACAGCGTGCTGGACCGCACACCGATCACGCCAACTGTCGTGTCACGGGCAAGGCCGCAGTCTCCCTTCAGCGCATCAAACAACGAAACAAAGGCTTTTCCAGCTCCGAACGACAGCTGTGAATCGCCAAGAACAAGAATGTCCGGCGACCCTTGCGCTTCGGCTGTCGCTTCCTGTGCAAGCAGAAGCCAAACCAGTGTCAACGCAACAGTTGCCGCCCATGACTGCATGTCAGATCCTCATTGCGGTGGACACATGTCGCACCTCCCGCTTCTTTCCGTTCGCTGAAAGGGGGGTCAGCGTTACATGAAAGTGCGCGTTTGGGTGATTGCCACGCGCATATTCCTTTACGGTGCCGTTTGGCTTCCAAATTGTAGAACGTTGCAGGGCCGAAGCCATGCTTGCGGCACAGCCAAGCCTTTGGCCGGTCCGCCTCCTGCTCTTTGATCATCCCGATCATATGCGCCCCGGTGAAACGGCTTGGCGGACCATCAATCGTTTCCCACAGTCAGATTTGCTGCCTGACCGGACTGCGAAGGTTGTCATTTTCCGCGATCGCAGCTATCCGCCACGATATCGAACATGGAGCCGGGTGCGATTCCCGGCTGGCTCTTCCGGCCGCCTATCCGCCGGACCACCGTCAAACAGACCTGAACAAACCCCTGAGACGACGCTTGGCGCCGGATCGGTCTGGAACGGATATCACATGATTTCACTCGACGCCTACCGTCAGCAATGGTTCGGAAACATCAAAGCGGATCTCTTGTCCGGCCTTGTTGTGGCCCTTGCCCTGATCCCCGAAGCCATCGCTTTTTCCATTATCGCGGGCGTGGACCCAAAGGTGGGGCTATACGCCTCGTTCTCCATCGCGCTGATCACGGCGATTGTCGGTGGGCGACCTGGCATGATCTCGGCGGCCACGGCCGCCACGGCGGTGCTGATGGTCACGCTGGTCAAGGATCACGGACTGCAATATCTGCTGGCGGCCACCGTTCTGGCAGGGCTGTTGCAGATCGGGATGGGACTGGCCCGGCTGGGCTTTGTCATGCGCTATGTCTCGAAGTCGGTGATGACGGGATTTGTGAACGCCCTCGCGATCCTGATTTTCATGGCGCAATTGCCCGAACTGGACCCGTCAAAGGTGACCATGCTGACCTTTGTTCTGGTCGCAGCGGGGCTGGCGATCATCTACCTGTTTCCCTACATAACCAAGGCTGTCCCGTCGCCCTTGGTCACCATCCTGGTGCTTACCGGCCTGTCGATGACTTTTGGCTGGGATGTGCGCACCGTTGGGGACATGGGTGCGCTGCCCGACACGCTGCCGGTCTTCCTGATCCCGCAGATTCCGCTGACCTTGGAAACCTTGCAGATCATCTTCCCCTATGCGCTGGCCTTGGCCGTCGTGGGGCTGCTGGAAAGCCTGATGACGCAAAGCCTGGTAGATGATTTGACCGACACCAAATCCGACCGCAATCAGGAATGCATCGGTCAGGGACTGGCCAATACCGCCACCGGCTTCATCGGCGGCATGGCGGGGTGTGCGATGATCGGGCAAAGCATGATCAACGTGAAATCTGGCGGGCGCGGGCGGCTGTCCTGCGCCTTCGCCGGGGTGGCACTGCTGGTTTTTTGCGTGGCCTTGGGCGATTGGGTCAGCCAGATCCCGATGCCTGCGCTGGTAGCGATCATGATCATGGTCAGCATCGGCACGTTTTCGTGGTCGTCGATCAAGAACCTGACCACGCATCCGAAATCGTCCTCCATCGTGATGATCGCCACCGTCGTGGCCGTGGTCTACACCCACAACCTTGCCATCGGCGTCCTACTGGGCGTGCTTTTGTCGGGCATCTTCTTCGCGGGAAAGATCGCGCAGCTCTTCGCGGTGACCAGCAGCCTGTCCCCCGACGGCCGCACCCGTACCTACCGGGTCGCAGGCCAGATGTTCTATGCCTCGGTCGAAGATTTCATGGCGGCATTCGATTTCCGCGAGGCACTTGACCACGTGATCATTGACGTCTCGGCCGCGCATATCTGGGACATCAGTTCCGTGCAGGCGCTGGACATGGCGGTGCTGAAATTCCGCCGCGACGGGGCAGAGGTCGAGATCGTCGGCATGAACACAGCCTCGGAAACCATCGTCGACAGGCTTGCCGTTCACGACAAGCCGGGTGCGATGGACAAGCTGATGGCGCATTGAGGAAGGAGTGATCATGACAAAGAAGATTTTGGCACTTATCGACGGATCGACCTATGCAACCAGCGTGTGCCATGCGGCCGCGTGGATCGCAGGAAAACTCGGCGGTGGCGTGGATCTGTTGCATATCCTCCCGGACGCTCATGCCAAGGGCACGGGCGATCTGTCGGGAGCTTTGACCCTCGGCGCGCGAACGGCGCTGATGGAAGACCTTGTGACACTGGACGCGCAGCGCGCCAAACTGGCGGCGAAGCAGGGGCATGCGATATTGGACGACGCGGCCGCGCTGCTGTCGGCCGACGGCGTCACGCCGGTCGAGCAAAAGCTGCGCCATGGTGATCTGATCGAGACCCTGACAGCCCTGATGCCCGAGGTACGCGCACTGGTCATCGGCAAGCGGGGCGAAGGCAGCGTCGGGGCCTTCAACCATCTGGGGTCAAACCTCGAACGGATCATCCGCAGCGCCACCGTGCCTGTCTTTGTCGCGGCGCGAGAGTTTCGCCCGATCAACAAGGTGCTGATCGCCTATGATGGCAGCGCCAGTGCGGACCGCGCGGTAGAGCGGATGGCGCAAGGCCCGGTGTTCGAAGGCCTGACAGCCGTTCTGGTCTATGCGGGTGCGGATACGCCCGCCGCCCGCAGTCAGATGAACGCGGCCCAGTCCCGGCTTGCCGCTGGGGGCCTGCAAGCCTCGACGGCCATTGAGCCGGGCGAGCCTGAAACCGCGCTCGAACGCAAGATCGCGGCAGAGGGCTTCGATCTTCTGGTCATGGGCGCATATGGCCATTCCCGCCTACGCAACCTGATCATCGGCTCGACCACCACGGCGATGATCCGGGTCTGCAAAGTGCCGGTTCTGCTCTATCGCTGAGCGACCTTAACCTGCACCGTTGCCGCGCCACCGGGGCCGCCCTCAGCCAGGGGGCACCCTGTGTGTCTTGACGGCCTTCCTTGCGCGCTTGCAGCAGACCCTAGAAGTCTGCGCATCCCGCCCACGACGGCTTCTGTCCGACCTGCAATCACGCCACGCACTAGACGCCCTTGCTCTCGGCCGCATCGGCTTGCGTCGGCAGTTCCGGCAAGATCCCGATTGCGGCCAACCCGACACTTGTTTCCTTGAGCGTGCGGCCATGGCCATCGCCGGTCTACCGCCAAAGTGGCCTTCCTGCGCGCTGTCGGTGATCCCAGACTGACCGTATCGGCCCCCAGCACCATCACGCAGGCTGGCATCACCTTTGCGTGTTGGTGAAGCATTCCTATCAGATGCCGCGTATGAAAAAGATCATCCGTGGAGGCCATCATGCTGTGCAATCCCAGAAAATCCGGCCGCCTTTTTGCCGTTGCACTCTGCATCACGATCACGGTTCCCGCTGAAAAGTTGGCCGCCCAGGATGTTCAATTCTCGGGGTGGAAGCATCAGAAATTCAGCATGCTTGGCGGCAACACCTGGCACCAGCAGGGGGAGGAGCTTTCGGTGGACTCCGACGGATCTGTGTCCCTGATCTGGCAGGCCCTTCCCTTAGGATTTCGCAATGCGCGGACTGCTTCCTGGACCTGGAGCATTGAACAAGGCGTTCCGCCGACAGATCTGACGCAAAAGGGCGGGGATGATCGCAACCTGTCGCTTTATGCCATATTTATTCCTGTAGATGCCGTGCCGACTGCAGAAGGTCAGGGCATTCGCAAACTGCTGGAGAATCCGGATGTACGAGTGCTGATGTATGTTTGGGGCGGCGCGCATCAAAGGGGTGACTTGCTTCCCAGCCCATACCTGGGGGCGCGGGGCAAGACGATCATTGTGCAACCTGCCGGGGAGGGTCAGCATGAGGAGCAGGTTGATCTTCGATCTGACCTGAAGCGGGCGTTCGGTGTCTCTGATCTGGCCCTTGTTGGCCTCGCAGTGAGTGCGGACTCGGACGACACGGGCACGAAGATCCGGGCACGCATCGGCAACCTACGGCTGTCGAACTGATCCTGCTTGGAGCTGGCGTGGCCTTATGCAGGCCGATAAGTCGGGTTTTGTCTATGGCCCGAGGTGCACATCAAGGCCGATCGCATCCGCCATTCGACCGAAAGCCGGTCGACCAAAATCCTGTGCAAGATCTTGTCTGCAGCCCTGACGCCAGCGGCCTCTACCATGCGCCACCACCTGACGATGCCGGCCACGCCTGGCACCATGACGATACGATCTCAGGCATGCCGGGCTGCGGGGCGCTGCTGGAGGAAGATGCGATCAAAGCGATCCTCGACTGCGTCAAATCAAAATGGCCTGAACCCCTTCGCAGGGCTCAGGCCAACCGGTCACGCGCAGTGTAGGCAGATTGAAAGTTGCGCCCGCTTCAGTTCCCCAATGCGGTAAAGACCCGGATCAATTGCAGGATTCGATAGCTTTCGGGGTCGATCACCACAATCCGATCATCAACGACAGCATAGCGTTGCCCATAAGGCAGCGGCGGCAGGCCGTAGAGCACAAAGTCATCCAGATAGACCAGATCACTGCTTTGAACCACATCCCCGGTCCGGTCGCGGTTCAACCATTGATCGGTGGTGACGCCCTTCTTGGCCTGCCCCGGCGGCACGCAAGGCGGGTTCTTCTTGGCCAGTCCCGGAGGGCAATCTTTTGTCTGCGCAAAGGCCGCGCCTG
>JBBQVR010000055.1:0-20653 GCA_038211355.1 Rhodobacterales bacterium | reverse complement strand
ACCCCTTGACGCCCCTGTTACCGCCGGGTTCCAGCCTGCACAACGAAAAACCCCGCCCGGGCAAGGGGCGGGGTCTGGTCATGTGGCCAGGCCGATCAGAACGTGTAGCCAACCCGGAAGCCGACGCCCACGCCGCTGTTGTCGGTGAAGGATGCTCCGAATACGTTGGTCGTTGCATCGCCGACATCGACATAGCGGACACCACCGGTGATTTTCATGTTTCCGCTGGTATAGGTGGCGGCGAGGCCTATGCTCTTGAATCCATCGGTCGGGCCGAGGTTGCCGGTCAATTCGCCATCGGAGGGCTCATAGCCGAGCGTAACCGCGCCTGACCAGGTGTCGTTGAAGCGGCGGCCGACGCCGAGGTTGTAGGTCACGCGGTCTTGCGGGTAGCTGACCAGCGGGATCGGCAGCGGGTAGTTCGGCGGATCGATGACAAACTCGCTCCAGTCGGCCCAGCGGATCGAGCCGAACAGGAGAGTGTCCTTGGCGATGCCGGTCTGGAATTCGAGGTTGACCGACTGCGGAACCTCGGTGTCGAAGGTGCCGGGAGCGACGCCGCCCTCAAGCGATTCAAGCGAGTGGGTGATGGCCGAGTTGTAGGTCAGTGCCACACGGGCTGCGATCTCCGGCTTTTCCCACGCAGCGCCAACTACATAGCCCAAATCGCCGTCGTTGTTGGTGGTCATCGTATAGCCACCGGTCAAGGCGACCACGCCCTTCACCGTTTCATAGCGCAGGCCACCGTACACCGAGACGTTGCTCGCGAACTGATAACGCATCAGCGCGGTGATGGCGGTCGAGGTGAGTTCTGCGGTCGTGCCTGCCAGAGGGTAGGCGCCGACCGGGTAGGCAACGTCGGCTCCGATCGGTTGATCGATGATCAACGCAAAGTCCATGTTGGAGCCGACGTCCATCTTGTAGCCGAGGCTCCAGGTGGAATAGCTCGGCGCCATGTCGCCGGACGAAACTGCGCCGCCGCCGACTGTGCCGCTGACGTTCGGTGACACTGTGCCAAAGCTGAATTCTACATAGCGGCCCTGTTCAAACAGGATCGCAACCGACTGTGTCGAGCGTTCGACCCCTCCGGCATGTGCGGCGGTGGCCGCTGCGGCCAGTGCGGCAGCCGCCGTAAATATACGTTTCATTATCCTCATCCCCGATGGAAGATTTCCCTGTCACAAAGGCTAGGGCCCGTGTTTCCGCCGGTCAATTGATGACGCGGCGTCACGGTTTTGTCATGCCTACCTGTGGCACAGATGCCTGTCGGGCGTTGCGCAGGTTGATCCAGATGCCCAGAAAGATCAGTCCGGCGCCCAGGAAAAGCGTGGTTTGAACCGGTTCGGCATAGAACACGGCCCCGATCACGGCGATCACCGGCAGGCGGGCGAAATCGACCGGCACCACCATGCTGGCCGGGGCCAGCGACAGCGCGGTGGTCAGGCACAGATGCGCGGTGACCCCCGCAACCGCGATCAGCGTCAGCCAGGGCAGCGTGGCGAGCGTGGGCCACGCCACCTGACCATCCGCCAGCATGGCCGCGGTGCCAAAGCCCGCCTGCATCAGCGTCAGCCAGAACAGGATGCCGATGATCGCCTCGCCCTTGGTCAAGACCTTGGTCATCAGCGTTGTGGCGGCAAAGAAGAAGGCGGCCCCGATGGCGGCCAGCACACCTAGGTCAATCGCCGTGAAGTCGGGTTGCGCCACGATCCAGACGCCGGCAAAGCCAAGTGCGGCCGCCAGCAGCTTGGTCCGCGTCAGCCGCTCCCCCAGCACCAGTGGCGACAGCAGGATCACCCAGATCGGCGACGTGAACTCCAACGCGAAAACCTGGGCGAGGGGGATCATCGTGATCGCCCAGAACCACAGCGACTGGCCGGTGAAGTGAAAGACGTTGCGCACCAGATGGCTTGCCAGACGGTCTGTCCGTATGCGGCGCAGATGGCCAAGGCTTGCACCAACCGCGACCACGATCAGCCAGCCGATCATCGACCGGAAGGCAAGGATCTCGAACGTGTCATGCGCGCCGTTGATCTGGCGGGTGGCCACGGCCATGGCGGTGAAGGCGGCGATGGCCCCGGTCATCCACAGGGCGGCGGCAAGCGGGCGGTAGGGGGTGCTCATCCCTGCAGCCTTGCCGCCACCAGCTGCAAATGTCCAGCCGGGGGATTGTCCAGTGCGCGCCTTAGCCGGCGGCGGTGGCGATCAGGCGGCACAGCTCATCGCGGACCACGCGGTTGCCCGCGACCTGGCCCTGCTGGATGGTGAAGATCGCCTCGATCGTGGTCTTGGCCCCGCGTTCCGTGATGATGAACCGCAACTCTTGCGGGCGCCCCGAACCCGAGGTTTCCTGCAGGGCCGTCACCACCCCGCCTGACCGGCGGACGGCGGCGTAGCCCTCGGCAGCCAGCCGCGCGGCGATGCGCTTGGCGGCGGTGGTCTGGCCAAGGCCCTTGTAGGTTTCCTGGGTGCGATATTCGATCTGGGACAGCAGCGGCAAACCAAGGGTGGTGAAGTTCTGCTTGCAAGCGGCTTGGGCGGCCGTGGCAAAGGCCAGTGAAACGGCAACAGTCAGCAAGGAAAGGCGCATGATAAGGCTCCTGGGGTTTGGAGAGGGCCGGGGGTTTTGAGAGGGCCGAGGGTTTGGAAAGGGCCTGTCTATCGCCATGCGCCGGATCTGCTGCGTCAGGTATTCCGCACAACGGCGGGGGTGATGGTAGGGAATGCCTTCCTTTGGCGCGCCTGTGCAGCGGGGCACAGCCACCCTGCGCAGCGGCGCTTGTCCTTTGCCGGGTCGCGGCCTACCTGAAGGACAACCTTTGAAGGAACCCCTTATGTCGCTAGATCTTGCCCCCGGTCGCCAGGCTGACCACCCCGTCGACCAGCAGTTCCCCGCGCGCTGGTCGCCGCGGTCGTTCAGCGACCATGCCCTGACCGAGGCTGAGGTTCTGACCGTGCTGGAGGCGGCCCGCTGGGCGCCCTCTGCGTCCAACAACCAGCCGGCGCGCTTTGTCTGGGGCTTGCGCGGGGATGCGGGCTTTGCCGCCATCCTTGAGGCGCTGGTGCCTTTCAACCGCGACTGGGCGCAGCGGGCGGCGGCGCTGGTCGTGGTCGCCTCACGCGATGTGACGGTGGCAGCGGATGGCAAGGTGTCGCCAAACCGCTGGTCGGCTTTTGATGCTGGGGCTGCGTGGATGAGCCTGGCCTTGCAGGTGCAGAAGATGGGGTTGGTGGCGCATGCGATGGGTGGGTTTGACGTGCCGGCGCTGGCGGCTGCTGTGGCGCTGCCTGAGGGTCACAGCCTGCACGCGGTCGTGGCAATTGGCCAGCAGGGCCCGGTCGACCTACTGGCGGAACCCTTGCGTGCCCGTGAGATGCCGAACCAGCGCAACCCCTTGACCGAAAGCGCCTTTCGCGGGCGGTTCTAACCTTCGCGCAGGGTGAAATCGCGGGCCAGACCAGCGGTAGCGGCGAACCAGTCGCTGGCGCGGGTCCGGGCCTGATGCGCCTCAAACGCGGCGCGGTCGGCAAAGGTTTCATCCAACTGCCAGACCAGCGGGTTGGCCGTTGGGTCGACGTTGAAGGTCAGGCAGCCGGGTTCGGCCCGGCTGAGGGTGATGTGGTCGGGCAGGTGGCGGCGGACGATGTTCGCCTCGGCTTCGGTCGCGCAGGTCAGGGTGCCCGTGACGTGGATCATTCCAACTCGATCGTCCCGGGCGGCTTGGACGTGCAGTCATAGAAGACGCGGTTGATGCCCTTGACCTCGTTGATGATCCGGGTGGCGGTTTCGCCAAGGAAATCATGGGTGAAGGGGTAGTAATCCGCCGTCATCCCGTCGACGGATGTGACCGCGCGCAGGGCCAAGGCGAAGTCATAGGTCCGCCCGTCGCCCATCACGCCCACGGTCTTCATCGGCAGGATTGCGGCGAAGGCTTGCCAGATCTCGTCATAAAGCCCGTGTTTGCGGATCTGATCGAGGTAAACCGCATCGGCGCGGCGCAGGATCTCCAGTTTCTCGGCCGTGATCTCACCCGGGCAGCGGATTGCAAGGCCGGGGCCGGGAAAGGGGTGGCGGCCGATAAAGCTGGCGGGAAGGCCAAGCTCGCGGCCCAGGGCGCGGACCTCATCCTTGAACAGTTCGCGCAGGGGCTCAACCAGTTTGAGGCCCATCTTTTCCGGCAACCCGCCGACGTTGTGGTGGCTTTTGATCGTAACCGAAGGCCCGCCCGAAAAGCTGACCGACTCGATCACGTCAGGGTATAGCGTGCCCTGGGCCAGAAACTTGGCCCCACCCACAGCGGTTGCGTGCTTTTGGAAAACGTCGATGAAGAGGCGGCCAATGGTCTTGCGTTTGACCTCGGGGTCCGACACGCCTTCAAGCGCGCCGAGGAAAAGGTCGCTTTCATCGGCGTGGATCAGGGGCATATGGTAATGGTCGCGGAACATGGTCACGACCTGCTCTGCCTCGCCCAGCCGCAGCAGGCCGTGATCGACGAAGACGCATGTCAGCTGGTCGCCGATCGCCTCGTGGATCAGAACCGCCGCGACCGAGGAATCGACACCCCCAGACAGGCCGCAGATCACCTTGGCATCGCCAACCTGATCGCGGATCTTGCGGATGGCTTCTTCGCGGTAGGCGCCCATCGTCCAGTCGCCCTTGAACCCGGCCAGTTTCACGAAGTTTTCGTAAAGCTGGGCGCCTTTCGGGGTGTGGTGCACCTCGGGGTGGAACTGGACGGCGTAGAAATGGCGTGCAGGGTCAGCGGTGATGGCAAAGGGCGCGTTGGGCGAGGTGCCAAGGACCTGAAACCCCGGCGCGATCTTCGAGACATGGTCGCCGTGGCTCATCCAGACCTGTTCGGCGGCTTGCGGGCCGGCCTCAGGCGGGAACCAGCCGGCAAGGATCGGGTGGGTCTGGTCGGTCGGGGTAACGAAGGCCTTGCCAAACTCGGCCGTGCCGTGGCCGCCTTCAACGTGACCGCCAAGGCAATGCATCATCACCTGCTGGCCGTAGCAGATGCCAAGAATTGGCACGCCCAGATCGAAGACGCCAGCAGGTGGCATCGGGGCGTTTTCCCAGTAGACCGATGCCGGTCCGCCCGAGAAGATAACCGCCTTGGGCTGAAAGGCCTGCAGGAAGGCATCATCCACGCGGTTGTAGGGGTGGATTTCGCAATAGACGTTCAGTTCACGCAGGCGCCGCGCGATAAGCTGCGTCACCTGAGAGCCGAAGTCGATGATAAGAAGGCGGTCATGCTGGGTCATGCGCCCGCGTAGCCAAAGCGGCAGCGTAGCGCAAGGGGTGCGCCGCGCGCTTAGCCCCCGATCAGCTTGATCAGTGCCTGAGCCATCGGCTGGGCGGCTGCCCGCATCACCGCCGGACGCTGGTGAAGATAGGCCGGCGTGCGGTTCGCATCGAACAGCACCGGCCCGTCCGGCCCGATGGCAAAGTCCAACTTGCCATAGTCGAAGCCCAGCCGCGCACGTTCTGCCCGAAGCGCATCCGGCACCGGGCTTGGGCCAGACCCGTTGATTGTCCCCGCCTTGATGATCGCGTCGGGGGCTGAGTACCAGTTGCACCGCTCATACTTGCCAAGGAAGCTCCAGACCCGAAGCACGTTGTCCGGGCCGCGCTTTTCGGGCAGGAAGCGTTCGACCACGCGGGTCGGGTCCTGCCAGACGACCTCGGGGACAGCGGCAAGACTGTCGTGGACGGTATAGGTTGACGGCGTGTCCTGTTCGCCCGCCAAAACCGGCTGATCTGCGGCTTTCCGGGCAAGGCGACGCTCAGGCTTGCCGCCGCAGTTGAGATCGCTTTTCACCAGCACCGGCCCGACCCAGTTTGACATTCGGTCCAAAAGGTTCCGACTGACGTGCCGCTTGCGAATGTCCGCGACACGTCCGTTTATGGCGACCGGATAGCGCGCGGCAAGGTCAAGATAGTCTTGCGGAATCAAGGACGTGTCGACATGCAGGATTGCGGCGTCCGCGTTCCGGAAGGGCTGCGTGGGGTCAGTAAAAAACCAGCGCAGGCCGTGCCAGCGCCCGGCCAGCAGGATGGCGTCGATCTGGTAAAAGGCTTTGGAGCGTTGCAGATACCCGTCAAGCCCGGTTCGCAGTCTGGGATCGTTCGGATGGGTGATGACGGCAAGGCGCAACTGGACACTCCTTTGCGCGGCACGCTAGGGTCCGCGGCATGGAAACTCAATCCCATTGGGCGGGTGTGGCTGCCAGAATTTTCCGCATGGGCCCGCCCCAGGTGCCGGGGCCCGAGGTTGCGGCGCTGATGCTGGGCCTGTGCAACGGTTGCTTTGGGCTGACCGTGCTTTTGGGGGTGACGCCGGCCCTGTCCGGGCTTGGTGACCCGCTGTTGGCCTTCGATGCGTCCGAAGACATGATAGCAGCGGTCTGGCCGGGTGACGATTCCCGCCGTCGTGCGGCCCGGGCAGACTGGCGTGCGTTGCCGGTTGCTGACGGCACGGCGGCCCAGGTCCTTGGCGATGGTGCGCTGAATTCGCAGCCTGATCGCGCGGCTCTGCGCGCGGTTCTTGGCGAAGTGCGGCGCGTCCTTGCGCCTGATGGGACTGCGGCGTTTCGTGTTTTCACGCGCCCGCAAGGGGATGAGTCGGTCGAGGAGGTGCTGACCGCCGCCCGCGCTGGCCAGATTGAGACGCTGAACGTCTTGCGCTGGCGGCTGGCCTCGGCCTTGGCGCGCGGTCCGTGCCACACGGTTGGCGTTGCCGAAATCGTCGCGGCTTCCGATGCGCTGGGCGACCTTGCGGCCTTTGCCGCAACGCAAGGCATGCGACCGGACGAGGCCGAACACTTTTCCGCTTATCGCGGGTCGGCGACGCGTTACGTGTTTCCCGATCGGGCGGTATTTCAGGGCGATGCGGCGGAAGCAGGGCTTTCCTGCACCTGGGTCGCGACCGAGGGTTACCCCGGCGCGCGCGACTGCCCGATTGCCGTCCTGCGCCGCCACCCCTGACCTTGCGGCTGCCGGATGTCGCGTCTGGCTGTTGCCGTTGTCGGTTTTGGCAGACAAAGGCCGGTTTCAGGGGGCGAGGCCGGGCAGTTTGACGGCATAAGGACGGCAAACGGATCGGAGGCTGACATGAACGAAGTGGCAGGACGCAGGGCACGCAGTGGGGGCGGCGCAACGCGGCGGGCAGAGCGGACGGCGGTCAGCTTCGAGTCTGCGCGGTTCATCCAGCGCAACATCCCGAATTTCGAGATCCTGAACGAAGAGGCGCTCCAGATCATCGAATGGAACGCCGAAACGGTGCTGGAAGAAATCGGCGTCAATTTCGTTGAAAACCCCGCAGCACTTGACCTGTGGCGCGCCGCCGGTGCCGATGTGAAGGGTGAGCGGGTGCATATCCCGCGCGGTCTGGCGCGCAAGCTGTGCGCAACGGCACCGTCGTCCTTTACCCAACACGCCCGCAATCCTGAGCGGAACGTTGAGGTGGGCGGTCGCAATCTGGTGCTGGCCCCAGTCTATGGCCCGCCCTTCGTGCGCGATGCCGAAGGGGGCCGCCGCTATGCCACGCTGGAGGATTTCCAGAACTTTGTGAAGCTGGGCTACATGTCCAAATGGCTACACCATTCGGGCGGCACCGTGTGTGAGCCGACGGATGTGCCGGTGAACAAGCGCCACCTTGATATGCTGCTTGCGCATATGGTGCTGTCGGACAAACCCTATATGGGGTCGGTCACCGAACCCAGCCGGGCCGAAGATTCGGTGGCGATGTCGAAGATCCTGTTTGGCGATGCGTTCGTTGACCAGAACACGGTGATGACGTCCCTCATCAACATCAACTCGCCCCTCACCTTTGACGGCATCATGATGGGCGCGCTGGAGGTTTATGCCAAGGCCAATCAGGCTGCGATCATCAGCCCCTTCATCGTTGGCGGCGCGATGGCCCCGGTCACGGTGGCCGGCACGCTGACGCAGGTTCTGGCCGAGGTGCTGGCGGGCGTGGCTTACAGCCAGTTGATCCGCCCCGGCGCGCCGGTGATCTTTGGGGCCTTCGTCACCAGTATCGACATGAACAGCGGCGCGCCCACCTTCGGCACGCCTGAGGCAGCACACATCACCTACGGTGCGGGGCAACTCGCGCGGCGGCTGAACCTGCCCTACCGGTCGGGCGGCAGCTTCTGCGGCTCAAAGCTGCCCGACGCGCAGGCGGCCTATGAGACGGCAAACAGCCTGAATATGGCGCTGCTGGCGGGCGTGAACTTCATGCTGCACGCTTGCGGGTGGCTGGAGGGGGGCCTTGTGTCCAGCTACGAGAAATTCGTGATGGACGCTGACCAGCTTGGCACGCTGCACCACCTTGCCCAAGGTGTCATGATGGACACCAACGGCCAGGCGATGGACGCGCTGCGCGAGGTGGGCCCCGGCGGTCACTTCCTTGGGTGTGAGCATACTCAGGCGAACTTCAAGTCGGCCTTCTGGCGGTCGGAACTCTTTGACTACAAGCCGTTCGAGACCTGGGCCGAGGAAGGCGCGCGCGACACGCAGGCGCTGGCGGCCGAGCGGGTCAAAAAGCAGCTTGCCGACTATGTGGCCCCCGAAATTGACCCCGGAACGCGTGAGGCGCTTGATGCGTTCGTCGCCAACCGCAAGGCCGCGGTGCCTGACGCCTTCATCTGAAGCCGCGACCCAACGTGAGTGAAAAGGGGCGGTTTTCCGCCCCTTTTTCATGTCTAAGCCAGCCCTTCCCGCCGCAACAACTGCGCTTCGGCCAGAAGGGCGATCAGCACTTCGATATGGCGCGCCACCGAATAGGACGCATCGCCCGCAATTCGCGTTTCCTCAAGCTCGGCCTCGACCGACATCAGCGAGGGCACCGTATGCTCGGGCGACAGGCCGCAGCGCACCAGACGCCGCAGATCCCTTTCGCGCCGGTAGTCACTCAGCCCGAAGCGGGCGGCGCGCATCAACAGGCGTGGGCGGCGCAGGTTGGCAAGGCCCGTGCGAAGATTTGAGATCGTGCGAAAATCTGACATCTGGTTCTCCGGATTCTGGAAAGCGCATCATGCACCGGATCAACCCAGCGTTGCGTGATTGGCCTTTGCAGCGCGCGGAGGTTACCGAAAAGTTTAGGAATTCCGCGCAATTGTTCAAACCGGCCGAATGCTTAACCAACAGGTAACCAATTCCACCCAAGGTTGCGAATGTCCAAGGCTGGACAAAGCACACCCGGGGTGGCGACAAGGACGGGACGACTGAATTGCCAGAGCTTACTGCTGCCAGCCTGCCAGACTGGCTTCCTGCTGCCGTGCGCCACTACCTTCATCATATTGAGGACGGCACGTCACTAAGGGCCCTGGCACGACGCGAGGGGCTGCACCCCTCGACCATCCTGCGTCAGGTGCGCCGGTTTGAAAGCCGTCGCGACGACCCCCTGATGGATGAAGCACTGTCGGCTGTATCCCGTCTTTCCCAGCGATCCGCCCCAAGATCTGCGAATGACCCAGCCCGAAAGGAAGATCAGCCCATGTCCGTGCATCCCCGCAGCGGCTCTGCCGCCGCTGCCCCCCCGCAACTGTGCGATGAACAGTCCCTGGCCCGTGAGGGGTGCCGCGTGCTGCGCCGCCTTGCGGAACCCGGGGCCGTGATGGCCATCGCGCCCGAGATGGACAAGGCGGTGGTCCTGCGCGAAATGCCCGATGGCCGCAACCTGCGCACCGCTGTGCTGGAACGCAGCGTGGCCCAGGCCTTCACGCTGAAGGACTGGATCACCTGCCGCAAGCCGGGCCGCGTTTCGACTTATGAGATCACCTCGGCCGGGCGCGCGGCCCTGCGCCGGATGGTGGATGAGGAAGACCGCCGCCGCCAGGCCCAAGCGGCCGATGCAGGCTTTGCCGACCAGCACCGCGTCTGGGGCGAGCGTGAGGTGATGGATGACGATGGCCCGCGCCGGGTGCGCTATAACCTTGCCGAAAGCCCGGTTGGCGTGCTGGGCCGCAGGCGTGACCGCGATGGCAAGCCGTTCCTTGAGGCCAACCTGGTCGACGCCGCCGAACGCCTGCGTGAGGATTTTGAGCTGGCGCAGATGGGCCCGCGCGTGGCGCAGAACTGGGACAGGTTCCTGACCGGGGGCGACCGGGGGGCCTTTCAGCCTGACATCGGCATGGGCGAGGGCCCGGGGCAGGCGCGTGCCCGGGTGGCAGCGGCCCTGCGCGACCTGGGGCCGGGGCTTGGCGATGTGGCCCTGCGTTGCTGTTGCTTTCTGGAAGGGCTGGAGGTTGCAGAAAAGCGCATGGGTTGGGCGGCCCGGTCGGGCAAGATCGTCCTGCGCATCGCGCTGATGCGGTTGCGGCGGCACTATGACGAAACCTATGGCCGCTCTGGTCCGCTGATCGGCTAGGCCTCAGGCCGACACGCCACGCAGCACCAGCAGCACCGACATCACAGCCAGAAAGACCGAGGCCAGCCGCCGCAGCATGAACAGCGCGCGCGGCTGGCCTGCGGACCTTGCGCTCAGGGCCGCGCCCAGCCCGGCCCAAAGCAGGGCCACAGCGATGACAAGCCCGGCAAAAAGTGCCACGTTCGTGCCCAGCCGGTCGGGTGAAGGCAAAAGCACCAGCCCGAAGATCAGCGCCTTGGGGTTCAGCGCCGTCGTCACGAACAAGGCGCGCGCGCCGATGGTGGCGGCTGCGGCCCGCGCTGGAAGCCGCCACAGCCGCAGTGCCAGCACCGCCACCCAGGCCGCTGCGGCCAGTGCGACCGCCAGCCGCAGGTCAGGCCAGGCCGCCAGCGCCGATTGTCCGACCACGGTCAGCGGCACCACGGTCACCAGATAGCCCGCAAGCTCGGCCGGGATCAGCCGGGCCGCTGAGGCAAGCCCGCGTTCCGCCCCGGCCAGCAGCATCAACGAATTCGTCGGCCCCGGCGTCAGCAGCAGGGCCAGCACGGCCAGCGAAAGTTCAAGTCCTGTCATCATGCCCTCCTGATACCCGACCCATGCCACAGGGGCGAGGGGGCGACCTTGATCCGCGTCAATCGCGCGCAGCATGCGCTGGGTGCATGGGGCTGCGGCCGGGAAGCGTGGGTGTGCCGCGTTGCTATTCCTGCGCAACGGGCCTATTTCATACTGGAGACTTTAGGGGGATGACCTGTGCGCGACCTCAAGCTTCCTGACGAACGCCACCCGGAAAAGGCGCATCGTGCCGATAACGCCCAGCCGAAAAAGCCCGACTGGATCAGGGTGAAGGCGCCGACCTCCGAAGGCTACAAACGCACCCGCGACATCCTGCGTGAGAAAAAGCTGGTGACGGTCTGCGAAGAGGCGGGTTGCCCCAACGTCGGTGAATGCTGGTCCCAGGGCCACGCCACCATGATGATCATGGGCGAGATCTGTACCCGCGGCTGCACGTTCTGCAACGTGGCCACCGGCAAGCCGCAGACGCTGGATGCTTTTGAACCCGGCCGCGTCGCCCATGCCGTCAGTGAGTTGGGGCTGAACCATGTTGTGGTCACCTCTGTTGACCGCGATGATCTGGCGGACGGCGGGGCAGACCACTTCGCCCAGACGATCCGGGCCATCCGTCACCGCGCGCCCGCCACCACGATCGAGGTGCTGATCCCCGATTTTCTGCGCTGTGGCCCCGATGCGCTGGAAACCGTGGTCGCCGCCCGGCCCGATGTGCTGAACCACAACCTTGAAACCGTGCCCGGCCTTTACCCCGAGGTGCGGCCCGGCGCGCGGTATTTCCACTCGCTTCGCCTGTTGCAGCGGGTGAAAGAGCTTGATCCCACCATGTTCACCAAATCCGGCATCATGGTGGGCCTGGGCGAAGACCGCCAATCGGTGGGGCAGGTGATGGATGACATGCGCGCGGCGGATGTCGATTTCCTGACCATCGGCCAGTATTTGCAGCCGACCCCGAAACACCACCGCGTTGACCGTTTCGTCACGCCTGATGAGTTCAAGGCCTATGAAACGGCAGCCTTTGGCAAGGGGTTCCTGATGGTGTCGGCCACGCCGCTGACCCGGTCATCCTATCACGCGGGCGATGATTTTGCCCGGATGCGCGCGGCGCGGCTGGAAAAGCTGGGGCGGGGATGACCCCGCACTCACCTTGACCCGCACGCCGGTAGGCGTGATCTATTCCTCAGGCTGGCGATAGGCCTTGTGGCAAGCCGAACAGGCGCCGCCAAGGGCGCCCATGCCGGCTTTCAGCGAATCGACATCCGTCGCTGCGGCCACCTGAAACGCTGCGGCGGCGGTGTTCAGATCGGCGACCTTGACCAGAAAATCATCCGGCGTGGCCCAGACTGCGGGCAGGGCATAGCTGTCGGCCGCGGCCTCGTAGGCAGAGCCTTCGGGGAACTGGTCCATGCTGAGGACCGAGGCGACCGCCGCGATGTTCGCTGCCGACCGGCTGGCAATCGCGGCATCATAGGCCACCTCGCCCTTGGCCATCGCGCCGACAGTGCCGAGGTCGGTTGCCATTTGCAGCATCAGCCCGTGCCGCATTTCTACGGCATCGGCGAAGGGATCTTCGGCCTCTTGGGCAAAGGCGCCAAGCCCCGCAACGGCCAGGGCGGCCGCCAGCATCAGTGTCGTTTTCATCAGCGTCTCCTTTGGGGATGCAAGGCTTCAGCGTGACGCCAAGGCCTGCCTCAGGCAATGCTACTGGGGTGCTATAAGCCCCTTACAGTACAAACGCTTATGGCCGGTTTCCGCCGACCGATGGCGGCTTTGCGTCACTCCACGCTAGGCACAGCCAGGATGTATTCGGCCACCGCCTGCCGGTCGCTTTCGGGCAGGCGGGCCATGTTTTCAACCACATGCGCCATGTGGCCGCCGACACTGTCAAACTCGGGCGTGAAGCCGGTTGTCAGGTATTGCACAATGTCGGGCGCGGTCCAGCCCAGCTTGGCAGGCGTGATGTTCGGGATGCGGCCCTGACCCGACGGGTTCGGCGCGCCACCCAGCCAGCGCGCTGTGTCCACGCCGCCCAAAAGGTTGCGCGGCGTGTGACATTCGCCGCAATGGGCCAGCGCCTCGGCGATATAGCGGCCACGGTCGGCGGTCGGGGTCAGGTTGCCGGGCAGCGACCAGTCTTCGGACAGGAACAAAAGTTTCCACACCCCGATGGTTTCACGGCGCGAAAAGGGAAAGCCCAGCTCATGCGGCTGGCTGGGGGTGGCGTCGGCGGGCAGGGTCTGCAGGAAGGCGTAAAGGTCGGCCACATCCTGCATCTGCATCCTGGCATAAGACCCATAGGGCAGGGCAGGGTAGTAATGCGTCCCCTCAGGGCTGACCCCGCGTTTCAGCGCATTGGCAAGGTCCAGAAGGCTCCACCCGCCGATGCCGTGGGTTGTGTCCTGGCTGATGTTCGGGGCCAGGAAGGTGCCAAAGTCCGATGGGAAGCGCTGCCCGCCCGAAAGCACCAGCTGCGCGTCACCCTTTGCTTCGGCGGCCATGTGGCAACTGGCGCAACCGGCGGCCCAAAAGACCGCCTCGCCCTTTGTGGCATCGCCCGTGAGGCCCGCCACGGCACCCTCATTCAGCGGGTTTGGCCGTGCAAGGGCCCATAAGCCCCCCGCCCCGATCAGACCCAGTGCCAATAGCCAGCCCAACAGCCGCATCGCAAGACCCCGCCTTTGTGGAACAATTCCCAGCCTAGAGGTCCTGGGGTCCCTGTCCAGTCACGGTTTCGCATCCAGGCGGTTCAGCACCAGCCAGTCGGGCCAGCCAAAGACCCGCTCCAGCCCGAAGATCACCAGACAGACCGCGATCACCCCGAACACCAGCTTGACCTGGCCCGCCGAGGGCGGGTTCTGCGCCCAGCGTTTCGCCCGGATCAACCAGGCCGTGATGTTCATGCCGCACCCATTTTCAGGCAGGGCCCGTAAAGCGCACCTTGCCGATATAGGGCAGGTTGCGGTTGCGCTGGGCAAAGTCGATGCCGTAGCCGACGACAAACTCATCGGGAATCTGGAAGCCGGTCCAGTCAGCCTTGACCGCCACCTCGCGGCGGGTGGGCTTGTCCAAAAGCGCGCAGACCTTCAGCTGCCGTGGCCCCCGCGCCTGCAGAAGGTGGATCACATGGTGCAGCGTAAAGCCGGTATCGACGATGTCTTCCACCACCAGCACATCGCGGCCCGCAATCTCACCCCGCAGGTCCTTGAGGATGCGCACCTCGCGGCTGGAATGCATCGCGTCCCCGTATGAGGAGGCTTCAAGGAAATCCACCTCGACCGGCAGCTCGATCTCACGCACCAGATCGGCGATGAAAACGAAAGACCCGCGCAACAGGCCCACGACCACCAGCTTGTCGCTGCCGGCGAAATGCGTGGTGATCTCACGCGCAAGCGCCTCTACCCGCGCGGCGATGGCCTTGGCGCTGATCAGCTGGTCGATGACATAGGCGGGTGTGGGGGCGGGGGCGGGAGTGTCCATCACGGGCGCGGTTCCAGAACTGGGTTCAGTCCTTCCTACAGGGGCAGATCGCAGATGGTAAGGGGGCCACATCATTGCCGCACCCGCTTGATCTTGTCGCCCAAGCGCGCCACATGTGGCAAAACCGCGTGATCCGATGCCCACCCATTCAGAAACCAAACGCCTGCCCTACAGCGCCCAGCAGATGTATGATCTGGTGGGCGATGTCGCCGCATACCCAAAGTTCTTGCCCTGGAACGCTGCCGCCCGCATCCGGACCCGCAAACCCGGTGCTGATGGGTCCGAGGTTATGGAGGCCGATCTTGTCATCTCGTTCAAGGTGTTCCGCGAACGGTTCACCAGCCGCGTGACCCTCTGGCCTGAGGCGCACAAGATCGACACCGAATATCTGGATGGGCCCTTCCGGCACATGCGCTCCAACTGGGCCTTCCGCGACATTCCCGGCGGGTGTGAGGTGGATTTCTTCGTCGATTTCGAATTCCGCAACGCCATCCTGCAAGGGATCATTGGGATGGTCTTCAACGATGCGATGCAGCGGATCGTGCGCGCCTTTGAACGCCGCGCGGCGGAACTTTACGGACCAGCCCCCCTGTGACGCCCCTGTGACGCCCCTGTGACACGACGGAAAGCGGTCACGGGCGCGTGACAGGGGGGATGTCGCACCGAAAGGGTTCCCCCATGCGCCTTGTGTCCCTGATCCTGCCGCTTGCCCTTGGCCTTTGGGCCGCTGCCATCCCGGCCGCCGCTGAAACGGTCCGGCTGGGCGACCGCTTTTACACGATCGACCTGCCGGCCAACCCGCGCGGTGCGCCGCTGATTGTGGCCCTGCACGGCGGGGGCGGCGACCCTGACCAGTTCTCCAGCGCCTCGGGCCTTGGGGCGGTGGCGGTGCGGGCAGGATATGCCGTGGCCTTTCCCGCAGGCACCGGACGGCGGAGCGGCCGGCTTTTGACGTGGAACGGCGGCTATTGCTGCGGGTCTGCGGCCCGAAGCAGCGTCGATGACATGGGTTTTCTGAAAGAGGTCATCAAGGACGCGCAAGACCGGTTTGGCGTGGATGGTGCGCGCGTCTACATCACCGGCATGTCGAACGGGTCGATCCTGGCGGAAACCTTCGCTGCCCGGAACCCCGACCTTGTCCGCGCGGTGGCGGGGGTGGCAGGCACGATGGACACCGGCCGCACGCAGGTCGTGGGGCAGGTGCCCGCGCTGATCATCCACGGCACGGCTGACAGCATGGTGCCCTATGAGGGCGGGCACGGCGACACCAGCCTGACGCGCACACGATTTGCCTCGGTCGCGTCGGTGGTGCAGGCGTATCTTGCGCCATGGGGGGGCGGGCTGACCCAGTCGCAAAGCCGGATTGACCGGCGCGACGATGGTACTGCGGTTGCCGTCACCAACTACCGGCAGGGCGGCGCGGTCGTGCTTCGGCTGATGACGGTTGAAGGCGGCGCGCATCACTGGCCCGGCGGTCGCAAAGCCCGGTTAAGTGAAGGCAAGACTGAGGAAATCGACGCCAATACCGAAATCTTGCGCTTTTTCGCGCTGCACCCCTGAGGACAGGCTTGCGCAGGGCCGATCTTGCGCATCCCTCTCCCTTTTCGGGGGCAAGCCGCGTGAATACCGGTGCAGGCCCGCCCGTCAGGTCAGCGCCGCCGCCAGCAGCCGCAACGCATGATCGGTCGCCGACTTGCGCACCTTGGCCCGGCCAATCGCACCAAATTCGACCGTCTCGCACAGCGTCGGCTGTCCCAGGCGCGCCAGGGCAAAGCACACCCGCCCCTCGGGCTTGGCGCCTGATCCTCCCGGCCCTGCGATGCCGGTGATCGACACCGCAAGCCCGGCCCCTGACCGCGCCCGCGCGCCTTCGGCCATCTCGAACGCCACGGCTTCGGACACAGCGCCATGGGTGGCGAGGGTCGTGTCCGACACGCCAAGCATCTCGATCTTGGAGAGGTTGGAATAGGTGACAAACCCGCGCTCGAACACGTCGGACGATCCGGCCACATCGGTAAGCGCCACGGCGAGCATGCCCCCGGTGCAGCTTTCCGCCGTGGTGATCCGCAGGCCCCAATAGCGGGCGCGGGTCAAAAGGTCCGGCACGTCTACCCCAGCCATGGCTGCACCACCCCGTGATAAAACCCCGCCAGCACCACTGACCCGATCCCCGCAAAAAGCCCGGCCAGAAGGTCATCCAGCATCACCCCTGCCGTGCCTTGCATCCGGTCGGCCCGCCCGATGACCCAGGGTTTCCAGATGTCGAACAGCCGGAACAGAAGGAAGGGTGCCACCCAGGCCGGCCAGGCGGCCAGCAGCATATCCTCAACCCCATGGCGCCACAGCGGAATGACGGTGAACGAAAGCGCCAGCCATTGCCCGGCAAATTCGTCGATCACCACTTCGGACGGGTCCGGATCAACACTAAGGCGCAGGTAGCCAGGCACGGCCAAGAACCCGGCGACCGTGGCCAGCACAAAACCCACCGGCACCAGCAGCGCCCACCCCGCCTGATACGCCGCCACCGCCAAAGCGACCGCGATCGCGCTGGCCCAGGTGCCGCTGGCCGGGCGCAGATGCCCTGCGCCAAAGACGGTGGCAATGGCCCAGTTCATGCCCGCACCAACAGGGCGGTGGCCAGAGCGGCGATGCCTTCCTCGCGGCCAGTAAAGCCCAGCCGTTCCGACGTGGTGGCCTTGACCGATACGCGGCCTGCGTCCACCCCCATGATCCGTGCCAGTTCGGCCTGCATCTCAAGGGCATGCGGCCCGATCTTCGGACGCTCAAACACCAGCGTCACATCGCAATTGCCAAGGTCATAGCCCTGTGACCGGGCAAGTTCGATGGCATGGGCCAGAAAGATATGGCTGGCGGCACCCTTCCACTGCGGGTCGCTGGGGGGGAAATGGCGGCCGATGTCGCCCATCGCCAGCGCGCCATAGATCGCATCGGTCAGGGCGTGCATCCCCACATCGGCATCGGAGTGGCCCAAAAGGCCCCGGCCATGCGGCACGCGCACCCCGCACAGCCAGACATGATTGCCCTCACAAAAGGCGTGGACATCATAGCCGTTGCCCAACCGCACATCCATGGATTGCCCCTTTTTCAACCCTTGCAAAATCGCCTCGGCCCGGGTGAAATCACCGGGGTAGGTCAGCTTCAGGTTGGTGTCCTCACCCTCGACGATCACGACGTCAAGCCCTGCGGCCCGCGCCACCTCAACATCATCCGCCGCCCCGCCGGAATGTGCGCTATGCGCCGCCAGAATCGGCGCAAATCGGAACGCTTGTGGCGTCTGCGCCCGGTACAGCCCCGTACGGTCCACCGTCCCCGACACAAGGCCATCCGCGCCGCGCCACAGCGCATCGGTCACCGGCAGGGCAGGGGCCGCGCCGTCATGGCTGTCCAGCGCCGCGATCAGCCGGTCAACCAGCGCGCGGCTGACAAGGGGCCGCGCACCGTCATGGATCAGCACGCGGGTGACCCCGCATCCCTCCAACGCGACAAGCCCCGCGAGGACCGACGCATCGCGCGACGCGCCGCCGTCCACCACCTGCACCGCAGCACCCAGTGCCAAGGCCCGCGCCCGGTCATCGGGGTGGATGACCAGCACCACCTGCATTCCGGCAAAGGCGCCAATCGTATGTGCCAGCACTGGCCGCCCGGCCAGCATCTGCCATTGCTTTGGCACCTCACCGCCCATGCGGCTGCCCCGACCTGCGGCGACGATGATGACAGCTGTTCCCATGCGTTCCCGTCCTTTGCGTCCTGACTAATCCAGCACGGGCTTCATGACAATCTGGCGCGGACTGGCGCGGAAACAGGCGAAGGTGCCTAATATTTGTGCATCGCATGTTTTTCAGTCATTATCTGGCCATCATGCCTTGGAGGCACCATCCGGGCGGCCTACCAGTAGGTGTATCCGCACAAGGAATAGGCAGTTGCCCCTCGCCCTCGGCCCGCTCACGATTGACCCACCTGTGATCCTGGCCCCGCTGGCCGGGATCACCGACCTGCCATTTCGCCGGCTGGTCGCGCGCTTTGGCGCGGGCCTTGTGGTGTCCGAGATGGTGGCAAGCGAAGAGGTGGTCCGCGCCCGCCCCGAAGCCCGCGCCAGGGCAGAGCTGGGCTTGGGCGAGCAGGCAACCTCTGTCCAGCTTGCGGGGCGTGATCCCTACTGGATGGCCGAAGGCGCGCGCTACGTCGAAGCGCAGGGCGCGCGGGTGATCGACATCAACATGGGCTGCCCGTCCAAACGGGTGACGACCGGGCTTTGCGGGTCGGCCTTGCTGCGCGACCTTGATCTGGCGCTGGACCTGATCAAGGCGGTGGTGGGCGCGGTCAAGGTTCCGGTCACGCTGAAAACCCGGCTGGGCTGGGATGACACGCTGCACAATGCCCACGAATTGGCAAAACGTGCCGAAGGGGCAGGGGTGCAGATGATCACAATCCACGGCCGCACCCGGTGTCAGTTCTACAAGGGGTCCGCCAACTGGGCCGCCATCCGCGCGGTGAAAGAGGCGGTGACCATCTCCGTCATCGCCAATGGCGACATCACCAACAGCGCCACCGCGCGCGAGGCGCTGCGCCTGTCCGGTGCCGATGGCGTGATGATTGGGCGTGGCGCCCAAGGCGCGCCCTGGCGGCTGGCGCAGGTGGCACATGACCTTTACGGCACGCCCGCGCCAAAGATCCCGCAAGGCGGCGCGCTGGGGCGGCTGATCCTGGATCACTATGACGACATGCTGACCTTTTACGGCACCGAGCTTGGCCTGCGCATGGCCCGCAAGCATCTGGGGTGGTATCTGGACGAAGCGGGCCTGCCCCATGCGCGGGAGGCGATCCTGACCTCGACCGACCCGGCTGAAGTGATCCAGCTTCTGGAACAAGCCTTCGCCGAGCTGGAGCTTGCCGCATGACGCCCTACCGGCTGCCCTATCCGGTTCCCGGCGTGATCTGGGCCTCGTTGCCGTTGCCGACCTTGTTGATCGACCCGACCGGACGCATTCTTGAGGCGAACCCCGCAGCGGAAACCTTTCTCAACGCGTCTGACAAGGCGCTGCGCGGCCAGCCAGCGTTTGACCGGCTGGCCATCGACGCCCCGATGGAAGAGGCGCTTGCCCGCGCCCGTGCCAACCAGTCACCTCTGAACATCAACGATGTGGATGTGACCACCGGCGAACGCCCGCCCGTGCAATGCACGATCCACATCGCGCCGATGCATGACAACCCCGACGTGATCATGCTGATCCTCTCCCCGCGTGAGATTGCCGATCGGCTTGGCCGGTCGATGGGGGTGAAGTCCGCGGCGCGGTCGGCCATCGGCATGGCCGAAATGCTGGCGCATGAGATCAAGAACCCCCTTGCCGGCATTTCGGGGGCGGCACAGCTTTTGTCGATGAACCTGACCCCCGAAGATCAGGAAATGACCGACCTGATCGTCGAGGAAACCCGCCGCATCGTAAAGCTGCTGGAGCAGGTCGAACAGTTCGGCAATATCCGCCCGCCAGACCGCAAGCCGGTGAACATCCACGACGCCTTGGACCGTGCCCGCAAATCCGCGCTGGTGGGTTTCGCCGCGCACATGACGATTGTCGAGGATTATGACCCCTCGCTGCCCTCCACCTTTGCCGACACCGATCAGTTGATGCAGGTGTTCCTCAACCTCATCAAGAACGCGGCCGAGGCGTGCAAAACCGGCGGCACCATTCGCCTGCACACCTTTTACGACCTGTCGCTGCGCCTGCGCCGCAAGGACGGCGCGTCCGGCACCTTGCCCTTGAATGTCGAAATCATCGACGACGGCCCCGGCATCAAGCCGGAAATCGCCGCCAATATCTTTGAGCCCTTCGTCTCTGGCCGCGAAAATGGCACCGGGTTGGGCCTCGCCCTGGTGTCCAAGATCATCTCTGACCATGAGGGCTGGATTTCTGTCGATTCCGCCCCCGGTCGCACCGTATTTCGCGTGTCGCTGCCCATGGCGCCGCGCGACAAGAAGAAGGAAGCAAAGTAATGGATGGCACCGTCCTTGTAGCCGATGACGACCGCACGATCCGCACCGTTCTGACCCAGGCGCTGACCCGCGCGGGGTGCAAGGTGCATGCAACCTCCAGCCTGATGACCCTGATGCGCTGGGTGGAAGAGGGCAAAGGCGATCTGATCATCAGCGACGTGATCATGCCCGATGGCAATGGTCTGGACGCGCTTCCCCGCATCGCCAAGATGCGGCCGGG
>JBBQVR010000054.1:0-20876 GCA_038211355.1 Rhodobacterales bacterium | reverse complement strand
TCCGAGGTGATGCAGGCCCTGTTCGGCATCACCACCCCCTCGAAAGGCGCGGTGCGCATCGACGACCAGGTCCGCGTCATCCGCTCCACGCATGAGGCAATCGCGGCAGGCATCGTCTATGTCCCCGAAGACCGCGGCCGTCAGGGGGCCATTCGCGGGTTGCCGATCTTTCAGAACGTCACGCTGCCGTCGCTGACCCGCACCAGTCGCGCGGGGTTCTTGCGGCTGGCCGAAGAATTCCGTCTGTCGCGCGACTATACCCAAAGGCTCGACCTGCGCGCCTCAAGCCTGGATCAGGAGCTTGGGCTGTTGTCGGGGGGCAACCAGCAAAAGGTCGTCATCGCCAAATGGCTGGCGACCAAACCCCGCGTCATCATTCTGGACGAGCCGACCAAGGGCATCGACATCGGCTCCAAGGCTGCTGTCCACGAATTCATGGCCGAACTTGCCGCCGAAGGCTTGGCCGTCATCATGGTCAGCTCGGAAATCCCCGAGGTGTTGGGCATGTCCGACCGCGTCATCGTCATGCGCGAAGGCCGCATCATTGATGAGGTGACGGGGGGCCGGATGACCCCCGAAACCCTTGTCCGCGCCGCCGCCGGCATCGCGGAGGCCGCATGACCAGCCTTTTCAAACAGCGTGAGGCATTGCTGGCACTGGCGATCGTCCTGCTGGTCGGCCTCGTCGCCTTCCGCTTTCCGGCTTTCGTATCACCCGCCAGCCTGGTGAACGTCTTCAACGACACCTCACCCCTGATCCTGCTGGCGATCGGCCAGATGATCGTGATCCTGACCAAATGCATCGACCTGTCGGTCGCCGCCAACCTTGCCCTCTGCGGCATGGTTGCAGCCTTGTTGAACGGCATGGGCGTGCCCTTACCCCTGATCCTTGTCGCGGCCATCGCGCTGGGCGCAGCCCTTGGCGCGGTCAACGGCCTCTTGGTATGGAAGCTGGGCATCCCCTCCATCGTGGTCACCCTTGGCACCATGACCATCTACCGGGGCAGCATTTTCCTGATGACTGACGGCGCCTGGGTCAACGCCCACCAGATGACCGATGATTTCAAGGCCCTGCCGCGCGCCGTGATCGCGGGCCTTCCGGTGATGAGCTGGGTCGCCCTTGCCGCCATCGCCCTGTTCACCGTCCTGCTGACCCGCACCCCGCTTGGCCGGTCGTTCTACGCCGTGGGCGGCAACCCGCATGCGGCGGTCTACACCGGCATCAACGTGGGCCGCACCCAATGCCTTGCCTTCATGATCGCAGGCGGGTTGGCGGGGTTGACGGGCTATCTGTGGGTCGCCCGCTACGCCGTGGCTTATGTCGATATCGCCGACGGGTTTGAACTGTCGGTCGTGGCCGCCTGCGTGATCGGCGGGGTCGCCATCGCCGGCGGGGCGGGGACGGTCGCCGGGGCCGTTCTTGGCGCGCTTTTCCTTGGGGTGATCAACAACGCCCTGCCGGTGGTCGGCATTTCCCCCTTCTGGCAGATGGCGATTTCGGGCAGCGCCATCGTCGTCGCCGTCGCCTTCAACGCCGCCCAGTCCCGCACGCCCGGCCGCATCATCCTGAAACCGCAGGAGGCCAGATGACCGCCCCAACCGCACGCATCATCCCCGACCGTCTGCAATCCCCCCTCACCCGCGCGCTTCGCAGTTGGGAGGCGGTGTTGGTCATCGTCGCCATCGCGGTCTTCGTGACCAACTCCTTCGCCTCGCCCTATTTCCTGAATGCCTGGAACCTCAGCGACGCCACCTTCAACTTTACCGAAAAGGCGATGATCGCCTTTGCCATGGCCATGCTGATCATCGCAGGTGAGATTGACCTCTCCGTCGCCTCGATCATCGCGCTGGTCTCAACCGCGATGGGGCTGGCGATGCAGGCCGGGGCCGGGGTGCCGCTTCTGGTGGTCATCGGCCTTGGCACCGGGCTGTTGTGCGGCGCGGTCAACGGGTTTCTGGTCGCCGGGATGGGCCTGCCCTCCATCGTGGTGACCATCGGCACGATGAGCCTGTTTCGCGGCATTTCCTACATCGTCTTGGGGGATCAGGCCTTTACCGGCTACCCCGACGGGTTTGATTTCTTTGGTCAGGGCTATGTCTGGTGGGTGTTCAGCTTTGAACTGGTGCTTTTCGCGGTGATGGCGGTGGTGTTCTGGGTTCTCCTCCACCGCACCAGCTTTGGCCGCGCCGTCTATGCCATCGGCAACAACGCCACCGCCGCGCAGTTCTCTGGCATCCGGGTGGCCCGCGTCCGGTTCATTCTGTTCCTTCTGACCGGCCTTACCTCCGGCATCGCCGCCATTTGCCTGACCTCACGCCTTGGCTCCACCCGCCCCTCCATCGCCACGGGGTTTGAGCTTGAGGTCGTGACCATGGTCGTCCTTGGCGGCGTCAGCATCCTTGGCGGGTCGGGGTCGATCCTGGGGGTGGTGCTCGCCGCCTTCATCATGGGCATGGTCACTTTCGGCTTTGGCCTTCTGAATGTGCCGGGGATCGTGATGAGCATTTTCCTTGGCCTCCTTCTGATCGGCGTCATTGCCGTGCCCAGATTGCTGCGGGGGAAATGATGCAGAAATACGCCTTCAAGATGCAGCTGAACCCCGGCATGGCCGATGAATACAAGCGCCGCCATGACATGATCTGGCCTGACCTTGTGGCCCTGCTGAAAGACGCCGGGGTGCAGGATTATTCCATCCATCTGGACCCGGAAACCCATACCCTTTTCGGCGTCCTCTGGCGGCGGGATGACCATTCCATGGCCGACCTGCCCGCCCATCCGGTGATGCAGCGCTGGTTGGCCCACATGGCCGACCTGATGCTGTGCCACCCCGGAAATGAGCCTGTCGCCACCCCGCTGGTCGACGTTTTCCACATGCCATGACCCCAACCCTCATCGCGCCGCCCCGCACCGTCGCGGTCATCGACGTCGGCAAGACCAACGCCAAGCTGGCCCTCGTCGATGCCACCACGCTGACCGAGCTTGCCGTCGTCACGCGCCCCAACACCCCCCTGCAAGGCCCACCCTACCCGCATTTCGACCTTGCCGGGCATTGGGAGTTCTTCCTGCACCACCTTGCCAGCTTCCAAGCGGAACACGGGGTCGATGCCATCTCGGTCACCACCCATGGTGCAGCGGCGGTGCTGTTGGACCGGGCAGGGGGCCTTGCCACCCCGATGCTGGACTATGAACATCCCGGCCCCGATGACCTTGCCGCCGACTACAACGCCCTTCGCCCCGATTTTGCGCTGACCGGATCGCCCCGCCTGCCCATGGGCCTGAACCTTGGCGCGCAACTGCATTGGCTTTTGACCACCCAAGCGGGATTGCGCGACCGGGTGGCGCATGTCCTGACCTATCCGCAATACTGGGGCTGGCGGCTGACCGGGCAGATGGCCTGCGATGTCTCCTCCCTCGGCTGCCATACTGACCTGTGGGACCCATGGCAGGGCTGCTTTTCCCCGCTGGTGGACCGGTTGGGTCTTGCCGGCAAGATCGCCCCGCCGCAGCGCCCCTCGGCGGCACTGGGCACCCTGCGCGCCGAGGTGGCCGCCGCCACGGGCCTCTCGCCAAAAACCCCGGTCAGCGTCGGCATCCACGATTCCAACGCCTCGCTGCTGCCCTATCTTGGCGGTCGCAGCGGGGCTTTCTCGGTCGTCTCCACCGGCACCTGGGTGATCTGCATGGCGATGAACGGCGTTGCCATCCCCCTCGACCCCGCGCGCGACGTCCTGGTCAACGTCAACGCGCTGGGCAACGCCTTCCCCTCAGCCCGCTTCATGGGCGGTCGGGAATATGAGGTGATCCGCCAAGGCGATACCACCGCCCCAGCCCCCGCTGACCGTGCGGCCGTTTTGGCAGGCCCGGTCCACCTGCTGCCCTCGGTCGAACCCGCCTCTGGCCCCTATCCCGGCCAGCACATGCGCTGGACCGCGCCCCCCGCCACCGACGGCCAGCGCCTTTTGGCCCTGTCGTGGTATCTGGCCCTGATGACCCGCACCTGCCTTGACCTTGCAGGGGCGGAAGGCCCGGTCATCGTCGAAGGCCCCTTCGCCCGCAACGCCGATTATCTTGCCATGCTGGCCGCCCTTTCGCCGGGCGGGGTGCAGATCGCAGCCTCTGCCACCGGAACCTCTGCCGGGGCGGCGCTCTTGTGCCTCACCGCGCCCTCGGTGCCCGCCACAAGCCCGGTCCCAACCCCCGCCGACGCGCGCGCCCTTGCCGATTATGCCGCCCAGTGGCGCCAGCTGGCGAACACCTCCCGCTGACGAAGCCTGACAAGGCCCGTGCAAAGCCCGCCGCAGGGCGCTACACTAGGCCCCAAGGTCCGCACCGGACCGCCGCATTCAAAAAAAGGGAGCCACGGCCATGGCCAAGGGCATGAACAAACGCAAGGAAGTGAAGAAGCCGAAGAAAGAGGCCGCGAAACCGGCCGTTTCGGTCGCTTCGACTAATGCCAAGGTGACCATCTCTTCCGGCAAGCCCAAGGACTGACCGCTAAACCTTCCGCGCGGCGGCCAGCGTCAGCAGGCCGCCCGCAATCGCCCAGTTCTTGACGAAGATCGACATTTGCCAGCCATCCTCGGGCTGGAAGTGGAACACACTCGTCGCCCCGCAATAGGCCGCGGCGATCAGCGCCGCCCGCCGTACCGTGGGTGGCCAGATCAGCCCCACCGCCAGCCCTGCGTTCAACGCCAGCGCCGGCCACACCAGCCAGACCGGCAGCCCCAGGCCCGCCAGCAGCGCCTGCGCCGCCTGGGGTGCCGTGGCTTTCTGCACAGCCCCCGCCGCAAACAGCGCCGCAAGCAGGATACGTCCCAGAAGATCCATCTGACTCTCCTCTTCCCCAGCAACTACGCGAAAGCGTCGGGAAAAGTTGCGTCAGAAAACCTCTTTCACCGCCTCCATCGCCACATAGGTCGAGGTGTTGGCCACATGGGGCAGGGCCGAGATCACCTCGCCCAGCACGCGCCGATAGGCCTGAATGTCCGCTGTGCGCACCTTCAGCAGGTAATCGAAACTGGAGGCCATCATATGGCACTGCTCAACCTCCGGCACGGCCAGAACCGCGATGTTGAAGGCCGTCAGCGCCGCCTCGCGCGTGTCCGACAGCCGCACTTCGACAAAGGCCACATGCGCCTGACCCATGCGGATCGGGTCCAGGATCGCGCGGTATCCGGTGATCACCCCCGCCTCTTCCAGCCGCTTCATCCGCGCCTGCGTCGGGCTTTTGGAAAGCCCGATCCGCCGCGCCAGTTCCACCGCGGAAATCCGCCCCTGGGTTTGCAGGGCGCGCAGGATGGCAAGGTCAAAACGGTCAAGATCGGCGCGGTCAACTGGCATCGGCAAATCCCGCATTATCAAACATTCCGCCCTTATAACATGTAATAATCGGGAAAACAGCCCGTCATTTTGCATATATGCTAGGCGGAAAGCGAGGTCCCAAATGTCCACCGATTCCACCATCTGGTCCACCATCGAAACCGCCGCCCTTGCGGATGAGACCGGCCTTGTCGGCCGCCTTGTCGCCGAAGCCGCCCTTGACGCCCCCGCCCGCGCGCAGATCACCGCCACCGGGGCAGACCTTGTCAGTCGCATCCGCGCCAGCGCCAAGCCGGGGTTGATGGAGGTGTTCCTTGCCGAATACGGGCTGTCCACCGACGAAGGCATCGCCTTGATGTGTCTGGCCGAGGCGCTGCTGCGGGTCCCCGACGCGGAAACCATGGACGCCCTGATCGAAGACAAGATCGCCCCCTCCGACTGGGGCCGCCACCTTGGCAAATCCGCCTCAAGCCTGGTGAACGCCTCAACCTGGGCCCTCATGCTGACCGGCAAGGTGCTGGACGATGCCGAAGGCGGCATTACCCGCCACCTCCGCGCCGCCGTCAAACGTCTGGGCGAACCGGTGATCCGCACCGCCGTCTCCCGCGCGATGAAGGAAATGGGCCGCAACTTCGTCTTGGGCGAAACCATCGACAAGGCGATGGACCGTGCGCAAGACCTTGAAGCCAAAAGCTATACCTACAGCTACGACATGCTGGGCGAGGCGGCGCGCACCGAGGCCGACGCCCGACGCTACCACCTGTCCTACTCTCGCGCGATCACCGCCATCGCCCGCGCCGCCAAAGGCAACGACATCCGCACCAACCCCGGCATTTCGGTCAAACTCTCTGCCCTCCACCCCCGCTACGAAGTCGCCAAACGCGCCCGCGTGATGGAAGAGCTGGTCCCCCGCGTCCGCGCCCTCGCGTCCCTCGCCAAAGCCGCAGGCCTCGGCTTCAACGTCGACGCCGAGGAGGCCGACCGCCTCGCCCTCTCGCTCGAAGTGATCGAGGCCACCCTTTCCGACCCCGCCCTCAAAGGCTGGGACGGCTTCGGCGTGGTCGTCCAAGCCTACGGCCGCCGCGCCGGCGCCGTCATCGACTGGCTCCACGCCTTAAGCACACGCCTTGACCGCAAGATCATGATCCGCCTCGTAAAAGGCGCCTACTGGGACGCCGAGGTAAAGCGCGCGCAGGTCCTTGGCCTGACTTCGTTCCCGGTCTTCACAAGGAAGCAATCAACCGATGTCAGCTACATCGCCTGCGCCCGTAAGCTGCTGACGCTGACCGACCGCATCTACCCCCAGTTCGCCACCCACAACGCCCACACCGTCGCCGCCATCCTGCATCTGGCGCAAGACATCGGCGTCACGCCCATGGATTACGAATTCCAGCGCCTGCACGGCATGGGCGAACGGCTGCATGACATTGTTCTGACCGACCAGTCCACCCGCTGCCGCATCTACGCCCCCGTCGGCGCGCACCGTGACCTGCTGGCCTACCTCGTCCGCCGCCTGCTAGAGAACGGCGCAAACTCCAGCTTCGTCAACCAGATCGTGGATGAGGACGTGCCCCCCGCCCAGGTCGCCGCCTGCCCGCTGACCGCTGTGCAAGCCCTGACCGCAATTCCCAGCCCCGCACTCGCCACCGGCCCCATCCTTTTCGCCCCCCGCCGCAACGCGCGTGGTTGGGACGTGACCGACGCCGCCGATCTGGCCGGGATAACGGCCGCCCGCACCCCGCACATGACCACGCCCTTCGACGCCCACCCAATCCTTGCCGGTCGCGCCGTTGGCGGCCTCCGTCACCCGGTCCTGAACCCGGCCACCGGCGCGCTGGTCGGCCATGTCCTGACCGCCGCGCAAGCCGACATCGACACCGCGCTTCGCCTTGCCGAACCCTGGACCGCCGCCCCCGCCCAACGCGCCGAAGTCCTGACGCGCGCCGCCGACCGGCTAGAGGCTGATACGGGGCGCATCTTCGCCCTTCTCGCGCGCGAAGCGGGCAAAACCCTGCCCGACGCCATCTCCGAACTGCGTGAGGCGGTGGATTTCCTGCGCTACTACGCCGCCGGGGCCACCAGCCTGTCCAACCCTGCACGCGGTACCTTCGCCTGCATCTCCCCTTGGAACTTCCCCCTCGCCATCTTCTGCGGCCAGATCGCCGCCGCCCTGGCCGCAGGCAACGCGGTCCTCGCCAAGCCCGCCCAGCAGACCCCCCTGATCGCGACGATAGCCGTCCAGCACCTGCACGCCGCAGGCGTTCCACAAACCGCGCTGCAACTTCTGCCCGGCGATGGCACTGTCGGTGCCGCCCTGACCCGTGACCCCCGCATCCACGGCGTCGCCTTCACCGGATCGACCGCCACCGCCCAGGCCATCCGCCGCAGCATGGCCGACCATCTTGACCCCACCGCCCCCCTGATCGCCGAAACCGGCGGGCTGAACGCCATGCTGGTGGACTCAACCGCCCTGCCGGAACAGGCCGTGCGCGACATCCTCGCCTCCAGCTTTCAGTCCGCGGGTCAGCGCTGTTCCGCGCTACGCTGCCTGTATGTCCAGGAAGACGTGGCCGACACCGTCACCGAAATGCTGTTCGGCGCGATGGACGACCTTGCCCTTGGCGACCCCTGGCACCTTGCCACCGACGTGGGCCCGGTGATCGACACCCAGGCCCAGGCCGGTATCCGCGCCTACATCGACGCCGCCCGCACCGAAGGCCGCATCCTGAAGGAACTGCCCGCCCCAACCGAGGGCACCTTCATCGCCCCCACCGTCCTGTCCGTCCGGGGCATCGAAGATATGCCGCGTGAGATTTTCGGCCCCGTCCTCCATATCGCCACCTTCAAGGCGTCCGAGATTGACGCCGTGATCGCCACGATCAACGCCACCGGCTACGGCCTGACCTTTGGCCTGCACTCCCGCATTGACGACCGCGTCCAGCGCATTGTCGAGGGGCTGCACATGGGCAACACCTACGTCAACCGCAACCAGATTGGCGCCGTGGTCGGCAGCCAGCCCTTCGGCGGCGAAGGCCTGTCCGGCACTGGCCCCAAGGCGGGCGGGCCGCATTACATGACCCGCTTCACCAAGGCCCCTGCGGCCGCAGCCACCCCGGACGGTGCAACGACCACGCAGGCCGACACCGCCCGCGCCCTGTCAGCCCCATGGCCCAAGGCCGCGCCGCAAACGCTCGACCTTCCCGGCCCGACCGGCGAATCGAACCGCCTGACCCTGACGGCCCGCGCACCGCTTCTTTGCCTTGGCCCCGGACGCGCCGCGGCCCTGCAGCAAGCGCAGGCGGTCCGCGCCCTTGGCGGCCACGCCGTCGAAGCGCCGGGCCTGGACCCGCAGGCCTTGACCACGCTGCAGGGCTTTTCCGGCGCGCTCTGGTGGGGTGACGCAGACACCGGCCGCACCTTCGCGCAGGCGCTTGGCCGCCGCCCCGGTCCGATCCTGCCCCTGATCGCAGCACCCGACGCAGGCCACGCCTGCCTTGAGCGTCACCTGTGCATCGACACCACGGCCTCAGGCGGCAACGCGCAGCTTTTGGCCGCAGCGGCGGATGCTTGACGTAACTACGCGGATCGGAAACGCTGCGCCGCATGTTTCCGATCCGTGACCATAACCCCTCGGGCAAGACGCCATACGTCACGATCGCCCTGATCGCGGTCAACGTTTTGGTTTTCCTTGGCTATTTCTTCAGCAGGAACGATTTCCAACTGCAGATATTCTTCCTGCATTGGGGCCTCGTGCCCGCACGCCTTTTGGCGGGCGAGGGGTATGAAACGCTTGTCACCTCAATGTTCCTGCACGGCAGCATCATGCACCTGGCCGGGAACATGCTGTTTCTCTGGATCTATGGCGACAATCTTGAGGAAGAGATGGGCCATCTGCCCTTCCTGTTGTTCTACCTTGCCGCAGGTCTGGCGGCGGCGGGCCTGCAAGCGGGCGCTGACCTTGCATCGCAGATCCCGATGGTCGGGGCCTCGGGCGCGATTGCCGGGGTGATGGGGGGCTATCTCTTGCTGTTCCCAAGGGCGAAGGTGGATGTGCTGTTCATCTTTGTGGTCTTCTTCCGCATCTTTGCCATTCCGGCCTGGATCGTGCTGGGACTGTGGTTTGGCATCCAGATCTTCTCTGGCATCTCGACCCCCAGCGACGGCGGTGGGGTCGCCTACTGGGCCCATGCGGGGGGCTTTGTCGCGGGGCTGGTGCTGACGCTGCCGGTCTGGCTAAAGCGCGGGGCGGGCGCTTACTGGAAAGCGACCGCAGGCCACCCGCCGCACCCGGAAACGCAGTTTCCCGCATCGCGGTCCAACATCCCGCTGGTCCCGCGTCGTAGGCTCTGACGGGGGCAAAGCTCCGATTTCTTTAAAGAAATCGGGCCGGAGCCTTCAAAGGCTCCGAACCGGAATTTTCGAAAATTCCGGTGGCGCTCAGCCCCGGATCACGCCCGAGAATGCGTCAAACAACCCGTCATTGCTGGCGATCAGCGCGCCGTCCAAGGGATCGGTGCCCTTGCGCAGCCCCTCGACCATGCCGCCGGCTTCCTTGACCAGAAGGACGCCCGCCGCAATGTCCCAGGCCGAAAGCTCCCGCTCCCAATAGCCGTCAAACCGCCCCGCCGCGACGTAAGCCAGATCCAGGGCCGCCGCCCCCCAGCGCCGCACGCCCGCCGTCGCAGGCATCAGCCGCGCGAGGTCCTGCAGCATCGCGGGCAGGGTTGCCTTCGCGCCAAACGGTACGCCCGTGGCAAAGACCGCCTCGTGCATCGCGCGCCGTCCAGACACCCGCAGCCGCCGGTTGTCGTTCAGCCACGCGCCTGATCCCTTTTCAGCCCAGAACATCTCGTCCTTCGCCGGGTCATAGACCACGGCACTGACGATCTCGCCCTTGTGCTCCAGCGCGATCGACACCGCCCAATGCGGCATCCCGTGCAGAAAGTTCGTGGTCCCGTCCAAGGGATCAACGATCCAGCGCCGCGTCGGGTCCGCGCCTGCAGCGCCCCCGGTCTCCTCGCCCAGCCAGCCATAGGTCGGCCGGCCGCTCATCAGCTCTTCCTTGATCAGCCGCTCGGCCTCACGGTCGGCCTTGGACACGAAATCCCCCGGCCCCTTGGTCGACACCTGCAGGTTTTCCACCTCGCGGAAATCCTTGACCAGGCTTCGCCCCGCCTTGCGTGCTGCCTTGATCATCAGGTTCAGGTTGGCCGAGCCTTGCATCTTACGCTCCCAAGCGTGGCGCCCCTTGGGCGCCGTTCAAGCCCGGCTCTATAGGCGGTCACGCGCGGGAAAGGAAGAGGCGCGCCTTACTGGACGATTTCAACCCGCATGTTGTTCATGCCTTCGGCCTTCACCATCTGGAACAGGATCGCCGCATTGTCCGGATGCAGCCGCACGCAGCCGTTCGACGCAGGCGCCCCCAGCCGCTTGACGTGGTCCGTCCCGTGGATCGCATAGTTCCCGTCGTAGAAGATTGCGAAGGGCATTGGCGCGTTGTTGTAAAGGCTGGAGCGGTGATGCCTTGACAGGAACTCCGGCACGTAAACGCCGGTCGGGGTGATCTTGCCCGACTTCGCCGTCGATACCGACCAGGTGAAAAGATGCCGCCCCTCGTGGAACACCTTCATCGTCTGCGCCGAGATTGACACCCGCGCCACCACCCGGTCCGCAAACGCCGCCTGCGGCAGCAAAGCCGTGGCGCACAGGACCAGCCCAAAGGCCATTGCTGCAAAATATCTGCGCATGCACACCTCCGAATTTCATATTCAATGGGGTCAGAGTTTGCATCAACCCTGTGCCTGTCAATGGAAAAATCCGGTTAACAGGGTCAGGTTCTTCCACGTTCGCGCGCCCGATCTTCCCGGCCCCCTTGCCAGCGCCCCGCCTTCCCGCCACCCTTTTCCCGGAAAGTGAGGTTTTCATGGCCACCGAAAGCGTCGGCGTCGATCTGCCCTCTGTCGTCATCCTGCTGGGTGCCGCCGTCGTTGCCGTGCCCTTGTTCAAGCGCGTGGGCCTTGGGTCGGTGCTTGGCTACCTTGCCGCGGGCCTTGCCATCGGCCCGTTCGGCGCGGGGCTGTTCTCTGACCCGATGGCCATCCTGCATGTGGCCGAACTTGGCGTGGTGATGTTCCTGTTCATCATCGGGCTTGAGATGCAGCCCTCGCGTCTGTGGGCCATGCGGCGCGACATCTTCGGCTTGGGGCTCGCGCAGGTCCTTCTCTCCATGGCGCTTCTGTCGCTGGTCGGCCTTGCGCTTGGCTACCCCTTCGCACCCGCGCTGGTGGCGGGAACCGGCTTTGTCCTCACCTCGACCGCCATCGTCATGCAGATGCTGGAGGAGCGTGGCACCATTTCCGCCCCCAAGGGCCAGCGCATCGTCTCGATCCTCCTCCTCGAAGACCTTGCCATCGTCCCACTTCTGGCCCTCGTCGCCTTCCTTGCCCCCGGTGGCGAAGCCGTCACCCTTGCCGACCGCGCCACCGGCATCGCCCTTGGCCTTGGCGCCATCGCCACCCTCATCCTTGCCGGCCGCTACCTTCTCAACCCGGTCTTCGCCCTCCTCGCCGCTGCCCAGGCGCGTGAGGTAATGACCGCCGCCGCCCTGCTTGTCGTGCTGGGGGCCGCGCTCTGGATGCAGGTCGGGGGCCTCTCCGCCGCGATGGGGGCCTTCCTGGCCGGGGTGCTCCTCTCCGAATCCAGCTACCGTCATCAGTTGGAGGCGGATGTAGAGCCGTTCCGCGGCCTTCTCCTTGGCCTTTTCTTCCTTGCCGTCGGCATGGCGCTGGACCTGTCGGTCGTTGCCCGCAACTGGCAGCTGATCCTGATCGCCGTCCTGGCCCTGACCACCCTGAAGATGCTGGCCATCTATGCCGTCGCCCGCGCCTTCCGCGCCTCGCACCGCGAAGCGGTTGAGCGTCTGGTCCTGATGGCCCAAGGCGGCGAATTCGCCTTCGTCCTTTACGCCGCTGCCCTGTCGGTCGGCCTGATCAACGTCGAGGAAAACGCCACCCTGACCGCCGTCATCATCCTGTCCATGGTGATGACACCGCTTTTCGTCCTCTTGCATGACCGGCTGATGCCGACGGCGCAGCTTTCCACCGATGGCCTGCCCGCACCCGAAGATGATGGCGCGGCGGTTCTTCTCATCGGGTTTGGCCGCTTTGGTCAGGTCGTCACCCAGCCCCTGCTGCAGATGGGCCACCGGCTGACCATCATCGACACCGACCCGCAGGCGATCACCACCGCCCGCGACTTTGGCTTCAAGGTCTATTTCGGCGACGGCACCCGGCTGGATATCCTGCACGCCGCCGGGGCCACCCACGCCCGCGCCGTGGTCATCGCCATCGACAACCCCGGAGCGGCCACCCGCATCGCCCATCTTCTGCATGAGGAATGTCCCCTGATCCCGGTCTTTGCGCGCAGCTTCGACCGCCGCCACTCGATAGAGCTGATCAAGGCCGGGGTGGCAGCGCCGATCCGTGAAACCTACGAATCGGCCCTGACGATGGGCGGCACCCTCCTGCGCCACCTTGGCGCCGACCCCGAGCGTATCGCCGAAACCCTGTCCGAGGTGCGCCTGCGCGACGCCGACCGCTTTGCCCTGCAACTGGCCGGCGACATCTACGCCGGGCGCAACCTGATGCTGGGCAATGCCGGGATGGCGGTGGAAAACTCAGGCTGACACCCCGTAGGGTGGGTGCCAACCCACCGCCCCCAGATGTCCGCCCCCCGATTCGACCGCGTGGTTAACGCCCCCTGTCTCTGCCGCGCGTAGAGACGAAAGGAAGACGCGATAAAGACGCGTTCCAGACGCCGCTCCTCCCGCCGAAACCCCCCATTACCCCAGCGAACGCAAAGACTTACGCCCCCCGCTGCAATTTCACCGGCTCACTCCGCGCCAGCTTCAGAAAATGCGCCATATAGGCCTTGCCTGCATCCTCCACCCGGGTCGCTGCATACATCCGCTTCAGCACCGGCTCCGGCCCCAAGGGCCGCGTCACATAGTCCGCGTTGGACTTCACTTCCCGCATCACCCAGTCCGGCAAAACCGCCACCCCCCGGTTTGATCCAACCAGCATCAGGATCACCGCCGTCAGCTCAGCGGTGCGCTGGGCACGCGGCTCCACTTTGGCGGGCGTCAGGATTTCCGTAAAGATATCAAGCTTGTCGCGGCTGACCGGGTAGGTGATCAACACCTGATCGCGGAAATCCTCAGCCGTGATGAACGCCTTTTCGGCCAGCGGATTTTGAGAGCTGGCAACGAAGGTCGGGTGATAGTCGAACAGCGGATTGAACACGATTCCCGGCGGCGGTTCGCGGTCGGAACTGATCACCAGATCAACATCCTCACGGTTCAGCGCCGCCAAAGCCTCAAACGCCAACCCCGCGCGGATATCCACGTCAATCTCGGGCCAGGCATGCCGAAACATCTCCAAGACCGGAAACAGCCAGTCAAAGCAGGCGTGACACTCGATCGCGATGTGCAACCGCCCCGTCCGCCCCGCCCGCAAGGCCCGGAATTCTTCCTCCATCGCGTCTATCTCTGGCAGGATCCGCTCTGCCGCACGCAACATCCTGTGTCCGGCAGCCGACAACCGCATCGGTTTGGACCGGCGGACGAACAGCTCCATCCCGGCCTGATCCTCCAGCCCCTTGACCTGATGGCTTAGCGCCGACTGGGTCATGTTCAGCACTTCGGCAGCCCTTGCCAGCCCCCCGGCCTGCTGAATTGCCCGGATCGTCCGCAGGTGGCGCAACTCGACGTACATGAATAAACCTCATCAAGAACGTGAAAACTATGAATTGGTCTCACATCGCCGAATCTGAGACAAGAGGGGCAATGAAGGAGACCACCATGACCACGCCCCGCATCAGTTTCGAATTCTTCCCACCCCAGTCGCTGGACGCCTCGTTCCGGCTGTGGGAAACCGTGCAGGCACTGGCGCCCATGAAACCTTCATTTGTTTCCGTGACTTACGGTGCAGGCGGCACCACCCGCACCCTGACGCATGAGGCGGTTTCCACCATCCACCGCAACTACGGCCTGCCCGTCGCCGCCCACCTGACCTGCGTCGATGCGACCAAGACCGAGACCCTTTCCATCGCCGAATCTTACGCAGCCGCCGGCGTGACGTAGATCGTCGCCCTGCGCGGCGACGCCCCGAAAGGCGCGCAACGCTTTGTGCCGCACCCGCTGGGGTTTGCAAGCTCGGTCGAACTGGTTGAAAAACTGGCGAAAACCGGCAAATTCAAGATCCGTGTCGGTGCTTATCCCGAACCTCACCCCGATGCCGCCGACAGCACCGCCGACGTGACCTGGCTCAAGCGCAAGATCGACGCGGGCGCCTCATCCGCCATCACCCAGTTCTTCTTCAACGCCGACACCTTCTTTCGCTTCCGCGATGCCTGCGTAAAGGCCGGGATCACCGCCCCGATCATCCCCGGCATCCTGCCGATCACCAGCTGGGCGGGGGCCAAGAAGTTCGCCGCGCGCTGTGGCACGCAGGTGCCGCAGAAGCTGGACGAGGCCTTCACCACCGCCGCCCGCGATGGCCGTGAAGAGCTTTTGGCGCTGACCCATTGCACCGCGCTTTGCGACCGTTTGCTGCAAGGCGGGGTAGAGGATCTGCATTTTTACACCCTGAACCGCCCGCACCTGACACGTGAGGTCGTGCGCGCACTTGGCATCACGCCCGATGTGGTTTTGGAAAAAGTTGCTTGAATTCAGACGCTTGTCGTCAACGATGTCTCCCTGGGCGGCTTTCCGACCTGTCCCCAGCAGGACCCGGAAAGCCGCCCTTTTTTCCTGATGCTTGCCCCCGGGTCCACATCGGCTAATGTCGCAGGGCGCAACGACAGGACTACCCATGACCAAGCTTGTGACCCTTCTGAACGGCCCGAACCTGAACCTGCTTGGCCTGCGCCAACCGGAAATCTATGGGCATGAGACGCTGGACGACGTGGCAGCATCGGTCGCCGATCTGGCCGAGGATCTGGGCTTGCGCGTGCGCGCCCTGCAATCGAACCACGAAGGCGCGCTGGTTGACTGGATTCATGAGGCGCGGGGCGCCTCGGCCGGGATCATCATCAACCCGGGCGCCTATTCGCACACCTCCATCGCCATTCTGGACGCGCTGAATGCCTATGATGGCCCGGTGTTGGAAGTGCACATTTCGAACATCCACAAGCGTGAGGCGTTTCGGCATCATTCCTACGTCAGCCATCGCGCTGACGGGGTGATCGCGGGCTTTGGAACGGATGGATACCTTCTGGCGCTGCGCCGCATGGCCTCGCTCCTGAAGGCATGACGGGCGGGTTCAGATGGCACCCGGACGCAGCGCTGTTTGATGGGCTTGGGCGTGAGGTTGCGGCGCTGGCCCAAGGCCAGACGGTTGTTGCCGACGGGGCGGATGGTCTGGCGCAAGTCATTGGTCTTGCTGCCTTTCGCATTGGAGAAATCGACCAGCCTGCGCCCGTTCCCGGCGATGTGCCGGTGTTTGAGACGCTGACCTCCGGCTCAACCGGATTGCCCCGGCGCATCTTGCGGACCCAAGCCTCATGGACCGCCAGTTTCGCCGTGAACGCGCGCTTCGGCATTGGCCCCGGCGCGCGGGTGGCGGTGCTGGGGCGGCTGGTGCAATCGCTGGCGCTTTATGGCGCGGTCGAGGGGTTGCATCTGGGAGCCGAGGTTCACCTGCTTGACCTTTTGCGACCTGACCGCCAGCTGCAGGCCCTTGCTGCCCGCCGGATTACCCATCTTTACGCCACCCCTGCCCAGTTGCGCCTGCTGGGGCCGGGGGCCTGCCCTGATCTGCGGCTGGTGCTGGTTGGCGGGTCAAAGCTGGACCCTGCCTTGCGGGCAAAGGTCACGGCGATGGCCCCGACAGCCGAGGTGCGCGAGTTCTATGGCGCGGCAGAGGCAAGTTTCATCACGCTGTCGGACGACGCCACGCCGGATGGGTCTGTCGGTCAGGCCTATCCCGGGGTGGAGATTGCGGTTGAAGCGGGTGAGGTCTGGGTGAAAAGCCCATATCTTTTCGTCGGTTACGCAAGTGACCCCGGCATGGCGCGCTGGCGGGGCGGTTGGCTTTCGGTGGGTGAGATGGGCCGGCTGGACGCGGGCCATCTCTACCTGAACGGTCGCGCGGGCCGCATGGTGACGGTGGCCGACCAGAATGTGTTTCCTGAAGAGATTGAGGGGCTTCTTTCCGCCATGCCGGGCATCCATCAGGCGGCGGTCTTGCCGGTGGCTGATCTGCGCCGCGGGGTGGTTCTGGTGGCTTGCGTGCAGGGGGACCGGTCGGTTGAGAGGGCAACCCTTGCGGCCCTGCGGGCGCGGCTGGGGCCGCTGAAGGCGCCCAAGCGGTTGATCTGGCTGACCGATTGGCCAACGCTCCCCTCAGGCAAGACCGATCTTGCAGCACTGGAAGGGCGGGCTGCATGGCGCGGCTGATCGCGGCACGGCGGACAGCGGTGGTGCCGCGCGGTGGGGCTTTCGCGCGCCTGTCGATTGAGGATCTGGCCGCGCCGGTGCTGCTTGCCTGCCTTGCGGATGCGGGGATCAGCCTGGATCAGGTGGATGAGGTGATCTTGTCCAACGCGCTGGGGGCGGGCGGTAATCCGGCGCGGCGGGTGGCTTTGGCGGCAGGTTTGGGCCATGTGGCGGGCCTGAGCATCGACCGGCAATGCGCGGGCGGGCTGGACGCGATCCTGCTGGCGCGGGCGCTGGTGGACAGCGGTGCTGCGGATGTGGTGCTGGCGGGGGGCGTCGAAAGCTACTCACGCAGGCCTTTGCGGTTGCGAACTGACCCGGATGGTGGGCCGCCGCTGGCCTATGATCAGGCGCCCTTTACGCCTTGGCCGAAGCGTGACCCCGGCATGGCCGACGCGGCTGAGGCTTTGGCGCAGCGGCTGGGGATTACCCGCGCCCGGCAAGAGGCTTGGGCCGTGGAAAGCCATGCCAAGGCCTTGAAATCAGATCACTCCGGGGAAATGGTGCAAGTGGCGGGGATCACGAGGGATGCCTTTTCCCGTGCGTTGACGCCCGGCCTTCTGGCCCGAGCGCAGGTGGTGTCTGGCAACATCACGGCGGCAACGGCGGCGGTTGCGGCTGATGCTGCGGCGGTGTGTCTGGTCGTGTCGGACCGCGTGGCGCGGGGCAGGGGGCTGGCCTTGCTTGCAGGGGCAACCCTTGGCGGGAACCCGGAAGAGCCGGGCCTTGCCCCCATCGCCGCGATCAAGGCGATCTGGGGGGGTGAGGCTTTGCAGATGGTCGAGGTGATGGAGGCCTACGCGGTGCAAGCCATCGCCGTGGTCGAAGGCGCCGGGCTGGACCCCGCCACCGTCAACCAAGGGGGGGGCGCGCTGGCCCGGGGGCACCCGATTGGGGCCTCAGGCGCCATTCTTGCGGTGCGGCTGTTTCATGGGCTTGAGAAGGGCCGGGGTCTTGCGGCCATCGCCTCGGCCGGGGGGATTGGCACGGCGCTGCTGGTTGAAGCCTCAGCCGCGTGACAAAAGCGAGGCCGGACGCATCCGTGCCAGGCTTTGGGTGATCATCCCGGCCAGCACGGCCTTGAGAATGTCACCCGGAAGGAAGGCCATGCCAAGGAAGGCGGCCTCAGCCATCGTCTTGTCCAGAACGGCCGCGATACCACTGATACCAAACACATAAAGCACACCAATCCCGCCGATCACCGAGGCGGCGGTGGCGGCAAGGCCGGGCGCAAGCGTCGTGCGCTCCATGATCCAGCCGGTGACAAAGGCGGCGATGGGAAAGCCCACAAGGAACCCGACGGACGGCCCGGCAAAGACCCCAAGGCCGCCGCGCCCGCCAGACAGCAAGGGCAGTCCGGCCGCAACCAGCACCAGAAACAGGACCACCGCCAAGGCCCCGCGCCGGGCCCCAAGGACCGTGCCACACAGCATGATGCCCAAAGACTGCGCCGTAATCGGCACGCCAGCCGCAAGGTCAATGCGCGGGATCAACCCCAGCACCGCGATCAGCGCCGCGAACAGGGCGATGTGGGTCAGATTGCGTTCCATGGGGTCCCTCCGATCGGGCTGTTTAATCAGCCCCGCCGCGGGCGCGCAAGGCCTCAGCCGCGCGGTCGGCATCGTCAAGGGCGGCAAGGGTGGCAGGGACCAGCACCCGCCAGCGAGGGCTGCGGGGGGACCGCGCCGCCCAGGATTGGGTGATCTGGGCCAGACGATCCAGCATCACCGGGATGAACCGGATCACCAGCGCCAAGGCAATGGCCAGACGGCGCGGCGACAGGCCAAGGGGGGCAAGCGGGCGGGCAAGGGTCTGAAAGACCGCGATCATGTCAGACAGCCGGGTGGTCATGGTCACAAGGTTGGCCAGCGCCACAGCGGTCAGCATCCGCAACAGGACCACGACCCCGCCGGTCACATCAGCGGTCCAGAGGTGCCAGAGCCCGACGATCAGCACAAAGGGCCAAAGCGGCCAGATCAGGCGCAGACCGGCGGTGGCAAAGCGCACGCCACCGGTCGCGTAAAGGGCAGCCGCCCCAGCTGCGCAGACCGCCAGTGGAAGCGGGGTTTTCAGGGCGAAAAGCCCCATTGTCGCCAAAGCGAGGGCCGCCAGCTTTGTGCCCGCTGACAGGTCATGCGCCCAGATCCTAACCGGTGAGGTCAGCGTCAGCATCGCGCTCTCCCATCCGTGCCATTTCAGCGGTGAAGGCGGGGATGACCTGTGACGGCGGGCCATCGGCACTGATGCGGCCCGCTTCCAGCCAGATCACCCGGTCAGCCCGCACCAAAGTGGCCGGATCGTGGGTGATCGTCACCAGCCGCTGGGGCAAGGCCGCAAAGCGGCGGCCAAGGCGGGCCTGCGTGGGCAGGTCAAGCCCGGCAAGGGGTTCATCCAGCAAGATCGTGCGCGGCTGCATCAGCAGGACAGACAGCAGACACAGGTAATGACGCTGCCCCTGGCTAAGGGTTGAGATCGGCACCTTGGCCCAATGCGCCCGCCCCTCATCCGCCAGCGCCTGATGCGCGCGGGCGGTGGCTTCGGCCTGGGTCTGGCCTTGCTGGACAAGTCCGAAGGCAAGCTCTTCTTCAACCGTGGGGAAAAGGATCTGGTGGTCGGGGTTCTGGAACAGGATGCCAAGCGCCGCCAGCGTGGACTTGCGGTCAGTGAAGGGATCGACGCCGCCGATCCGCACCCTGCCGCTGTCGGGCGCGATCAGCCCGGCGATCAGCCGCAGAAGGGTGGTCTTGCCTGATCCGTTCCGCCCCAAAATACCGATCCGGGGTTCGGTCAGTGTCAGGCTGATCCGCTCCAGCACCACGCGCCCGGACAGGGTGACGGTGGCTGCCTCAAGCGTGATGCTATCTGTCGGGTTTGGGGCCGCAGCGTTTGGGGGAAGGCTTTGCGGCATGTGCGGCCTTGCAGGGAATACCGGCCCTTCTAACCGCTGGACCGACAGGTGAAAAGGGCCGCAACCTGATGGCGCGGCCCCTTGTTTGAATGGTCCTTAGCCCAGCGGGTGACCACCGGGTATCGCTGCCACGATCAGCAGGCGGCGATGTATTCGTTGCCGTACTGGTCACGGTAGCGGCACTTGCCAGAGGTCTGGGCGGGCCCCAGAAGGGTGGCAGCGGTCGCACCGACCACGGCGCCAACAATGGCACCTTTGGCGCGGTCATCGCCGGAAGAAACTGCGGCACCGACAGCGGCCCCGCCAACGGAGCCAATGGCAAGGCTTTGCTCAGCCGGGGTGCAAGCCGCCAGCGTCAAGGCCACCGCGGGAAGAATGAAAAAGGCACGGGTCATAATTTTGCTCCTTACGGCGACTCGCCGTTGCGAAAACACCTTATGCGCTGGGGTCTGCGTTGCCAACTGCTTCAGGTTAGGATCGGCGGGCCATCGCTGCGGGGCACGCAACAGTGATCAGAGCCCGGCCCGACAGCCGCCACCCGTGCGCCGTAGCACTTGGGCTAAGTACTCCTCGTGCTGGACCCACTGCGCTTGCCAAAGACAAGACGGACCCGGCCATTGGCTGGCCACAGCGGGCCGGAGCCGTCCGCCTTTGCGGGCGCCCCCGATCGAGGCCGTGGGTCTAGGCCTGGCGCGCGGCAGCGACCGAGGCTTCAAGGATATCCATCGCCTCGGCAAAATGGGCGTCGGGGATGGTGATCGGGGCCAGAAATCGCACGACGTTGCCATAGACGCCGCAGGTCAAGAGGATCAGCCCGCGCTTTTGCGCCTCAAGCCGAACGCGGTTGGTGAAGCCTGCGTCGGGTTCCTTGGTCGAGGGGTTGGCGAATTCGGCGGCGACCATGAAGCCGGGGCCACGAATGTCGATGATTTCCGGCGTGGTGGCGCGGATCGCCTCCAGCCGCTGCTTCAGGCGTGACCCCAGTTCGTTGGCGCGGGCGCAAAGGCCTTCCTCTTCGATCACGTCAAGCACGGCGTTGGCGGCGGCGATGCCCAGGGGGTTGCCGGCATAGGTGCCACCAAGGCCCCCGGGGTTGGCTGCATCCATCAGGTCGGCGCGGCCGGTGACGGCGGCCAGCGGCAGGCCACCGGCAAG
>JBBQVR010000053.1:0-20911 GCA_038211355.1 Rhodobacterales bacterium | reverse complement strand
GTGCAGGCCAAGGGGCGGATGGTGATGTCGATTGGGGAGGTGGTCTTGAGGCCGCCGACCAGCATGTGGTGGTCGATGATGCCCTGAATCTTGGCGTCATTGATGGACGGCGGCAGTTCGGCGGGGTTGTTGGTGTCAACGATCACGACGCTATCGTTGGCGGTCACATCGGCGATGATTTCGGGCTTGGTCAGGCCCCAGTGGCGCAGCACGAAGGCGGCTTCGGTGTTGGGTTCGCCCAAAAGGACGGGTTTTGACGGGGTGCCGGACAGAGTCAGATACCAGGCCCAGATGATGGGCGAGCCGGTGGAATCGGTGTCGGGGGATTTGTGGCCGAAGACGAGGGTGGTCATGGGGAATACCTTTGGGGTGCGTTTCGCGCGGGGTATAGGCGAGCGCGGCCGCATTGTCACGCGGGCGCGTGGTGCGGGGGTTCGACTGGGCAAGTGACGGTAGGGTGCCTAACTGTAAAAGGCGGGGGCCTTGCGAAGGGCCGGCCATTGCGCGGGTTCATGGCCGTAGATCAAGAGGGTATCCGGCCCACCAAGTGCCAAAAGCCGGTTGGCTGAGGCTTGGGCGGCAGCGGGGTCTGCTGCATCGGCGAAATGCTCAGCGGGTTCGGAGGCGCGGTTGATCGCGTCGGCGGCAAGGATCACGCGGCCGGTTTCGGGCAGATCAAGGATGGCGGACAGGTGCCCCGGCGTGTGGCCGGGGGTGGGGATCAGGGTCAGGCCGTCGCAGATGGGCGTGTCGGTGTCGATCAGGGTATAGGCCGCATCGGGCCAGTCCAGCGGGCGGGAAGTGCCGAAATAGCGGGGCTTGGGGTCGCTGCGTTCGGTTTTTGTCAGCACGATGGGGGCATGGGCGAACAGGGGGAGGGAGCCGACATGATCGATATGGCCGTGGGTCAGGATCACAAGGTCGATGTCCCCGGGGGCAAGACCAAGGCGGGCCAGGGCACCAGCGGCGGTTTGCTGGGGGCCAAAGTTCAGGAGGCGGCCAAAGCGGGGCAACCCGTCCCGGTCGGCGATGCCGGGATCGGTGGCGTAAGCGGGGGGAAAGCCGGTGTCCATCAGAATGCGCGCGCCCCGGTCGGTTTCCAGCAGGTAGGCGGGGATGCCGATGATGCGTTCACCGCCGCGCACCTCAAAGAGACCAAGGTCGAGGATGGTAAGGCGGGACAGGTGGCCGGGAAGAACAGGGGGCCGGGTCCCGGCAGGTTGGGTCGCAGGACTGACGGTCACAGGACTGCCGGTGACAGGACTGCCGGTCACAGGGGCAGTTCGGTCAGGGTGTAACCTTCCAACTCCAGCAGGTTCAGCACCCCCGCCTGGCCCGACAGATGCAGCGCGCCGAACGCGGCGAAGACCGGGCCTTCGGCGGCGGCCTTTGTCAGCACCGGGATCCAGGAGAGATTGCGCCTTTCCATCAGAAGGTCTTCCATCCGGTCGTATTCGGCATCGACCTGTTCGCGGGTGTAGCCGGGCATGTCATAGCTGACGGCACGCAAAAACTCCCATATCAGGCGGCTTTCGCCCGCGAAGTAGCTGTCGGCGAGGGTGACCGAGTAGTCTTCGGCTTGATCCTCGATCGCGAGGGTGGAGTGGAGCATGGACTGGAAATCAGCCTCTGTCATCGCGCCGAAAAGGGTAAAGACGGTGTCAAAGGGTTCCAGCCCGCGAACAGGGACTCCGGCGGCCTTGGCGGTGTCCATGACCAGTCGGTCAAGGCCCTTGGGGTCAACCATCGTGGCGATGGCGCAGGGCGGGATTGCCAGGGTCACGATGGCATACCAGGGCTGCATCTTGGCGGCCATGAAGCCGGGGATGCCGCGTGACGAAAGCGCATCGGACAGGCCTTTCCACAGGTCGGGGGGCAGGCGGTCGATCAGGGTGGGGCCTTCGGTGATCATGATCATCGACGGATCACTGGCGATCAGGTCCATCAGCTTTTTCTCTTCCTCTGGCCCCGCTTCGACCAGAACCGTGGTCGCTGCGGTGATTTCGGGGCTGATGATCTCCAGCGTGGGGAAATGGCGCGGGTCCTCGAAGTGGTAGGTGCCGATCAGGGTGATCACCTCATCGCCCCGCGTCGCGCGCCAGTAGTTGCCGGTGGGAAAGGGCACGGCGTTCGCGGCGGCCGTAATATCGGCAAGGCGGTCTGCGGGCATGTCGGCGAAAAGGTTCCGCCCGTTGCACTCTGCCAGTGCGGGGGCGGACAGAAGGGCAAGACCAGTGACCAGGCCGGACAGCATGAGGCGGAAAGCGGGCATCGGGACCATGTGTGTTGGGACGCGTCCGGTGCATCGTGGCAGCCAGACCGGAAAAGGCAATGCGAAAAGGCCGCGCAGGGGCGGGGCCGGGGTGTTGACAGCGGGCAGGGCATCACCTACCTGAAGGCCGTTAGCACTCGGGCTAGCTGAGTGCTAATCCCTTTCAAACCTGGAAACTCAAGGGAGTACCCCAGATGACTTTCAAACCGCTGCATGACCGCGTTCTGGTCCGTCGCATCGAAGGCGAAGACAAGACCAAGGGCGGTCTGATCATTCCGGACAGCGCCAAGGAAAAGCCCGCCGAGGGCGAGATCATTTCCGTGGGCGAAGGCGCTCGCAAGGATTCGGGCGAGCTGATCGCCCCGTCGGTCAAGGCTGGCGACAAGATCCTGTTCGGCAAATGGTCGGGCACCGAAGTGAAACTGAACGGCGAAGATCTGCTGATCATGAAGGAAAGCGACATCCTCGGCATTCTGGCCTGAGCTTGTCTTTCCCGGTAACCCATTCAAGGAGCTATCAAAATGGCTGCTAAAGACGTCAAATTCGACACCGACGCCCGCGACCGGATGCTGCGCGGCGTGAACATTCTGGCCGATGCGGTCAAAGTCACGCTTGGCCCCAAAGGCCGCAACGTGGTGATCGACAAGAGCTTCGGCTCGCCCCGCATCACCAAGGACGGCGTGACCGTTGCCAAAGAGATCGAGCTTGCCGACAAGTTCGAGAACATGGGCGCGCAGATGGTGAAGGAAGTCGCTTCCCGCACCAATGATGAGGCCGGCGACGGCACCACCACCGCGACCGTGCTGGCGCAAGCGATCATCAAGGACGGCCTGAAAGCCGTTGCCGCCGGCATGAACCCGATGGACCTGAAGCGCGGGATCGATCTGGCCGTGACCAAGGTTGTGGCTGCGATCAAGGCCGCCTCGCGCCCCGTCAAGGACAGCGCCGAGGTTGCTCAGGTTGGCACGATCAGCGCCAACGGCGAATCGGAAATCGGCCGTCAGATCGCCGATGCGATGCAGAAGGTCGGCAACGAGGGTGTCATCACCGTCGAAGAGAACAAGGGCCTTGAGACGGAAACCACCGTCGTCGAAGGCATGCAGTTCGACCGTGGCTACCTGTCGCCCTACTTTGTGACCAACGCCGACAAGATGGTTGCCGAGCTGGAAGACGCCTACATTCTGCTGCACGAAAAGAAACTTTCGTCGCTGCAGCCGATGGTTCCGTTGCTGGAAGCCGTGATCCAGTCGCAGCGCCCGCTGATCATCATCGCTGAAGATGTTGAGGGTGAAGCTCTGGCAACCCTCGTCGTCAACAAGCTGCGTGGCGGGTTGAAGATCGCGGCCGTCAAGGCTCCGGGCTTTGGTGACCGTCGCAAGGCCATGCTGCAGGACATCGCCATTCTGACCGGTGGTCAGGTGATCAGCGACGATCTGGGCATGAAGCTTGAGAACGTCACGCTGGACATGCTGGGCAGCGCCAAGAAGGTCATCATCAAGAAAGATGATACCACCGTCATCGACGGCGCTGGCGTGAAGGCCGAGATCGAAGCACGGGTCGGCCAGATCCGCGCGCAGATCGAAGAGACCACCAGCGACTACGACCGTGAAAAGCTGCAAGAGCGTGTGGCCAAGCTGGCTGGCGGTGTTGCGGTGATCAAGGTCGGCGGGATGACCGAAGTCGAAGTCAAGGAACGCAAGGACCGCGTTGATGACGCCCTGAACGCGACCCGTGCGGCCGTGCAAGAAGGCATCGTCGTCGGTGGCGGCGTTGCTCTGATCCAGGCTGGCAAAGTCCTTGAAGGTCTGACCGGTGCGAACAGCGACCAGAACGCGGGTATCGCCATCGTGCGCCGCGCCATGGAAGCTCCGCTCCGCCAGATCGCCGAGAACGCCGGTGTGGACGGTGCTGTGGTTGCGGGCAAGATCCGCGAATCGAACGACCCGACCTTCGGCTTCAACGCGCAGACCGAGGAATATGGTGACATGTTCGCGTTCGGCGTGATCGACCCGGCCAAGGTTGTGCGGACGGCTCTGGAAGATGCGGCTTCGGTCGCGTCGCTGCTGATCACCACCGAAGCCATGATCGCTGATCGTCCCGAGCCCAAGGGCGCCGGTGGCGGCGGCGGCATGGGCGGAATGGGCGGCATGGACGGAATGATGTAATCATTCCGGCCAGATGGCCTGAACGACAGGAAGGGCGCCCCGAGGGGGCGCCCTTTTTCTTTTGGGTCGGCTAGGCGGGCAGATTGCCCACCCTGCCGGCGCGTGACACGGTGGCCCCATGCGCCTGTTCCTGCTGACCGCCCTGACCATGTTCGCCTTTGCCGCCAATTCGGTCCTGAACCGTTGGGCGGTGGGGCCGGGGCATATTGGCGCGGTGGAGTTTGCGGTGGTCCGGCTTTTGGCTGGGGCGGTGGTGCTGGCCGTTCTGGTGTTGTGGCACCGGCGCGGGCTGGGGTGGCCGGGGCTGCGGGGCCGGGTGGCAGGGGTGCTGGGGCTGTCGGCCTATCTGATCGGGTTTTCGCTGGCCTACCGGGGCCTTGATGCCGGAACCGGCGCGCTGGTGCTGTTCGGGATGGTGCAGGTCACCATGTTCGCCGGGGCGCTGCGGGCGGGTGAGGCGGTGCCGGGGCGGCGTTGGGCCGGGGCGGGGCTGGCCTTGGGCGGGCTGGCGCTGATTGCGGCCCCTGGTGCGGTGCCACTGCTGCCGCTGGCGCTGATGGTGGCGGCCGGGATCGGCTGGGGAATCTATTCGCTGGCCGGGCGGGGGGCTACGGACCCGCTGGCGGCAACCGCGTGGAACTTTGTGCTGGCGGTGCCGCTGGTGTTGGCGGTCGGGTTGGTGGTGGGGCTGCAGGAGCCCGATGCGCTGGGCCTTGGGCTGGCCGTGGTGTCGGGGGCTGTCACCTCGGGCCTTGGGTATGCGCTGTGGTATGCGGTGCTGCCCCGGCTAGGCGCAAGCCTTGCAGCGGTGGCACAACTTACGGTGCCGGTGATCGCGGCCTTTGGCGGTGCGGTCTTGCTGGCCGAGGGGCCGTCCTTGCGCTTTTGGCTGGCGTCCGTGCTGGTCTTGGGGGGCGTGGGGTTGGCCAGCCTGCCTTACAGCGGCTTTACCAGACGGTGAAGGATATGGCCGGTTCCGGCGTCGGCGCGGGACAGGCCGGTGGGGGCAAAGCCTTCGCGTTCCCAGAAGGCCCGGCCCCTTGGGTTCGCCTCAAGCACGGCAAGGTAAATCCGGGGGGCAGTGCGGCTGCGGGCCAGGCTTTCGACATGGGCCAGAAAGGCGCGCCCGTGGCCTGCGCCTTGCGCCCAGGGGGCCAGCAGCATGAGGCCAAGGTAGGCGTCTTGCGGTTCGGGAAAGCCGTAGGACACCTCGGCCACGCCAGAAAGGCGGCCCTCAAGGAAGAGGCCAAGGTGATGGGTCAGCGCCGGGTCACTTCCGGGCGGGCCATCGGTGAAGAACTCAGCCGCCTGACGGTCCGGGTCAACGGCGCCTTCGGCCAGCAGCCAATAGTCCGGCGCGTCGCGGTACAGGGCGGCGACGAGGGGTGCCTCAGCGGGGAGAAGGCTGCGGATCAGCATGGGCGATCTTTACAACCTCAAGCTCAACCGTGCCAGAGGGGCGGGGCCAGGTGACCGTATCGCCGACCCTTGCCCCCAAAAGCGCGCGGGCAAGGGGTGAGGTCGGGGCGATGCGGCCGTGCCTGGCGTCGGCCGCGTCTTCACCCACGATCTGGTAGGAGGTTTCGTTGCCCGCAGCATCGGCAATGGTGACGGCAAGGCCAAAGGCAACCTCGGTCAGGTCCTGCGTGGCGGGGTCAACCACGACAGCGGCGTGAAGGCGGGCCTCAAGCCAGCGGATGTCACGCTCTGCCGCGGCTTGCGGCAGCTTGTCGAGCCTTTCAGTCCGCGCTTTCAGCGTGGCAAGATCTGCGTGGCGCGCGGCAAGGCGGGCCTGCAGGTCGGCAAGGCCCTGCGGGGTGACAAAGTTCGGACCGGGAGAGACCGGAAGGTCAGGCAGATCGGGGCGGTCCTTGCCGGCATCTTCGTTGACGAAGGCGCGGCTCATTTCAGGATGGCTTCCAGCGGGTCATAAAGCGCGGCGGCACTGTCCCATGCGGCATCTGGCAGGCTGTCGGGCTTGAAGCGAACGGTGCGGCTGGCCAGCTCAGCGCGCGAAAAGAACCGGCGCTGGGTGACAACGCCTTCGGGGTCAATCCAATCGGGCGACAAGGTTCCATCAAGGATGGTGCAGCGGAAGAAGAGGTCAATCTGGTGAAATCCGCTGTCAGGGTCGTGAAATTCGTTCACCAGAACCGGCAGGCCGACGGTCACGGCAAGGCCGGTTTCCTCATGCACCTCTCGCATCAGGTTTTCGGGCAGGGACTGGCCCCCCTCACACCCGCCGCCGGGGGCGCACCACAGACCTAGCCGCGCGCCGGGGTAGGCGTTGACCAGCAAGAGCCGGTCCTGATGCAGGATCAGCGCGCGGACGGCGAGGCGGGGCATGAGGCGGGATCTGGCCATGCCCCAAGGGTTGCGCAGGCTTGGGGGGATTGTCCAGCCTTGCGGTGCAAGGTCGAAGGGGCCAAGGCTGGCCGCAGGCATGACCAGAGCGGAGGCAACCATGCGATACGGTGACGTGGCAAAGCGGGTGTCGCACTGGTGCGGGCGTCCGACGACCTTCCTTCTGGCGCTGGGTGTGATTGGCGCATGGGTTCTGACCGGGCCAATCTTCGGCTATTCCGACACCTGGCAGCTGGTGATCAACACCGGCACGACGATCGTCACCTTTCTGATGGTGTTCCTCATCCAGAACACCCAGAACCGCGATACCGCCGCGATCCAGTTGAAACTGGATGAGCTGATCCGGGCCACCAAGGGGGCACATAATGCGCTACTGGATCTGGAAGAACTGGATGAAAAGCTGTTGGACGATTTCCGCCGCCGTTATGAAGGCCTGGCCAGTGCCGCACGCGACCGGCTTGCGCATGGCCTGACAGACACCGATGCGCCTGAACCGTAATGCACAACCGTGAACCGTTCCTGAAACGCAGGCCAGAATCGGGTTTGCAGTGACGCAGGGTCAGGCGGCCCCGCCCTTTCCAATCTCTGGCCTTGGGGCCATGGTTGCCGCCATGAGGTTTGGACGCATCCCCTTTGCCGGCCCGCCGGATCGGCCCTCTGGCCCCAACCCGACTGGTACCACCCCGGCCGAGCGGGTCATCCTGGTGCACGGGCTTGCCCGCTCAGCCCGGTCATTGGCGGCGATGGGGGTGGCCTTGCGGGCGGCGGGCTTTGCCGTGCGGCATGCGGCCTACCCTTCGACCCAGGCGGAACCCGAGGCCCTGGTTGCGGAAGTGGTAGCAGCCTTTGGCGGGCCCTATCCGGGGACGACGCATGTGGTCACGCATTCGATGGGCGGGATCCTGGTGCGCGACTGGCTGGCTGGCGGGCATCCGCCGGGGCTGGGGCGGGTGGTGATGCTGGCACCGCCGAACCATGGGTCAGAACTGGTGGACCGGTTTGGCGATCTCAAGGCGTTCCAGCTGGTGAACGGCCCGGCGGGTCTGTCGCTGGGGACCGGGCCGGAAAGCTGGCCGAACCGGCTGCCGCCGCCGGATTATCCGGTCGGTATCATCGCGGGAACGCGGTCGGTCAACCCGTTCCTGTCGCATCTGCTGCCGGGTCCGGATGACGGCAAGGTGACAGTAGCCAGCACGCGGTTGGAGGGGATGGCGGACCATCTGACGCTGCCGGTCAGCCACACCTGGATGATGGTCAACCCGACGGTGATGCGCCAGACGCTGCATTTCCTGCGCCACGGGCGGTTCCAGCACGACTAAGGCCTGCCCAAGCCGACCTGGCGGTTACTCAGCGGAGCGGCGTGCCGCCGCAGTTTTTTTGTCTCGTCGCGGGCAAATGCCCGCTCCTCGGGCGTGGGGGGCGCTGCCCCCCGGCTTCGCCTTCCCCCCGGGATATTTGGCGAAGAGGAAGGCCTGGTGCCTGGTCTTCCTCTTCGCCAAATATCCCCGCCGGAGGCACGCGCGGGTGACGCTGCACATCGGGGCCAAGTCTGGTTCGTGGCAACGCCGCCGAGCGGGGCCTCGATGGCCCCCGAGGCGGCGGTTCCTTTCAGCTGCGCTGGATCCGGTTGATATGGCCCATCTTGCGGCCCGGTCGCGGCGCGCCTTTGCCGTAAAGGTGCATTTGCGTCTCGCGGGCTTTCAGCAGGTCTGGCACCCGCAGAACATCGTCACCGATCAGGTTTTCCATGACCACATCGGCATAGCGCCCGCCATCGCCCAAGGGCAGGCCTGCCACGGCGCGGATGTGTTGTTCGAACTGGTCTACCGTGCAGCCAGCTTGCGTCCAGTGGCCCGAGTTGTGGACGCGCGGGGCGATTTCATTGACCAGAAGGCCATCTTTGGTCACGAAAAGCTCTACCCCCATGACGCCGACATAATCGAGCGCGTTCAGGATGCGGGCGGCCAGCAGGACGGCGTCCGATCTCTGGTTGGGGGACAGGCGGGCGGGAACGGTCGTGGTGCGCAGGATGCCGTCCGTGTGCACGTTCTCACCCGGGTCATAGGCCGCGACGGACCCGTCAAGACCACGGGCGGCGATGACGGAGACTTCGCGGTCGAAGGCGATGAAGCCCTCCAGCACCGAGGGCGCGCCGTTCATTGCGGCCCAGGCGGCGGGGATGTCTGATGGCTGGGTCAGCTTGGTCTGGCCCTTGCCGTCATAGCCAAGCCGCGTGGTCTTCAGGATCGCTGGCAGGCCAAGGGCTGCCACGGCGGCCACAAGGTCCGCCTCGGAGCCCACCGGCGCCCAAGGGGCGGTGGCAAGGCCGATGTCGTTCAGGAAGGTCTTTTCGGGGATCCGGTCCTGACTGATCGCCAGTGCCCGGCGGTTCGGGCGGATGGGTTTCAAGCTTTCCAGCAGGTCGAGGGCCGAGGTGGGGACGTTTTCGAACTCATAGGTGATCACATCGACCGAGGCTGCGAAGGCGCGAAGGGCGGCCTCATCCTCATAGGGTGCGGTGGTCACCTTGTAGGCCACGTCGCCTGCCGGGGCGGGGCCGGGCTCATAGATGTGGCAGCGATAGCCAAGGCGGCTGGCGGCGACTGACAGCATCCGGCCAAGTTGCCCGCCGCCAAGGATGCCTATGGTGGAGCCTTGGGCCAGGTCAGTCATCGGTCGGCTCCTCGGGGATCGAGGCGGAAAGGGCATCGCGCCAGGCGTCCAGGCGCTGGGCGACGGCGGTGTCAGACAGGGCCAGGATCGCGGCGGCCATCAGGCCTGCGTTGGCGGCACCGCCTATCGCCATGGTGGCGACGGGGTAGCCTTTCGGCATCTGCAGGATGGAGTAGAGCGAATCGACCCCCGCCAGCGCCCGGGTCTGCACCGGCACGCCGATCACCGGCAGCCGGGTTTTCGACGCCATCATGCCGGGCAGATGTGCCGCCCCGCCTGCGCCCGCAATGATGACCTGCAACCCGCGTTCGACGGCTGTCTTGCCATAGTCCCACAGCCGGTCTGGCGTGCGATGGGCGGAAACGATCTTTGTTTCATACCGGATGCCAAGCGCGTCCAGCATGTCGGCGGCGGCTTTCATGGTGGGCCAGTCGCTTTGCGACCCCATGATGATTCCGACGGGAACGGACATGCGCGCCTCCAAGGGTTGATAAGGCGCGATTACCTTGGCTGAAGGGTGGGGGCAAGCGTCAGGCGATGATGTCGGGGATCAGCTCATCCTCGATCTTCACGATCTGGTCTTTCAGGAACAGCTTTTGCTTCTTCAGGCGGCGCAGGGTCAGCTGATCCGGGCGGCCGGTTTCTTCCAGCGCGTGGATGGCCTGATCAAGATCGCGATGCTCACGACGAAGCACCTCAAGCTTGATGCGGAGCATTTCTTCGAAACTGAGTTCGGAGGGGGCATTCATGATGGCCGACTCGATTCCTGAGGTTGCAGACAGGATATAGGAAACCGATGGCAGGTGGTGAAGGTTTCTGCGGCACTTGCAGATGCTTTCGCGCCGCATCTGGGCCTTGCGGGGTGCGGGGCTGCATCCCATATTCATTAAAGCGGTGCCTTGATGCGGGGCCGCTTGCCAAAATGTCGCTTAAGCCAAGGACATGACCGATGACAAAATTGAGTTTTGGGGCCCATCCCTATCTGTTGGGGTTTGAACAGCTGGAACGGCTGGTCGAACGCACTGCAAAATCGGGCGCTGAGGGTTACCCCCCCTTCAACATCGAAGCCGTGGCGGAAAACGCTTACCGGATCACGCTTGCCGTTGCCGGGTTCCGTGAGGATGACCTTGCGATCACGGTCGAGGACCGCCAGCTGGTTGTGCGTGGCCGTCAGGCAGATGATCTTGGCGACCGGGTTTTTTTGCACCGGGGCATTGCCGCGCGCGCGTTTCAGCGCAGCTTTCTAATGGCGGACGGCGTCGAAGTTGCCGGGGCCACGATGGAGCATGGTCTGTTGCACATCGACCTGCGCCGTCAGGTGCCGGATACGGTGGTGCAGACAATTCGCATCGGTCAACGCGATGGAGGTCGGACATGAACGCAGTTTTCAACGGATTGCCGCAGGCGGGAGACAGGATCGTCTATGTCCGCGAGGTTGCGGTCGAGGATCTGCCCGATGACGTGCGCGCGCAGATGGACGGGCTGGCCACGATCTATTCGGTGAACGGGGCCGATGGCCGCCAGCTGGCGCTGGTCGCTGACCGGGGCCTTGCGTTCCACCTTGCGCGTGAGCATGACTTTACCCCGGTCAGCGTGCATTAGGGCCCTGGGGCCGCCCGCCCCTAGCGCTGGGGTTTGATGCCGCTGATGCAGAATGCGCCCATCGTCGGGTTCCATGCCTGCGATGTCACGTTGGCATTGGCAAAGCGCACCGAATAGGCCGGGGTCTTGGCAAGTCGCGCGCTGGTGTCTGGGGCAGAGATGCAGATCATTTGAGCCTGATTGATCGTGACAGCAGCCCCGGTGAAGGTCCGGGTCGTGCTTGGCAGCACCGCTGACAGCTTGCCTTTCAGGGCAAACTGGCCAAGCCGCTTGCCGCCCGCGAAGGTTGTCACGACAATCGACCGTGGCTGAATGGGGCTGGCCCAGCCGGAATTGGCCACCCGCAACGTGACCGACCCGCCCTTGCCGATCACAAGGTCAACCAGACGAAGGTCATACCCCATCTTGCGGGCAACCTTGTCAAAGCAGCCTTCGGCTTTCCAGCGATCATGAAACGCGGTGTAGAAGTTCCGGTTCAGCGAGGCGAGGTGGTATGCAGCCCCCTCGGCCAGGATATCGGTGCAGGACATCCTTGCTTGCTTAGAGTTGACGTTGCAGGTCTCGCCGGAAAAGAAGGTGCGGGCGGTCAGCTTTTTCATCGCCGTGCGCAACATTTCGTTGGTGGCTGCGTCGCCCCAATAGGTGCCGGCATCCGAAGGGTCGGCCAGAAAACAGTCGTTGTGCAGGCCCATCCGGGTGTCTCCGGACCAAGACACGATATCACGCGGATAGCGCCATTGCAGGTTTAGCGTTTTCGGCACTGCCGCATAGATTGCGTCGCGGACCTTTGCCTTGTTTACCGCCGTGTCCAGATCATTGGTCGAGCTGTGCCCCTCGCCCCAGGCCCCGATAAAGCCGCCCTGCATGGCCACGATCGTATCGGCATTCGAGGTGACGATCGGCCCGATCTGCATGATATGGCCCAGAACGGTGTTCAGCGGCGCGTCCGCCCCTGAGTCCGTATCATTCAGGGGAAAGTTGTAGGCAAAACGCAGGATCACCTTCAGACCATTCTTGCGGGCATAGCCGAAACTTCTGGTCAGCGAAGTCAGCACCGTGCTTGGGAGCGGGCCATTGCGGTAGTCGTCAAGCCGCACCACCCCCACGATGACACGATAGCCGTCCTTTGCGATTTGTGCGGCGCGGGCATCGGTGAGGTCCTGGAACCTTCCGTCGGCATATGTCCACCAGCCGCGTTCCGGGTTTGGCAACAGGTCGGCGGATCTTGTGAACTTGTAGGTCTGGGCTTCGGCAAATGTCGGGGCGCAAAGACATGAAATCAGGACAACAAGAACGGCGATCAGGCGAGTCAGTACGTGATGTTTCCTGTTTTGCATCCGGTTGCAAAAACGGTGCCGACAATCCCCGTCAAAAGCAAGTGGCAAGATTTCCAAGGGGAATCCGGCGCAGGGAACACGGCGTCTTTGGCGTCAGGGACGGGCTGATTCCCCGCAGAATGAAGGCGAACAAGCCGGCAGTGACGCCCCCCGCGCCAAAGGGGGGCGGTAGTCTGCAGTCGGTCAGGCGCGGATCAGGCCCATCTGTTCCAGCTTCAGCAAGACCTGATGCGCGCAGTGGTCGACATCGACATTTTCGGTGTCGACGACCAGTTCGGCATGGGTCGGGGCCTCATAGGGGTCGGAAATCCCGGTGAATTCCTTGATCTTGCCTTCGCGCGCCAGCTTGTACAGGCCCTTGCGGTCCCGGCGTTCACATTCTTCGATGGAGGTCGCGACGTGCACTTCGATGAAGGCGCCGAAGGCCTCAATCATCTCACGCACGGCCCGGCGGGTGGCGGTGTAGGGGGCGATGGGGGCGCAGATGGCGATGCCGCCGTTCTTGGTGATCTCGGATGCCACATAGCCGATGCGCTTGATGTTCAGATCCCGGTGTTCCTTGGAAAAGCCAAGTTCCGACGACAGGTGTTTGCGCACCACGTCACCATCCAGAAGGGTGACCGGACGGCCGCCCATTTCCATCAGCTTGACCATCAGCGCGTTGGCGATGGTGGATTTGCCGCTGCCCGAGAGGCCGGTGAAGAACACGGTGAAGCCCTGCTTTGACCGCGCGGGGCTGGTCTTGCGCAGTTCCTCCACCACTTGCGGGAAGCTGAACCATTCGGGGATATCGAGGCCCTCACGCAGGCGGCGGCGCAGTTCGGTGCCGGAAATGTCAAGGACGGTTGACCCTTCGGGCACTTCGTTGGCCGGGTAATACTGCGCCTTTTCAGCGACATAGACCATGTGTTTGAAATCGACCATCTCAATGCCGATCTCTGTCGCGTGGGTGGCGAACAGTTCCTGCGCGGCGTAGGGGTCGTAGAAATCCTTGCCGGCGGAGTTCTTGCCGGGGCCTGCGTGGTCACGGCCCACGATCATGTGGGTGCAGCCGTGGTTTTTGCGGATCAGGCCGTGCCAGACGGCTTCACGCGGGCCGGCCATGCGCATTGCAAGGTTGAGAAGCGACAGCGCGGTGGTTTGGGCGGGGTATTGGTCCAGAACCGCCTCATAGCAGCGGACGCGGGTGAAATGGTCCACATCGCCCGGTTTGGTCATCCCGACGACGGGATGGATCAGCAGGTTCGCCTCGGCCTCTTTCGCGGCGCGGAAGGTCAGTTCCTGATGCGCGCGGTGGAGGGGGTTGCGGGTCTGGAAGGCGACGATCTTGCGCCAGCCCATCTTGCGGAAGAAGGCGCGCAACTCGTTCGGGGTGTCGCGGCGGGCCTTGAAGTCATAGTGCACGGGCTGCTGGATGCCGGTGATCGGGCCGCCAAGGTAGACCTTGCCGGCCTGGTTATGCAGGTAGTTCACGGCAGGATGCGCAAGATCATCAGCGCCGAAGACATGCTCGGCCTCAAGCGCCTTGTTGGGCACCCATTTGTCGCTGATCGACAGGATCGCAAGGATCACCCCTTCGGCATCGCGCAAGGCAATGTCCTGACCGGGTTCGACCTTGTCGGCGAAGGTTTCTGACACGTCCAGCGTGATCGGCATTGGCCACAGCGTGCCATCCGCCATCCGCATGTTGGCGACGACGCCATCGTAATCGGCTTGCCCCATGAAGCCCTTGAGCGGGTTGAAACCGCCGTTCATCAGCAGCTCCAGATCGCAGACCTGCCGGGCGGTCAGGTCCCAGGACGGCAGGGCGGCCGCCTCATGCTTCAGCTTCTGGGCGGAATCGTAGGAGACGTAAAGTTCCGGGATCGGGGCCAGGTTCGGCAAAGTCATCGGGTCAGCCTTTCACTGCGGCGTCGGCCGCTTTGGGTCACTGCGGCGTCGGCCGCTTCATGTCACTGCGGCGAAGGCCGCCTGTCGGGCGGGTCCGTAGCGCGGGAAAGGGGCGGAATTCAAGCGACTGCAGGGCGTCTGTGGGCAGAAAAGGCGGAAATGCCGGCCTTTCGGGGTCGCCGGGACGCGCGTTCCGCGTTGCAGCATCTGATTGGGTGAAATTTCTGGCCCGAACTGGTGTGGGTCCCACCGCGCGGTGGCCGGACCTGTCAGGCCAGATAGGCGCGGAAACTGCGGGTCACCTCTTCGTAAACCGCGCGCTTGAAGGGCACGATGCCGTCAATCATCTCATCGGCCATAATCCAGCGCCACTGGGCAAACTCGGGGTGTTCGGTGGCGATCTTGATATCGCTGTCACGGCCAACAAAGCGGAACAGGAACCATTTCTGCTTTTGGCCGCGATACTTGCCGCCCCAGACGCGACCCAGAAGGTCGGGCGGCAGGTCGTAGGTCACCCAGCCGTGGGTCTTGGCGATGGGCTCTACCAGATCACGCGTCACGCCGGTTTCTTCCCAAAGCTCACGGAAGGCGGCGGCTTTGGGGGTTTCACCGTCATCAATCCCACCTTGCGGCATTTGCCAGGCGGGCACGGGATTGTCGAGCCTTTGGCCCGCAAAGACCAGACCGCGGGCGTCGATCAGCACGATGCCGACGCAGGGGCGGTAGGGCAGGCTTTCAGGATTGGTCTGCGGATCTGGCATGGATATCGGGCGGGGGTGGCCCCGCCCGCACTCCTTATGGTTGGTCGGGGGCGATAGCGGTCAGCCCCTTGATGATGTCGACGGCGTAGGCGAGCTGGTAATCTTCGTCCCGCAGTTTCGCGGATTCCTCGGCGCGGGCAAGCTCTTCCTCATAGAGGCGCCGTTCCTCATCCGTCATCGAATCATTGGTGATCGCACCGCGCAGATCAGCCTCGGACCGGTTGCGGACGGCCGATGTGGGGGCGTCTTCCTCACCCTCAACCACCGGAACCGGCGGCGGCTGGTTCACCACGATATCGGGCGAGATGCCAAGCGCCTGGATCGACCGGCCTGACGGCGTGTAGTAGCGCGCGGTGGTCAGGCGCATCGCGCCATCGCCCCGCAGCGGGATCAGCGTCTGGACCGAGCCTTTGCCAAAGCTTTTGGTGCCAACCACGATGGCGCGGCGGTGGTCTTGCAGCGCACCCGCCACGATTTCCGATGCCGAAGCCGAACCGCCGTTGATCAAAAGGACGATCGGCTTGCCGTTGATCAGGTCGCCCGGTTCGGCGTTGTAGCGTTCCCCGCTGTCAGTCTGACGGCCACGGGTCGAGACGATTTCACCCTTTTCCAGGAAGGCATCCGACACGGTGATCGATTCGGTCAGCAGGCCGCCGGGGTTGTTGCGCAGATCAAGGACGACGCCTTCGACGTTCTCCATGCCGCCCAACTCTTCCACCCCTTTGTTCAGCGCGGTGATCATGCCGCTGGTGGTCTGGTCGTTGAAGGTGGTGATGCGCAGGACAACCGTATTGCCGACGACGCGGCCGCGCACGGCGACCAGTTTGATCGTGTCGCGGATGATCGACACGTCAAAGGGTTCAGGCGTGCCTTCGCGGACCACGGTGATGATGATTTCCGACCCGATCGGGCCGCGCATCATTTCCACCGCTTCATCCAGCACCAGCCCAAGGACGGATTCGCCGTTCACATGGGTAATGAAGTCGCCCGCCAGGATCCCGGCCTTGAAGGCCGGGGTGTCGTCCATCGGCGAGATGACCTTGATAAAGCCCTCTTCCTGCGTCACCTCGATCCCGAGGCCGCCGAATTCGCCACGGGTCTGCACCCGCATGTCATCAAAATCCTTGGCCGACAGATAGCTGGAGTGTGGGTCAAGCGAGGTCAGCATGCCGTTGATGGCAGCGGTCACCAGATCTTCGGTCGAGACCTCTTCGACATACTGGCCGCGGATGCGTTCGAAGATGTCGCCGAACAGGTCAAGCTGTTCATAGACCGAGGTATCGGAAGTGGCCTCTTGCGCGATCAGGGGCCCGGCGATCTGCGTGGTCAGCGCGACCCCGGACACCGTTCCGACCAGCGCGGCCATCATGAACTTTCTCATAAATCGTCAATCCTCTGGTTTGGCCTCTGTTTCGGCGTCTGTGCGGCCAGTGGCCTTGAACCAAGGCATCGGGTCCAAGGCTTCGGCACCCTGTCTGAGTTCCATATAGAGCGTTTCCGTTCCACGCCCGCCAGACCCTTCTGCCTGCGCGGTCAGGAATTCCGCCGAGGCATCGTCAGCCCCGCCCATCAATCCAAGCGGAGCATCTGCGGCCACGACTTCCCCGACCTCGCCATACAGAACATCCAGTCCGGCCAGAACCAATAGATAGCCGTCCCCGGGTTCGAGTATCATCACATTTCCGTAGTCCAGAAGCGGGCCCCGGTAACGGATGGTTGCAGGCCAGGGTGCCGTGACCAGTGCGCGGGGGCCGGTGGCAAGCGTCAGGCCGGGGCGGCGGGTGCCGGTGGCGTCCGCCTCACCGGGTTTGCGCAGGGTGCGGCCAAGCACGGGCAGGGGCAGGGTTCCCTTGGCGGCGGCAAAGCTGGCTGTGCCGCCCGCATCGGGCGAAAGACCGGCGGCAAAGGCATCCAGCGTGTCCGCGCCTTCCAGCAGCAGGCGCAAGGTGTCGGGATCTTCCAGGAAGCGGCGCGGCAGGTCTACCCGGTCCGAGATCGCTTGCGACAGGTCGGTGCGGGCGGTCTGGGCGGCGGCAAGGCCATCGGCCAGCGTTTGCCCGGCAGACAGTTGCAGCGCGCGCAGATCGGCAAGTTCCTGAAGCTCGGCCCGCAGCCCCTCGGCCTCGGCCTGCAGGGCGGGGGTGACATCGGCCATCATCATGCCCGACCGGGCCGTGCCCAAGGCCCCATCGGGGTGCAAAAGCAGAAGGGGGCCGGGGTTCGCCTCCATCGTGGCAAGGACCCCCAGCAGGCGGCCGATGCTGTCGCGCTTGGCGTCAAACTGGCGGGTCAGGCTGGCCTCACGCAGGGCGGCCTGCCGCAGGGCACCACGCAAGGCGGCAAGGCCGTCTTCATAGGCACGGATCGTCTGGCTGAGGGCGGTGACGCGATCCCGGGCCTCAACCGCTGCCTCAAGGGCGGCAACGGCGCCTTGCAGGTCAGCAGATGCGGCGGCGGCCTGTTCGGCTACGCTTTGCGCCGCAGCAGGGGTGGCAAGCGCAAGGCAGGCCACCAGCGCAAGGCTTGGGGCGAAAGCGCGGATCATTTGATCAGGGTTTCCCCCGTCATCTCAACCGGTTGCGGCAGGCCCATCAGCTGCAGCAAAGTGGGCGCAAGGTCTGACAGGCGTCCATCGCGCAGGGTGGCGCCGGGGGGGCCGCCGACCAGGATCACCGGCACCGGGTTGGTGGTATGCGCGGTGTGGGGGCCGCCGGTGACGGGATCAACCATCACCTCGCAATTGCCATGGTCGGCGCAGATCAGCATGGCACCGCCGCGTGCGGTAAGCGCAGCCAGCGCGCGGGCAAGGCCCTTGTCCACCGCTTCACACGCCAGGATCGCGGCGGGTAGTGAGCCGGTATGGCCAACCATGTCGGGGTTGGCGAAGTTGACGACGATCAGATCATAGCCATGCTGGATCGCCTCAACCAGACGGTCGGTCACTTCGGGCGCGCTCATTTCCGGTTGCAGGTCATAGGTGGCAACCTTGGGCGACAGCGGCATGGCGCGGGCCTCACCGGGGTAAGGCACCTCACGCCCGCCATTCAGGAAGAAGGTGACGTGGGGGTATTTCTCGGTCTCTGCCAGGCGAAACTGGGTGCGGCCGTGGTTTGAGACCCATTCGCCAAGGGTATTGACCAGCACGCGCTTGGGGAAGGCCGAGGGCATGTAGGTATTGTGGCTGTCGGAATACTCCACCATCCCCAGCATGGCGGACCATGCGGGCCGGGGGCCGGTGTCAAAGGCGGTGAAGGCGGGGTCGCCGAAGGCGGCAAGGATTTCGCGGGCACGGTCGGCACGGAAGTTCAGGCAGAAGATGCCGTCGCCATCCCGCGCGCCTTGGTAGCCGTCAATTACCGTGGGGGCGAGGAACTCGTCGGTTTCCGCCTTGGCGTAGGAATTGGCGATGGCGGCAATCGCGTTCGGCGCGGCCTCACCCTTGGCGTTCACCATCACCTGGTAGGCGCGGGCCACACGCTCCCACCGGTTGTCGCGGTCCATGGCCCAGTAGCGGCCCGTCACCGTGGCAATGCCCGCGCCGAAGGGCAGGCGCTGGACCAGCGTTGTCACATAGCCCTGCGCCGAGGAGGGCGACACATCACGCCCGTCGGTAATGGCGTGCAGCGCAACAGGCACGCCAAGGGCGGTGATCGCGCGGGCTGCGGCAAGGATGTGGTTGACGTGGCCATGCACCCCGCCATCGGACACCACACCGATCAGATGTGCGGTGCCGCCGCGCGCCTTGACCTTGGCGGCAAAGTCCAGGATCGCGGGGTTCATTGCAAAGCTGCCATCTTCAACCGCAAGATCAATCGCGCCCAGATCCATCGCTACCACACGGCCTGCGCCGATGTTGGTATGGCCGACCTCAGAGTTGCCCATCTGGCCGGTGGGCAGGCCCACATCAGGGCCGAAGGTGGTCAGCGTGGCATGCGGGCAAGAGGCCATCAGGTGGTTGAACACCGGCACCCGCGCCTGCGCCGGGGCGCTGGTCTCAGGGTTCGGGCCGATGCCCCAGCCGTCAAGGATGCACAGGACGACGGGTTTCGGGCCCGGATTTGCGGCGGTCATGGGGCAGGCTCCTCCTGTCAGGTGTTGCCTCGGGTTTTACGCCGATGGTGGGGGCGGGGCAACGGGGCTGCTACGCGGCGCGCAAGGCTGCCTTTTCGCGCACCCTTTGCCGCCAAAGGGTAAAGACCCCTGCCGCGACCACGATGAAGGCACCAATGGCCACGTTGACGCGCAAGACCTCACCAAACAGGAAAAGCCCGATGGACGAGGCAAAGACCAGTTGCAGATAGGCAAAGGGCTGGATCGCCGACGCCTCGGCCACGGCGTAGGCGCGGATCAACAGCCAGTGGCCCAGCACGGCGGTGCAGCACAGGGTGGTCATCCAGGCCCAATCGGCCGGGGCCATCCAGGTCCAGTTGGCCAGGCCGAAGGGTGTCATGGCGATGGCACCCACCACACCCGTCCAGAAAAAGCTGACCGGGGCGCTGTCCTTGCGTGCGACGAAGCGGGTCAAAAGCCCGTAAAGCGCGAAAAGGAACGCCGCAAGCAACGGCACCAGCGCCCAAGGCGAAAAGACCGTGAACCCCGGCTGCAGGATAATCAGGACACCAGCAAAGCCCACAAGGATCGCCGTCCAGCGCCGCCAGCCGACCTTCTCCCCCAGGATCGGGCCTGAGAGGGCTGCGATTAGCAGCGGGTAGCAGGTGAAAACCGCATGCGCCTCGATCAGGCCCAGCTTTACGAAGCCCACGACCATCACGCAAATCTCGGTGACAAGGATCACCCCGCGCGCCAGTTGCGCCCAAGGATAGTGGCTTTTCGCCGCTGCCCGCAGGCCACCGGTGCTAAGCGCGGCCAGAACGACCACGAAAGCGGCAAAGACCCAGAACCGGATCATCACCACCATCATCACGCTGTAATTCGCGGCCAGATGCCGCGAGATTCCGTCCTGCACGGCAAAGACGATGCTGGTGGCAATCATCAGCCAGATGCCCAGACGGGTGTTCTGGACGGTGACGGAGTGCGGCATGGTCATGCGGTCTTCCGTTCCAGCGACAGGGCGTAAAGGCCGGCGGCCACGATGATGGCGGTGCCAAGGGCGACGGGAAGCTCAAGCACCTCGCCGTAGATCGTGATGCCGAGGATGGTGACGAAGACGATCTGAAGGTAGGCGTAGGGTTGCACGCGCGCGGCCTCGATCTGCTCATAGCACTTCAGCAGCAGCCAGTGCGAAAAGATCGACAGCGCGCAATAGACGGCAAGGAAGGCAGTGTCCTGCGGGGCCATCGCCTCAAGATGCGGCAGGCCGACGCCGGTCATCAGCACGGCACCGATCACGCCGGGCCAGAAGAAGGCGGGGAACGTCGGCTCATCCCGGGTCGTCAGGCGGGTCAGGACGGAATAAAGCGCGAAGAAAAAGGCGGCGGCGAGGGGAAGGATGGCGGCCCAGCTGAACACCCCCACCCCCGGCCGCAGGATGACCAGCACGCCCAGCATCCCCACGCCGACAGCGGCCCAGCGTTGCCAGATGATCCGCTCACCCAGAATCGGGCCGGAAAGGGCGACGATCAGCAGGGGGCAGATCGCAAAGATCGCGTGGCTTTCGATTAGCCCGATCAGGGTATAGCCCCAGACGATCAGGCAAATCTCGGCCACCAGCAGGCAAGACCGCACCAGATGCGCCCCCAGCCGGTTTGACCGGATCGCGGCGCGGGGGCCCTCGGGCCTGCGCAGCGCAAGGACGGTGACGAATCCGGCAAAGACCCAGTAGCGGATCATGATGATCATCTGGGTCGAATATTCGCCGGCAAGGTGTTTTGAGAACCCGTCCTGCGC